>DASZGT010000124.1:0-6495 GCA_035938575.1 Acidimicrobiales bacterium
GAGGCCATCGACCGGCTGCTGGAGCGGCAGCGCGCCGCCGAGAAGTCGCTCGAGCAGGCCCGGGGTCGCGAGCTCCAATCTGAGGCCGCCAGCCTGGCCGCAACGGCCTTGAGCGGGGTGGTGGTGGCCCGGCGCGACGGCCTGTCACCCGACCTCCTCCGGAACCTGGCCCAGAGCGCTCGCACCACGGCCGGGCTCCGGGCCGTGGTGTTGGGCGGAAGCCCCGACGGCCACAAGGCCGCGGTGGCCGTCTCGGCCGAAGGCAACGGCGGTCGGGGCGAGGCCCAGGTGGATGCCGAGGACCTGGTCAAGCAGATCGCGCCGCTGCTGGGCGGCGGCGGGGGAGGCTCGCCGGAGATGGCGCTGGCGGGCGGCAACGACCCCAACGGCATCGATCGGGCTCTGGACGAGGCACGACGGGTCCTCAGCGGTGACTGACCGGCGATGACGGGCGATGCCCCGCCTCGCCGGGGTCGTGCGCTCGGTGTCGATCTGGGATCCCGCCGCATCGGGATCGCCGTCACCGACTCCGCCGGCACCATGGCGCTGCCCAGGACGACCCTGGTCCGCACCGCCGACATCGAGGGCGACCGCAGGCGGCTCGTCGAGATGGCCGTCGACGACGGGGTGGTGGTCGTGGTGGTGGGCCTTCCTCTCTCCCTTGACGGGTCCAGGGGCCGCGCCGCCATGGCGGCGGTCGAGGAGGCGGCAGTCCTGCGCGGGCTGCTCGAGCCCCGGGGCATCGAGGTCGAGCTGTTCGACGAGCGCCTCACCACCGTCACCGCTCATCAGGCCCTGGCCGCCGGCGGGGCCGACGAGCGCGGCAGGCGCCAGGTCGTGGACCAGGCCGCGGCCGCCGTGATGCTGTCGGCGTGGCTCGAGTCGAGCGGAGCCCGACGATGACCGGGAGCGGGCCGGACGGGCCACCGTCGGAGCCGGGCACAGAGCCGTACCCAGCGCCCAACCCAGAGCCGAACACTGAGCCGTACACGGAGCCGGGCACCGCGGGTCCGAGCGCGGGCCGCGCCCAGGGCGAGGGCGTGCCGGCTGCCGGCGCGGCGCCGAGTGGTCGAGGGTGGTTCCGTCATCCGTGGCGGATCGCCGCGCTGGTCTTCGTCCTGCTCGGTCTCGGGGTCATCGTGGGCGGGTATCTGTGGGTCGACAGCGAGGCCAATCCCTCGGGGCCCGCGGGGCCCCAGGTCATCGTGACCGTCCGACCGGGCTCCGGTGTCAACCAGCTGGCGGGCACGCTCGCCTCCAAGGGAGTCATCGGAAGCTCACTGGCCTATCGCATCTGGAGCCAGGTCCACAGCATTCCCGGGGTGCAGGCCGGCGCCTATGCCTTCCACAAGAACACGAGCTTCAGCTCCGTCGACAACGTGATCTCGGCCGGTCCCAACGTCTTCCCCCTGGCCGTGCCCCCGGGGTTCACCGTGGCGGAGGTGGCCCAGCGGGTGGGCCAATTGCCCGGCCATTCCGCGGCCGCGTTCAGCGCTCTGGCCACGGGTGGGGCCCTGCACTCGCCCTGGCAGCCCGCGGGCTCGACCAATCTCGACGGCCTGCTGGGCACGGGGACCTACGTCATCGTCCCCGGCGAGTCGGATACACAACTGTTGACCAAGATGATCGATCGGTTCGACGCCCAGGCGGGCGCACTGGGACTGGCTTCAGGCTCGGCCCAGTTGGGCCTGACGCCCTACCAGGTCGTCACCGTCGCCTCCATCGTGGAAAAGGAGGGTGTCATCGCCAAGAACCTGGGCCCGGTGGCCCGGGTCGTCCTCAATCGCCTCCAGCACGACATGCCGCTGCAGATGGACTCGACGGTGCTGTACAGCGAGGGACGAGACGGTGGTCCCGTGTCGGCCAAGGACCTCCAACTGGTGTCGCCCTACAACACCTACCTGAACAAGGGCCTGACCCCGACGCCGATCTGCTTTCCCTCGCGGGCGGCCCTCCAGGCCGCCCTCAACCCGCCGGCGGGGACGTGGCTGTACTTCGTGGTCGTCCAGTCCGACGGCACCGAGGCCTTCGCGGACACCTTTGCCCAACAGCAGTCCAACGAGGCCTTGGCCAAGCAGCGCGGCCTGGCCTGATCCAGAGGCCAGACTGTCCTGATGCCGATCACCGCCGGTTCGTCGCCAGCCGTCCCGCTGTCGGCGGCCACCGCCGTGGTCGGTGTGATCGGGGATCCGGTTGCCCACTCCCTCTCGCCCCTCCTGCACAACACTGCCTTCGCCGAACTCGGGATCGACTGGGTGTCGGTGGGATTTCGGGTGGCGGCCGGACACGCCGGAAAGGCCATCACCGGTGCCGAGGCGTTGGGCATGCGAGGCCTGTCGGTCACCATGCCCCACAAGGACGCCGCGGCCGCCGTGGTCGAGAGTCGATCGGCGCTGGCCGAGCGGTTGGGTGCGGTCAACTGCGTGGTCCTCGGCGCGGGCCCGTCGTGGGGTGACAGCACCGACGGTCCTGGATTGGTGGCCGCGCTGCGCCGCGGCGACCACTTCGACCCGAACGGGCGGCGCTGCCTGGTCGTCGGGGCGGGTGGCGCGGCTCGGGCGGTCATCGTCGGCCTGGCCGACGCCGGGGCCCGCGAGGTGGTGGTGGTCAACCGATCGGCTGACCGCGGGGCTCGAGCCGCTGGGTTGGCCGGCCCCGTCGGGAGCGTGGGCGTGCCCGGAGACGCCACCCGGTGCGATCTGGTGGTCAACGCCACTCCACTCGGCATGGGCGCGAATCACGAGGGGGGACCACCCGAGTGGCCGATCGACCCTGCCCTGCTGGTCAAGGGCCAGTGCGTGGTGGACCTGGTGTACCACCCCCCGGTGAGCCCGTGGCTGGTCGCGGCCCGACAGCGCGGGGCGGACACGTCCAACGGGCTCGGGATGCTGGTCCACCAGGCCGCCCTGCAGGTGGGCCTCTGGACCGGACAGGATCCGCCGGTGGAATCCATGTGGCGGGCGGTGAGCGGACCGGGCTCCGCGCAGGCCCGCACGTAACGAGGCGCGGGAAGGGGCCCCGGGGAGGCGGGTAGCCTGGTGGCCCGGAGCACCTTGGTGAACTACGCCC
This sequence comes from Acidimicrobiales bacterium, assembly GCA_035938575.1. GTDB lineage: Bacteria > Actinomycetota > Acidimicrobiia > Acidimicrobiales > RAAP-2 > Bog-756. The sequence continues at coordinate 3,070 of DASZGT010000124.1, forward strand.
CAGCAACCATCGCCACCCGGCCGCGGCACGTCTCTGCCCGCTTCGATCTGGTGCTGCTGGCGAGCACCATGCTCCTGGCCGTGGGCGGGGTCATCATCATCTACTCCGCCACCAGGGGCAACCTGTCCCTGGCCCGCCTCGATCCCCACTACTACCTCAAGCGCCAGGCCGTCTTCGTGGTCCTCGGAGTGGTGGTGATGGCGGCCGTGGCGCTGTTCGACTACCGGCGCCTCGAGCAGATCAGCACCGTGCTCTACGTGGCCATCCTCGTGGGCCTGCTCGGCGTCCTGGCTCTGGGGTCGAGCTCGCAGGGCTCCCAACGCTGGTTCTCGGTGGGGGGCCAACAGCTGCAGCCCTCCGAGTTCGCCACGCTGGTATTGATCATCGCCATCGCCACCTACTGCTCGCGACGGCCGGACGGTCTCGACTTCCGCGACCTGGTCCGGGTGGTGCTGCTGGCCGCCCTACCGATCCTGTTGGTCATCAAGCAGCCCGACCTCGGGACCGGCATCGTGATGATGGTGATCCTGATGGTGATGTTGGCCGCGGCCGGCATCCCCGGCCGCTATCTGGTGCTCTTGATTGTCGGAGCGGTGCTGCTGGTCATCGTCGCCATCAACGTGGGGTTGGTGAAGCACTACCAGATCGACCGCCTGACCAGTTTCATCTCTCCCAACGGCGCCAGCCAGAACGCCATCTACAACGTGACCCAGGCCAAGGAAGCCATCGCCGTGGGGGGTGTGTTCGGTCAGGGACTGTTTCACGGCGCCCTCACCAACCTGGCCTATGTCCCCGAGCAGAAGACCGATTTCATCTTCTCCGCGGTCGGCGAGCAGCTCGGGTTCGTCGGGGCAGGAGTGCTCCTCATGGTCTACGGCGTCGTGGCGTGGCGGGTGCTCCGGACGGCCCAGCTGGCCCGTGACAACTTCGGTCGCCTGCTCTGTTCGGGGGTCTTCGCCCTGCTGGTGTTTTCGATCTTCGAGAACGTGGGCATGAACATGGGGATCATGCCGGTGGCCGGGATCCCCTTGCCCTTCCTCTCCTACGGAGGTTCGTCGGTCGTCGTCTTCTTCGCCGCCATCGGGCTGACCCTCAGTGTCAACGCACGGAGTGTCCGGTGACCGACCCCCGTGGCGGGCACGTGGCGGCACCGGACCCGGTGCTGTCGGAGGCCGGGGACACGCCGGTCGATGCGCCGGTCGATGCGCCGGTTCCGCCGGAGCCCGCGCACGCAGAGGCTCCGTCACCGGGGAGCGACGGACCAGTCGTTGCCGGCGAGGAGCCCGCCGACGCCGTGGCCCCGGACCCGCAGTTGTCCCGGTTCTCGATGGCGCTGGTGTCCGCCGTCTCGGTCGACCTTCCCAACCAGCATCCGACGGTGGTCCTCCGCGAGTCCGAGTCGCCCCGGCGCCAGTTGTCATTCTCCGTGGGGTTGCCGGAGGCCGTGGTCCTCTCCCACGCCATGCGCAGGATTCCGACCCCCCGGCCCCTGACCCCCGAGCTCCTGAGCGGGATCTTGCAGTCCTTCGACGTCGATGTGGTCGCCGTCCGCCTCGTCGGGCGACAGGGCTCGATCTACTTCGCCGAACTCGATCTCCAGGGCCGGAGCGGACGATCGGTCCATTCGTGCCGGCCCTCCGACGCCCTGACCGTGGCCTTGCTCCAGCCGGTGCCCGTGCCCATCCTCATCGACCGCCGGCTGCTCGACCTGGAAGGGGATGTCCTGCCACCGGGACCGGCGCCGGCCGAGTGATCGGACCGCTGCCACCCAGCCCCGGCTCAGCCGCGGATCCGCCGCCGCTCAACCGCCGCTCAACAGTCGCTCCCGCCGTTCCTGACTCTTCTCGAATTGCGTCTGGTCGGCCGTATCGACCGCCGCTCCGCCCTCGTCAGAGATGCGCATGAGCAAGGCGATCAGCACGTAGTTGGCGACGAGGGCGGATCCTCCATAGGCCACGAACGGCAGGGAGATCCCCGTCAGGGGGAGGAGCCGAACGATCCCGGCCATGATGAAGAAGGCCTGGAAGCCGATGATCATGGTGAGGCCGGCCGCGGTGAGCTTGGCGAACTCGGACCGGGCGGCCTGGGCGATCCGGAGACCCGTCCCCACCAGCAGCAGGAAGGCAGCCACCACCATGGTGGAGCCGAGCAGGCCCATCTCCTCGCCGAGGATCGAGAAGATGAAGTCGGTGTTCGGTTGGGGGACCTTGTAGGCGCCGAATCCCAGCCCGAGTCCCGACCCGCCGATGCCTCCGCTGCCCAGCGCGTACCAGGCCATCCGGAGCTGCCCGCCTGGGTCGGCGGGGAGGGGCTTGTTCGGATCCAGCCAGATCTCCACCCGGATATGGGTCTGAGAGAAGAAGTGACTGGCCAGATAGGCACCGACGGCGAACAGGACCACCCCGAGCACCAGGTAGCCGGTGCGCCCGGTGGTCACCCACAGCAGGCCGATGAAGAGGGTGAACAGCATGGCCGAAAAGCCGATGTCGTGCTCGAGGCTCATCACCCCGATGGCGAACACCCACGCCAGCCCGATGGTGGCCAGGGGCCGGGGGTCGAGAACCAGGCGGTTGCCGAACCGGGCGGTGGGGATGGTCAGCAGCTCCCGCTTCTCGGCGAAGTACGAGGCGAAGAAGATAGCTAGCACGATCTTGGCCAGCTCCACCGGTTGGAAGGAGAACTGCCCGAAGTGAATCCAGAGCCTGGCTCCACGGATGTTCTGGCCGAAGTGGGGGACCAGGGGGAGGAGCAGCAAGACGACCGCGCCCGCCAGCAGGAGATAGCGGTACCGGTCGAGGTCGCGGGACCGGCGGATCACGGCCAGGGTGAGCACATAGGCGGCCACCCCGCCAGCGGTCCATGCCGCCTGCAAGGGTGCGTAGTTCGAGGCATTGGCCAGATCGATGCGCACGATCATCACGTAGCCGAGGCCGTTCAACAGGAAGGCGATGGGAAGGACCACCGCCACCGCGTTGGGCACGAAGATGCGGTTGGCGATGTGGGCCACGCCGCCCAAGGAGAGCATGATGATCATGAGCGGGATGACATCGGAGGGCGGTGACTTGGTGTTCCCCAGGATCATGAGGGTGTAGGTGGCCACGACGATGGCCGAAGCCGCCACCAGCAGGCCGAGCTCGGTTCGGCGACGCGCCTTGAAGGCCCGATGGGGCCGCTTGGACGTCGAAGCACGCAGGGTCGTGGCTGACATTCAGGGGGAGCCTATCGGTGCCCGCCCGATCGGCGGTGGAGCCGATCGGTCCCGCACGGAGACCCGTCCCCCCGGTGATCCAGACCCACCACCAGAAGGAATCGGCCACCGGGCGGCGCCGTCCGCCGTGCTCCAGGTCACAACCGCCGGCGGCCGTTCCACTACCATGCGGGGACCTGCGGCGGTCGCCTGACGGTCCGGCCGCTTCGACGTCCGGA
>DASZGT010000125.1:0-2640 GCA_035938575.1 Acidimicrobiales bacterium
GGCCAGCACCACGGTGTGGTTCCCGCCGGGGCGGTGGGTGGACTACTTCACCGGGGCCACGTTCACCGGGCCGACGACCGCCTCCCTGTCGGTGCCCCTGAGCCGCATGCCGGTGTTCGTGCGTGGAGGCGGGATCATCCCCGAGCAGTCGCCCGCCACCGGGCCGTCGACCTCGTCGTCGAGCGGCTCGAGCGCCTCCTCGGGGCCTCTGGTCCTCAAGGTCTTCTCCGGCTCGGGCGGGGCATTCAGCCTGTACGGCGACAGCGGTGCCGGGCTCGGGTACTCCCGGGGGCAGTTCACAACGACCCCGATCACCGATGCGGTCCGGTCCACCGGGCCACGGGGCACCGCCACCGCCACCGGAGTGACCATCGGCCCATCCCGCGGTCACTACCCGGGGGCGCCCACCGCCGCCCGCTACCGCCTCGAGATGGTGGATCTCACCCAACCGTCCCAGGTGACGCTGAACGGGCACCCGCTCGACCGGCGGCCGGTGGGCTCCCAGGCCCAGGGCTGGTACTACCAGGGCGATGCCGCCACCGTGGTGGTCGTGACCCCCTCAGTGCCCACCGACCACGCCCTCACCGTGGTGGCCTCGGGTGGTGTGCCCGTCGACCGCCCCGAGCCTCCTGGTGCCGGGACCTGAGCGCCGCCCTCAGCGGGCACAATCCACCCCGCCTCCATCGAGCCGCCACCGACTCTGCCAGCGGAACTATCGGCATCAGCTCGAGCAGCACCCCGCCGGAGTGTTCGTCCAGGCCGGAGAGGAATGCAACAACGTCGTCGAGCGGATTGGCGAATCCCAGAATCGTTCTCTCAATGCTGGCAGGTCACAGGGGGACTGGCGGCTTCTACCCGTCAGGAGAATCGGAGTTCCAGCGCAGCCCGCAGGCTGTTACACCCCCACCGTAGGGTTCGACTGTCATGAGTGATCGTCGACTTCCGGGTGGTGTCCTCTTTACCGAACCTTCGGTAGCGGTGGCCCAACGCCCCCGGGGCAACTCGGAGCGGGACCAGCGGTGGAAGTGGGATTCCACATGAGACGGTCTTATCGATTCAGACTACGTCCGACGGTCAAACAGCATCTTGCTCTGGGCCAGTGCCTCGACGCCCACCGGGATCTCTACAATGCGGCCCTGCAAGAGCGTAGGGACGCCTATGAGCGGGTTGTGCGGCGTTCGCCCCGGTATTTCGGCCCCGACCGGCCGAAGGGCCCAATTTCCTATAACTCGCAGTCGGCGCAACTGCGAGCAATCCGTGAGGCCAGACCCGACATATGTGTCTGGTCGTTCTCCTCCGAGCAGGCCACGCTGCGTCGGCTCAACCTGTCACAACTGTGGCCACGTCGACTGGCAACCGCGTCACCCAAGCGGAGTTCTGCTGTCTGTGCTGTGGGCACACCTCCCATGCAGACATAAACGCCGCTCGCAACATCCTTGGGGCTGGACTGGCCCTCTTGGCCGCCGAACAGGCGACCTGAAAGAAGCTGGCGGCTTCGGGGCCGCCAGAGAAGTCACTTGGAACCAGTGGTCCACGAAAAGCCGATGCCCGGGCCCACCTCATTCGGGGAAGAATCGGGGCAGGAAGCGCCGGTTGGCCGACAGCAGGGCGTCCGCCAACTGCTCGGCTCGGGGATACTGACCCACCAGGGGATTGGCCACCAGGGCCCTGATCATGGTCTCGCGGCTCCCCGACAGGGCGGCCTCCACGGCCAGGCGTTCGTAGGCCTTGCAGTGCGCCACCAGGCCGGACATGTCCGCCGGCAGGGGACGCTGGGGCAGCGGATGGGCGCCGTCGCGGTCGACGGTGCAGGGGATCTCCACCACGGCATCGTCGGGCAGGCCGGAGAGGGCACCGTCGTTGCGGACGTCCACCACCTGGACGTCACCGGTTCCGGCATGGAGCGAGGCGATGAGCCGGACCGCGGCCTCGGAGTAGAAGGAGCCGCCGCGCCAGGAGAGCTTCTCGGGCTTGGTGACCACGGACGGGTCGCGGTACTCGGCCAGCAACTCGGCCTCCAGCTCCGCCACCACCTCGGCCCTCGAGCGCCAGCCCGGCGCCGCCTGCTCGGCCACGTCCTGGTCGAGGCAGTAGTAGTAGTGCAGGTAGTACGAGGGCAGTGCCCCCAGCAGGCGGAGCAGCCCGGCCGGGGTGCCGCTCTCCAGCTCGAGCTCGGGGCTGAACCGATCCAGCAGCTCGGGCATCCGGTCGACCCCGTCGACCACGGCCGACCGGGCCCAGGTCAGATGGTTGAGCCCCACGTGCTCGAGCTCGACGGCGTCCGGGTCGACCCTGAGGTAGTGCCCGATGCGTCGTTGGACGGTGATGGCCACGTTGCACAGGCCGACGGCGCGGTGTCCCTCGTCAGCCAGGGCCTGGGTCACGATGCCCACGGGATTGGTGAAGTCCACCAGCCAGGCGCCGGGCGCAGCCCTATGGGCCGTCTCCTCGGCGATCTCGAGGACCAGGGGGACGGTGCGCAGGGCCTTGGCCAGCCCTCCCGGGCCGGTCGTCTCCTGACCCAGGCAGCCGTACCCGATGGGAAGGGTCTCGTCGGTGTGCCGGGCCGCCTGGCCACCCACCCGCAGCTGGATGATGACGAAGTCGGCCCCGTCGATGGCCCGGGTCCGATCGTCGGTG
>DASZGT010000126.1:0-3237 GCA_035938575.1 Acidimicrobiales bacterium
CTGATCTGTGTGGCCCACACCCGGCTGGAGCTCGCCGACATCCTGGTGGCGTACCGGATGGCCGGAGTGGAGAACCTCATGGCGCTGGGCGGTGACCCCCCGACCGGACCCGACGACGGCCCCGGCGAGTTGAACCACGCCTCTGAGCTGGTCGAGCTGGCCCGGGCCATCGGCGGCTTTTCGGTCGGCGTGGCCGCGCAGCCGAGCTGCCACCCGCTGTCGCCCGACGTGGCCAGCGACCGCGATCACCTGGCCGCCAAGTTGGCCCTGGCCGACTTCGCCATCTCGCAGTTCTTCTTCGAGGCGTCCGAGTACGTCGGCCTGGTGGCGGACCTGGCCGACCGAGGTGTGGACAAGCCGGTGCTCCCGGGAATCATGCCGGTGACCAGCCTGAGCTCGGTGCCCCGCATGGCCACCATGGGTGCCGCCGTACCGGAGTGGATGGTCGACCGTCTGCAAGCCGCCGACGGTAGGGGAGGCAAGGATGCCGTCCGGGACGAAGGAGTGGCCATCGCCACTGAGCTGTGCGATCAGCTCCTGGGCGCGGGCGTCCCCGGGCTGCACTTCTACACGCTCAACCGTTCGAGCGCCACCCGCGAGATCTACTCCGCCCTCGGGTTGGCAGCAGTCTGAGCGACCGACACCGCCGCGCCAATCATCGGCTTCGACAGAGGCCGATGAGTTCCGGGCCTGGTGGACGTCTCTCCTGTCGTTGCGGAACGCCATCCGCGGCGCACAGGCGATGAGGAGGCGAGGCGTGTTGGACAAGCGGTTCACCGCCACCCTGCAGAAGAGCCCCAGTCCCGGTGGCTGGACCTACGTGGTCATGGACGGCTCGGTCGAATACTTCGGGACGCGCGGGCTGATCAAGGTGCGGGGCACCGTCGACGGGCAGCCGTTCCGGAGCTCGTTCATGGCCCTGGGCGACGGCACCCACAAACTCCCGGTCAAGGCCGACCTCCGGACTGCGATCGGGAAGGAGGCGGGTGAGAGCGTGGACGTCCACCTCCTGGAGCGCCTCGACACCTGACTCACTTCCAAGTTGCCTCACCTGGCAAGTGCGAGCCTGCGCGTCGCGTCCTGCCGGCGGACGGCGCCGATCCCCCGGTGCAACCGGTCGCCGCACCGGCCGTGAGCCGATCCGGTGCCCGCTCGAGTCGGAACGGACCGCTGAGCTGGCCAAGGCGGGGAGGGGTGCCGATAGGCTGCCGCCCATGCCCGATCTGATCACGCAGGGACCTGATGGGACCCTCCACGTCACCGACCAACCGATCATCCCATTCATCGAGGGCGATGGCACCGGCGTGGACATCTGGCCCGCAGCCAAGCTGGTCCTGGACGCCGCGGCGGCCAAGCACGGCAAGTCGGTGGCATGGAAGGAGGTCCTGGCCGGGCAGAAGGCATTCGACGAGACGGGCAGCTGGTTGCCGGACGAGACCGTCGAGACCTTCCGCTCCCACCTGATCGGGATCAAAGGGCCGCTGACGACACCGGTCGGCGGTGGGATCCGCTCCCTCAACGTGGCGCTCCGGCAGATCCTCGACCTCTACGTCTGCCTCCGGCCCGTGCGCTGGTTCACCGGCGTGCCCTCCCCGGTGCTCCACCCCGAGAAGGTCGACATGGTCATCTTCCGCGAGAACACCGAGGACATCTACGCCGGCCTCGAGGCCGAGGCCTTCACCCCCGAGGCGGACAAGCTCTCCGCCTTCCTCCGCGACGAGATGGGCTGGGAGGTACGCGAGGGCTCGGGCATCGGCATCAAGCCGATCTCCGAATTCGGGTCGAAGCGGCTGATCCGGGCGGCCATCAACTACGCCCTGTCCCACGGGCGGCGGAGCGTGACCATGGTCCACAAGGGGAACATCCAGAAATTCACGGAGGGCGCCTTTCGCAACTGGGGCTACGAGCTGGTGCGGGAGGAGTTTGCGGACGTGGCGGTCGGTTGGGACGACTGTGGGGGCAAGCCGGACGGCAAGCTCTTGGTGAAGGACGGCATCGCCGACATCACGTTGCAACAGGTGCTCACCCGGGCCGAGGAATTCGATGTGATCGCCACCACCAATCTCAACGGCGACTATCTCTCCGATGCACTGGCCGCCCAGGTCGGCGGGATCGGCATCGCCCCCGGCGGGAACATCAACTACGTCACCGGTCACGGCATCTTCGAGGCCACCCATGGGACGGCTCCCAAGTATGCCGGGCAGGACAAGGTCAACCCGGGTTCGGTCGTGCTGTCCGGGGTCATGATGTACGAGCACCTGGGTTGGACCGGGGCGGCGGCGGACATCGTGGCCGCCCTCGAGGCCACCATCGCCGACAAGGTGGTCACCTACGATTTCGCCCGTCTGATGGACGGCGCCACCGAGGTCAAGTGCTCGGAGTTCGCGGCTGCCATCGTGGACCGGCTGTAGGTCCGGGACGCACCGTCGGGGAGACGTCAGAGAGGCAGTCACGGCGAAGTGACGGCCAGGTTCGACCGACCGGAACCGGTCCGATTAGCCTCGCCTCCATGGCCGCCAACTCTCCGATCCACATCACCGTCACCGGGGCTGCGGGCCAGATCGGCTACGCCCTTCTGTTCCGCATCGCCTCGGGCCAATTGCTGGGCCCCGACCAGCCCGTGGTGCTCCGGCTCCTCGAGATCGAGCCGGCCATGAAGGCGCTCGAGGGCGTGGTTATGGAGGTCGACGACTGCTCGTTTCCCCTGGTCAGCGATATCATCACCACCACCGATCTCGATACTGCCTTCGACGGCACCTCGTGGGCGCTGCTGGTCGGCTCCATCCCGCGCAAGGCGGGAATGGAGCGGGGAGACCTGCTGACGGTCAACGGGGGGATCTTCGGCCCCCAGGGCCGCGCCATCGCCGCCAACGCCGCCTCGGATGTGCGGGTGCTGGTGGTCGGCAACCCCTGCAACACGAACTGTCTGATCGCCCGGTCGAGTGCCCCCGAGGTGCCGGGTGACCGCTGGTTCGCCATGACCCGCCTCGACGAGAACCGGGCCAAGAGCCAGCTCGCTCACCGGGCCGGGGTCCCGGTGGCCTCGGTGACCAACATGGCCATCTGGGGCAACCACTCCGCCACCCAGTTCCCCGACTACGCCAATGCCCTCCTCGACGGCAAGCCAGCCGGCGAGGTCATCGACGACCTCGACTGGCTGCAGGGGGAGTTCATCACCACGGTGCAGAAGCGGGGCGCCGCCATCATCGAGGCCCGCGGCCTCTCCTCCGCCGCCTC
>DASZGT010000127.1:0-3779 GCA_035938575.1 Acidimicrobiales bacterium
ACCGGACGGCCGTGGTGACCTGGGCGCACCCACGCCCGTCGGCGCCGACGCCTCGACCAACAACCTAGATTCGCGCTCATGCGTCTGAGCACGGTGATCCTCCCCACCTATCGCTGGGCCGAGGGCCGGGAGATCTGGCGGCAGGCGGAGGGGCTGGGATTCCACACCGGATACACCTTTGACCACCTCTCGTGGCGCAGCTTCCGAGACCGACCGTGGTTCGGCGCCATCCCGACGCTGGTCGCCGCGGCCACCGCCACCAGGCGCCTCCGAATCGGGACCATGGTGACGTCGCCGAACTTCCGGCACCCGGTCACGCTGGCCAAGGAGCTGATGACACTGGACGACGTCTCGGCCGGGCGCCTCACCGTGGGCATCGGCTCGGGCGGCACCGGATTCGACGCCACCGTCCTGGGCCAGGCGCCGTGGCCGCCCCGGGAGCGGGCCGACCGGTTCGGCGAGTTCCTCCCGCTGCTGCACACGCTGCTCACCCAGGCATCGACCACCGAGGAAGGCACCCACTATTCCGCCCACGAGGCCCGCATGGTCCCCGGCGGCGTGCAGCAGCCGAGGGTGCCCATCGTGGTGGCCGCCACCGGCCCGCGGGGGTTCCGGCTGGCGGCCGAGTTCGGACAAGGGTGGGTGACGTACGGGGATCCCCTCGATGCGGCCGGGGTGCCGGCGTCCGAGGCCCCCGCAGTGGTGCGAGCCCAACTGGACGGGCTCGAAGCCGCCTGCGCCCAGCGGGGGCGGAGTTTCGATTCGATCGACAAGGTGCTGCTCCAGGGCTCGACGGCCGAGCAGCCCCTGGCCTCCGTCGACGCCTTCGTGGACTGGGCCGGGCGCTATCAGGCGCTGGGCATCACCGATCTCGTCATCCACTGGCCGGTCCCCGACTCGGTCTTTGCCACCGACCCCGACGTCTTCGAGAAGATCGCCGTCGAAGGCCTCGCCCAGCTCCGGCATCGCTGACCGGCGGGTTGGATCCCCGCGGGACACGGTTGGCGGCCCGTCCGTTGCGCAGCCCTGGCGGACGGGACAGAATCCCTTTCCATGGAACCACTCGCCATTCACCACGTCGCCCTCAATGTGTCGGACGTGGGCGAGGGCGTGGAGTTCTACACCGGTGTGCTCGGGGGCACCCTGCGCTCCGACCGACCCGACTTCGGGATCGCCGGAGCCTGGATCGACCTGGGCGGCCAACAGGTGCACCTGGTCCAGGCTCCGGTCCCCCACAACCTGGGCCAGCACTTCGCCATCCGCGTCGGTGATCTCGACGCCGTGGTGCGTGAGTTGCGCTCGAAGCACATCGAGGTCGCCGACCCCATGAGCACGGGGGCCAACCGCCAGACGTTCATCAACGACCCGGCCGGAAATGCCATCGAGTTGCACCAGGTGGGCGCGTCGGTCCCGTCGATGTCGTGACCTAGAACTCCCAACGGGTGGCGCCGCCCGGCTCAACGGTGAGGACGGCGGTCGCCGACCGGGCCCTGAGGCGGTAGACGAACCACGGCGGCGGACCAGCCGAGGGTGCGCTGAACTCGGCTGTCAGCGCCAGACCGGTTTCGTCGACGCGGGCGGGCCAGCCCTGCTTGGCCCAGCGTCCGGCCATGGCGGCAACCGTGGCGCGGTCCGTCACCTTGCGGGCCTCGCCGTCCACCGTCAGGTCGAACTCGCGGGTGGCAGCGCTCAACGTACAGCGCGGATCGCGGGCCAGGTTCTTCCCCTTGCGCGTCCGGGCGCCGGTCTCGAACCAGAATGCACCCTCGACCCAGAGCGCGCCGATGCCGGTGACGTGCGGGCTCCCCGTCCGGGTTGACGGTGGCGAGCCAAGAGGTGTGGCGGTTCGGGCCGCCGGTCTCCGGGGCCTGGCTTACTCCCTGACCGAGCCGCGTCTCGATGCGGTCCCACTCGATCAGGGGGGCTTCATACAGGTCGGCGAGGTTGGTGGCGCTCATGGGAGTGTGACGTCACGCCCCCGCACAAGTCATCGGAGCGTGCCGATGAACCTGATCAGCGCATCACCCGACGCACCCCGGCACCGGTGGCCAGCTCGGGCGGAACCAGGTCGATGTAGGTCGGGACGGGAATGGCGTCCAGCTCGTCGACGCCGTCCCCAGGCCGGGGCTCGGCTTCGGTGGTGGAGTACTCGCCGGTCGACGAGCGGGTGACGATCTGGGGCCGCTTGCGCTTGCCGATGCCCTCGGCGGCGCGCATCTCGTTGCAGATCTTGTACGCCACCACCGCGGCGATGACGGGGGCGACGATCACCGCGATCCTGAAGAACCACAGCACGCCGACCAGAGGCACCTGGAAGAAATTGGCCAGCACGTCGGTGGACGAGGCGAAGAACACCATGAACAAGAGGGTCAGCATGGCTACCCCGGCCGCGGTCCGCAGCGGTCGGTCGCGGGGTCGGTCGAGCAGGTTGTGATACGCCAGGTCCTTGGTGTGCCTGGACTCGATGAACGGCCACACGATGAAGATGTTAAAGATCAGGCCGGGGAAGATCACCGCGGGCAGGAAGACCTCCAGCGGGATGGTGTGCCCCCATCCGACCCATTCCCAGCTGGGCATGATGCGCAGCGCACCGTCGAGCCAGCCCATGTACCAGTCCGGCTGCACGGCGTAGGAGATCTGGTAGGGCTCGTACTGCCCGAATTGCCAGATGGGGTTGATCTGGGCGAAGCCGCCGAGCAGGAAGGTGACGGCGGTGACCGTGAAGAGGAAGCCGGTCGTCTTGGCGATGAAGGTCGGGAACATGGGTGAGCCGACCACGTTGTCCTCGGTCTTCCCCTTGCCGGCGAACTGGGTGTGCTTCTGCTTGACCAGGAGGCCGAGGTGGGCGGCCAACAGGCCGATGATGAGCAGCGGCAGGATGAGCACGTGCAGGATGAAGAACCGGGGAATGATCACCCCGTTGCCCGGGTAGTTGCCCCCGAACAGGAAGAAGGCGATGTAGCTCCCCACCAGGGGAATGGACTCGATGATCGAGTAGGCGATGCGGATGCCGGTGCCGGAGACCAGGTCGTCGGGGAGGGAGTACCCGAGGAACCCGTTGAGGATGCCGAGGATGAGCATGGTCACCCCGACCAGCCAGTTGAACTCGCGGGGCTTGCGGAAGGCTCCGGTGAAGAAGGTGCGGGCCATGTGCACGGCGATCGAGCCGAGGAAGATGTCGGCCGCCCAGTGGTGCGCCTGGCGCATGAGGAGGCCGGACTTCACGTCGAAGGAGAGCCCGACCGAGGAGGCGTAGGCCTCGGACACCCGCTGGCCCCGCAGCGGGGCGTACGCGCCGTGGTAGACGATCTCGTGGGCCGAGGGCACGTAGAAGAGCGAGAGGAACACGCCGGTCGCCACCAGCACCACGAAGGAATAGAGGGCGATCTCACCCAACAGGAACGACCAGTGGTCGGGGAAGATCTTGTCGAGGAAGACGCGGCCGCCCTTGGCCACGCCCAGGCGGTCATCGACCCAGCGGAGCGACTTGTCGATGGTCTTGTCGATCATGGCCTCTCCCAGAAGCCGGGGCCGACGGCCTGGTCGAAACCGCCCTGGGCCCGCAGGAACCCGGCCGAGTCCACCTTCAGCGGCAATTGTGGCAGAGGCCGGGGAGCCGGGCCGAATTCGGGCACCGCACCGGCGTTCACGTTGAAGATCGACTGGTGGCAGGGGCAGACCAGCTGCTGGGTCTGCTCCTGGTAGAGGCCCACCGGGCAGCCGAGGTGGGTGCACATCTTGGAGTAGGCCACATAGCCCTGCACCCCCCAGTCCGTGCG
>DASZGT010000128.1:0-1803 GCA_035938575.1 Acidimicrobiales bacterium
CATGAGTCCGAAGAAGAAGGCGGCGACCACGTAGACCACCAGGGTGGCCCAACCCACCAGGTCCTCACCGGCCCGCCTCCGGAACCGCCACACCATGGCGGTGGCGTAGCCGCCGAGCACGACCCCCCACAGCAGGATCGAGCCGGCCAGCGCCGACCACAACCCGGTGAAGGAGTAGAGCCACGGTGTGGCCCGGCTGTTGTTGGCGGCCACGTAGCTGAGCGAGAAGTCGTGGGCCAGCAGCGCGTGCTCCATGGCGACCAGGGCGATCACGCCGCCGAGGAGGACGAGGGGGGCGTAGACCTGGCCGTGGCGCGTCGTCGATGAACGGCCCCGGGCCAGACCGACGGCGATGACCGTCACACCGGCGAGGGCGGCGACGAACCCGAGCAGGACGCCGGTGTGGCCGAGGGCCCCGTTCACTGCCGGTGACCGGCGACCCACCGGCTACGGGTCGGGCCGCCGGTCATCGCTTGGTCCCATTGGGCGACGTGACCCGCCCCGGATGCTGAGCGATGTAGTTCGAGGAGTGCTTGACCAGGATCTGGTTGGAGACGAACGTCGTGCCGCTGAAGTGTCCGACGGCGATGACAGGGATATCGACCTGGAAGAGCTGGGGTGGACTCCCGGTGTTCTCGACCTGCAGCCGGGCCGCTCCGGCGGTGAGCACGAAGTTCACGCCGTTCGGGGTCTGGCGGATCGAGCCGGGTTGCACCACACCTTCGAGGTTGAACGTCTTGTCGCCGAGGCTCGCCTTCTGGTGCAGGGCCTGGTCGGCGGGGAGGTAGAAGTTGAGGGCGGTGCCGAGCCCCTTGACCAGCAGAAAGGCGAACGAGCCGGCCAGCACCAGGCCCACCACTGCGTAGCGGAGCCGGCGTGGTCCGGTCGGCGGGGGGTTGGTCGGGGGCCGGGTCGGTCCGGTCCGGCCCGGGTCGCCATGCGCTTCGTCGGAGGACGACGGGATGGGAGGCGCGGTGGTCATCGCCCGGGGGCCCCGGGGTCTTCCCCCGCGCCGGAGGTGGACCTCGGTACGTCATCAGCCGCGCCGGCGAATGCCTCGACCCGTTCAGCGGCCCGGATCAGACGGCCGCGTCGCCACACGAGCTGGGCCCCGTACAGGAACAGGACGCTGAGGACGACGACATAGCCGGCGACGACGTAGCTCATCGGGCCCCTTCGGGCACGACTGGGCGGCCAACGCCGACCCCGTCGTCGGGCCGTCCATCGGCCCCCGGTTGGCCGTCGTGCGGGTCGACCCGGCTGCGGGAGCGGTCCACCGGTGTCGCCTCGGCCTGGCGTTCGACGAGGGCCACGTCCAGTTCGCTGCTGCCCAGCCAGTCCTCGAGGACGCCGATCCGGTAGCGGACCAGGAGCATCCACACGAACACCAGGGTGAGGCTCACGAAGCCCAGCAGGAGGGTCCAGGCCATCGATCCGTGGATGGTCGGTGAGAGGTCGGGGTTGAGCACGGTTGCTCCCTGGTGGAGGGTCTTCCACCACAGCACCGAGAAGTGCACGATCGGGACATCGACGGCGGCGAACAGTGCGACAAAGGCGCTTCGCTTGGCCCGCACGTCGGGCTCGGCCGGGACCCTCCGGAGCGCCAGGTACCCGAGGAACAGCACCAGCAGCACGGCCGTGCTGGTGAGGCGGGCGTCCCATGCCCACCACACTCCCCAGGTCGGCTTGCCCCAGATCGACCCGGAGATCAGCGTGCACACGTTGAAGACCACGCCCACCTCGACGGCGGCCGCGGCCAGCCGGTCCCAGAACAACGATCGGGTGCGCGGCCAGAGGTAGAGG
>DASZGT010000129.1:0-12618 GCA_035938575.1 Acidimicrobiales bacterium
GCCCTCCAGCAGGAGACCGGCGCCGACATCGCCGTCGACGACGACGGGATGGTGGGCACCGTCACCATCGGCGCCAAGGACGGCACCGCCGTCGAGGAGGCCCGCCGCCGGATCTCCACCATCCTCGATCCGCCCCTGGCCGAGGTGGGAGCGATCTACCCGGGCAAGGTGGTCAACATCACCAAGTTCGGGGCCTTCGTCAACATCCTCCCCGGCCGGGACGGCCTCCTGCACATCTCGAAGATCGGGCAGGGAAAGCGGGTCGAACGGGTCGAGGATGTCCTCGAGCTCGGCCAGTCGGTCGAGGTGAAGGTGGACGACATCGATCCCCAGGGCAAGGTCTCCCTCTCGTTGGCCGGTGATCCGCCCGCATCCGATGCCTCCGGAGGGACCGACCGCGTCGCTCGAGGCGACGGCGGGGGGCGCGAGGGTTCCGGACGCAATCGCCCCCGGGGCGACCACGCCGACCCCGGTGAACGCTCCGACCGCGGGCGCCGCCCGGCGGAGAAGGGCCCGGCCCCGGCCAGCGCCCCCTCGTTCGAGGAGGCCTTCGAGGTCGAGCTGGTCCAGGAGTTCGGCGATCTGGGGCCTGCCGTGGCCGAGAGCTCCGATCGTCCCGGCGGGGGTGGCGGAGGCGGCCGGGGTGGTCGCCGCCGGCGTTGAGCACTCGCCTCCACCGGGTGGCGGTCCTTAGGGCCGGCGCCCGCTGGGCCGACCTCACCGAGCCGGTGGACCCGCCGCCCAGCCGGAGGGGCGTGCGGGCCGATCCGGCGCGGGGACCGGTCTCGTGATCCGAACCGAGATGCTGCCGTCGGGGCTCACACTGGTGACCGAGCGGATGGACGACGCCCGCTCGGTGTGCATCGGCTTCTGGGTGGGCACCGGCGCACGAGACGAGGGGGCCACCCAGGCCGGCGCGTCCCACTTCCTCGAGCACCTGCTGTTCAAAGGGACGCCCGAACGCTCGCCGTCGGACATCGCCGAGGCGGTCGACGAGGTCGGTGGTGACTTCAACGCCTTCACCACCAAGGAGTACACCTCGTTCTACATCCGGCTGCTGGCCGAGCACCTGCCGTTGGGATTGGACATCCTCTCCGACATCATGTGGAAGCCCGCCCTGCGGCCGACGGACCTCGAGGCCGAGCGCCAGGTCATCCTCGACGAGATCCTGATGCACGCCGACGAGCCCTCCGACGAGGCGGCGGAGCAGAGCTCGGCCCTGTTGTTCCCCGATCACCCATTGGGTCGTGAGGTGCTGGGCACCCAGGAGTCGGTGGCGGCCATGAGCGCGGCGCGGATCCGCGATTTCTTCGCCTTGCACTACCGGCCCGGCAACATGGTGGTGGCCGTGGCCGGCGACCTCGATCATCGGGTGGTGGCTGACGGACTCGAGTCCAGATTCTCCGGACCGGACGGCGGGGCCACTCCCGAGCGCCAACCGCCCGACGAGAAGGTGGAACCGCTGCGGGTCACCCGGCGGGCGACGGAGCAGGCCCACGTCGTTCTGGCCTTGCGCTCGGTCAACCGGTTCGACCGGCGGCGGTATGCCCTGGCGGTGGTCAACCACGTCCTGGGCGGGGGCCTGTCCAGCCGCCTCTTCCAAGAGATCCGGGAGCGCCGGGGGCTGGCCTACTCGGTATGGTCCGAGCGCGTGGCCTACCACGATGCCGGCTCCGTGAGCGTGGGGATGGGGACGTCACCGGAACACGTGGCCGAGGTCCTCGACATCGTGTCCACGGAGCTCGAACTGCTGGGGGCCGAAGGCATCACCGAACGGGAGCTGGTCATCGCCAAGGGAAATCTGCGAGCCGAGACCCTGCTGGCCTGCGAGGACTCCGGTGCCCGCATGAGCCGCATCGGCGCCGGGATGCTGCTGCACGGGGAGGTCCTGACCGTGGACGAGGTCCTCGCCCGGGTCGAGGCTCTGACCCTCGACGAGATCCACGCCGCCGTGGCCGAGTTGGTCGCCGCCCCGAGGACCCTGTCGGTGGTGGGCCCGTTCGACGACAGCGACTTCGACCCCCGCCGGCTCGGACTGGGCTGAGGCCACCGCCGGGGGCGGTACGGAGCCCCCGCCGCGGGCGACGGTAGGGTGGCCGCCATGCGAGTCGGGGTGGTCGGAGCGGGAGGAAAGATGGGGGCCGAGGTGTGCCGGACGGTCCTGGCCCACCCCGATCTCGACCTGGTGGCCGCCGTCGACCCCTTCTACGACGGGTCCCATCTGTCCGACCTGATCGGAGCGGCAGCGGACGGGCTGGTGATCACGGGCGATGTCGGGGCCCTGACCGAGGTGGGCGCCGAAGTGATCGTGGACTTCACCCAGGTGGACGCGGCCCGGGCCACGCTGGCCTTCTGCGCCGACGCCGGCATCCACGCCGTGGTTGGGACCACGGGGTTCACCGAGGCTGACCTCGCCGAGCTCGCCCGACGGTTCGCCGGGCCGGAGACCGGATCTCCCAACTGCGTGGTGGCCGCCAATTTCGCGGTGGGGGCCGTGCTCATGATGAGGTTCGCCCAGATGGCGTCGGCCTGGTTCGACGGAGCGGAGATCGTGGAGTCGCATCATGACGGAAAGCTCGACGCCCCCTCGGGCACGGCCCTGCGCACCGCGGAGCTCATGGCCTCGGCGCGCGCCTCATCGGGCTCCGGGGACTTCCCGCCCGACCACACGGTCACCTCGGTGCTGGACGGCGCCCGCGGCGCACAGGGACCGGCCGGCGTGCGCATCCACTCGCTCCGCCTCCCCGGCCTGGTCGCCCACCAAGAGGTCATCCTCGGCGCCGTCGGGCAGAGCCTGACCATCCGCCACGACTCCTACGACCGGAGGTCATTCATGGACGGGGTGGTGCTGGCCGTGCAGTCGGTACCGGACCGGCCCGGGCTCACCCTCGGCCTCGAGCCCCTCCTCGGGCTCTGAGGCGACCGGTCCGGGCGGATGGCCGACACCCGTCAGCGGATCCTCGAGGCCACGTACGCCTGCGTGGCCCGGTGGGGTCTGGCCAAGACCTCCGTCGAGGACGCCGCCCGCGAGGCCAAGGTGTCCCGGGCGACCGTCTACCGGGTCTTCCCGGGGGGCCGCGAGGAGCTCATCAGCGCAGTGGTGGCCTGGGCCACCCTCGAGTTCTTCATCAGGCTCTACGAGCAGGTGCAGGGGGCCACGAGCCTCGAGCAGGTGATGGAGCGGGGCATCATGTTCGCCCACCGCTCCATCGTGGAGGACGAGGTGCTGCAACGGGTGATGCAGACCGAGCCGGAGAAGCTCCTCCCCACCCTGACCTTCGAGAGCATTCGGATCCGCCAGGGCATCGCCGAATTCCTGGTGCCCTACCTCGAGCAGCGCGGCGTGGCCCAGGGGGTCAACCTGAAGGAGGCGGCGGACTTTCTGGCCCGGATGGTCCTTTCCTACATGTCGGCCCCGGGCCGGTGGGACCTCGACGACCCCGACCAGGTGGCCCAGCTGGTCCGGGCCGAGCTGCTGGCCGGGGTGGTGGCCGGTCCGGGGCAGGATGCCGGGCCAGACCGTTGACAATGAGACAAAAACCGACCTAACGTTCCATCTGTGGCAATTCGGGGGACCGCACTCCAGGCTGTGGCCGACAGGGCCGGCGACGTGGCCGAGGGCATGCTGCCCTCAGTCGAACCCGAGGCGACCCTGTCGAGGCCGTCGTCCCCCAATCGGGTGCGGATCATCGACGCCACGCTGGCCTGCCTGGCCCTCCACGGCACCAGCAAGACCACGGTCGACGACATCGCACGACGAGCCGGCGTGTCCCGGGCCACCGTCTACCGGGTGTTCCCCGGTGGCCGCGACGAGGTGCTGGGCGCGGTGGTCGACACCGAGATGGCCCGGTTGTTCTCGGCCCTCGGGGTTCGCCTGGGCGAGGCCGGTGACCTTACCGAGGCGCTGGTCGGCGGCATCGTGGAGGCGTCGACCCGCATCCGCGGCCATGCGGCCCTGGCCTACCTGGTCGAGCACGAGCCCGAGATGGTCCTGGGCCATCTCGCCTTCGACGAGTCCGACCGCCTGCTGGCCACGGCCTCCCGCTTCACGGCGCCGTTCCTGGCCCGCTGGATGAGCCCGATGGAGGCCGGAAGGGTAGCGGAGTGGGCCACCCGCATCGTCCTGTCGTACGCCATCGCCCCCTCGTCAGAGATGGATCTCACCCAACCGGCCCAGACCGCCCATCTGGTCGAGACCTTCGTGTTGCCGGGCATCAGGGCCCTCCACGCGGCCGACAGCCCGACCGCGATCGATATCACCCCGTTCGAACAGGGGTGCGACCAACCGGATCGACACGCCGTCCGCGGTGCCGCAGGCGGACGGCCGACCACGCCACCCGCCGCCCATCACCGATTGTCCGAGTATTCCAACCCCGTCGAGCAGTACAAAGGAGCCACGACATGACCACTGAAATGAGCAGCACCGAGGACATCATCGGCCGCTCGGAGATCGATGACTTCGAGGCCATCCTGTCGGTGGTGGGCACCGAGGAGGCGGACGGACGCCATGTCGTGCACTCCGAGTACGACTCCATCTTCACCTGGGACTACGAAAAGGGCGCTCGTCCCAAGCTCAACAAGCTCTACGAGAAGGCCAAGGGGGCCCAGTGGAACGGCGAGACGGACCTGCCCTGGGAGATCGAGGTCGACCAGGAGAAGCTGGTCCGTGAGGACGCTGAGGCCAATGGCGGATTCGGGGCCGGGTTCGACCTGACCGGGACCCCGGTGGAGAAGTGGGGAGACAAGGAGTGGGTGCAGTTCGGGGTGGAGAGCCAGAACTGGACGCTGTCCCAGTTCCTCCACGGCGAGCAGGGCGCGTTGATCTGCACGGCCAAGATCGTGGAGTCGGTGCCGTGGATCGATGCCAAGTACTACGCCTCCACCCAGGTCATGGACGAGGCGCGCCACGTGGAGGTGTTCGGCAAGTACCTCGACCAGAAGCTCTCGGGTCACTACCCGGTCAACGCCCACCTGCGGATGCTCCTCGACGACATCATCGCCGACTCGCGTTGGGACCTGACCTACCTGGGCATGCAGATCATGGTCGAGGGCCTGGCCCTGGCTGCATTCGGGTTCATGCACCAGATGACCCGAGACCCCCTCCTCAAGCAGCTGCTTCGCTATGTGATGGCCGATGAGGCCCGCCATGTGGCCTTCGGTGTCCTGAGCCTCCAGGAGTACTACGAGGGGCTGAGCGCCAGCGAGTTGCGCGAGCGTCAGGAATTTGCCTTCGAGGCCGCCGTGAGGATGCGGGACCGTTTCCTGCAGCAAGAGGTCTGGGACCGCATGGGTGTGGATCCGAAGGCGATCGTCCCCGTGGTGCAGCAGGCCCCCGAGCGGGGGGAGTTCCAGGCCCTGCTGTTCTCCAAGATCGTTCCCAACTGCAAGAAGCTCGGCCTCCTGGACGCCGCCGACGGCTGGCTCCGGACCAAGTTCACCGAGCTGGGCGTGATCGAGTTCGAGTCCTGGGTCGACACCTCCGAGGAGTACGACGCGCTCGCATCCGTCCCGCCCAAGGACCGGGCCCTCACCTGAGGCTGGGCCGGGGGCCCGTCCAACGGGACACCACCGCCCATCGGCCGAACCGCCCGTCGGTACGACAGTGCCGGCGACGCTCCGACATCACCGGTGGGCTTCTGGATCCACCGACGGCTGCTGGTAGCCTGCCAATTCGTGATGCCTCCCATGATGAATCAACTGCCCCGGGCGAGAGGCTGAGCGACCGTGCCACGCTTCGGTTCGGTGGTGACCGCCATGATCACCCCGTTCGACGCCGCCGGTGCCCTCGACCTCGAGGGGGCGGCGGTGGTGGCGAGGCACCTGGCCGGCTCGGGTAGCGACGGTATCGTTGTCGCCGGGAGCACGGGGGAGGGCCCCGTCCTGACCGACGAGGAGCGGATTTCGCTCTTCCGGGCGGTGATTGCCGCCGTCGACGTACCCGTCATCGCCTCCACCGGCACCAACGACACAGCCCATTCGGTCATGCTGACCAAAGAGGCCAAGGCGTGCGGCGCCGACGGGGTGCTGGCGGTGACCCCTTACTACAACCGGCCTTCCCCTGCCGGTCTGTCGGCCCACTTCCGGGCCATCGCCGCCGCCAGCGATCTTCCGGTGATGCTCTACGACATCCCCATTCGCTCCGGCCGGCGCATCGGCCCCCAGCTGACCATCGAGCTGGCCCGGGACGTGCCCAACATCGTGGCCGTGAAGGACGCCACCGGTGATCCTGCCGCGGCCGCGGTCGTCGTGGCGGAGAGTCCCGATGGATTCGAGGTGTACTGCGGCGACGACTCGCTGGCGCTGCCCTACGCATCGGTCGGCGCCGTCGGGGTGGTCAGCGTCGCCGCCCACTGGGCCGGGCCGCTGTTCGGCGAGATGATCGACAGTCACCGGTCAGGGCAGGTTGACCGGGCCACCACCATCAACCAGCAGCTGGCGGAGTCGTATCGATTCCAATCCACCGACGAGTTCCCCAACCCGGTTCCGGCCAAAGCCGCCTGCCGGGCCCTCGGTCTCCCGGCCGGGCAGTGCCGGCTCCCCAACACCCGGGCCCCGGAGGCCCTGGACGACCAGGCCCGGTCGGTCATCTCCCGATTGAATCGCATGAGCCCGGCCCCCCAGTCGGTTGCCTGAGACCGGGCGCAGCGGCCGGCCGGCACGGCCGTCGGGCCAGGCGGGCCGCAAAGGGAGCACAGGGATGAAGAACCAGGGCCCCGCCGACCCGGCGGGCGACGGCACCACCAAGGCGGACAAGGCCAAGCGGCGAGGTGGTCCCGTCACCAAGCAGGGGGCCAGCCCGGCCAAGGCGGCGGTCAAGAAGTCGACGGAACGGTCTGCTCAGGGCGGGGGGGCCCGGACCGGGCAGAAGAAGGATCCGAAACGACGTGGGGCGCCGTCGGGTGGCGGCGGAGGTGGGGTGCGGCTGGTCTTCCTGGGCGGACTGGGAGAGATCGGCCGCAACTGCGCCTGCATCGAGGTGGACGGCCGGATCATCGTGCTCGACGTGGGGATCATGTTTCCCGATCCGGACATGCCGGGTGTCGACCTCGTCCTGCCCGACTTCACCTACCTGCGCGAGAACGCGCACCGGGTCGACGCCGTGGTCCTGACCCATGGGCACGAAGACCACACCGGCGGCTTGGCCTACCTGCTCCGGGACTTCCCGGTGCCCGTCTACGGTTCCGAGCTCACACTGGCCCTGGCCCGCAACCGGGTGGACGAAGCCGGCATGGCCGACCGGGCCCAGTTCATCCCGGTCCGGGACGGCGAGAGGCGGCGGATCGGGCCCTGCGACGTGGAGTTCATCCCCGTCACCCACTCGGTTCCCCACGCCTTCGCCACCGCGTTCCACACCCCCCAGGGCGTCATCCTGCACTCGGGCGACTTCAAGATCGACCTCCATCCGGTCGACGGCCGGCGGACCGACCTGGCCCGGATGGGTGCCCTGGCCTCTGAACAGGGAATACGCCTGCTCCTGGCCGACTCGACCAACGCCGAGGAACCTGGGTTCACCCCCTCCGAGTCGACGGTGGGGGAGACCCTGCGCAAGGTGTTCCTGGCCCGGCCCGACCGGCGTTTCATCGTGACCTGCTTCGCCAGCCACATCCACCGGGTCCAGCAGGTGGCCGACGCGGCCATCGCCGGCGGGCGGAAGGTCGCGACACTCGGCCGATCGATGCAGAAGAACGTGGCCCTGGCCCGCCGACTCGGCCTCCTCGAGATCCCCGACCGGTCCCTCGTCGACATCGAGGACATCGACAACTTGGAGGACGGACAGGTGTGCGTGATCTCCACTGGGTCCCAGGGCGAGCCCATGTCCGCCCTCTCGCGCCTGGCCGCCGGGGAGAATCGCTTCTTCCGACTCCGACCCGACGACGTGGTGGTGATAAGCGCCCATCCCATCCCGGGCAACGAATGGTCGGTGGGTCGGGTCATCGACAGCCTCTACAAACGCGGTGTGGAGGTCATCCACTCCGGCGTCGACGCCGTCCATGTGAGCGGACACGCCCGGCAGGGGGAGTTGGCCCTCCTGATGTCGGTGACCAGGCCGGAGTTCTTCATCCCCGTGCACGGCGAATTCCGGCACATGGCCAATCATGTGCGGCTGGCGGGGTCCATGGGCATCACCGGCGACCGCGTCATCCTCTGCGAGGACGGCGATGCCGTCCGCCTGGACGGGACAGGACTGCACCGCGATGGATCCGTCCCGGGCGGATACCTCTTCGTGGACGGCAGCTCCGTCGGTGACATCGGGCACGGCGTCCTGCGGGACCGGATGGTCCTGTCGGAGGAGGGGGTGGTGATGGCGGTGGCCACGGTGGACCTCAAGCGGGGCGAAGTGGTGGGAGCACCTCAGATCGTCACCCGAGGCTGGGCCTACGACCACGACACCGAAGCGCTCCTCGACGAGGCGGCCACCGAGGTGACCAAGGCGCTCGAGGAGGCGCTCAGCGCCGGGAGCAACGACCACGAGTCGCTCAACCGGGTCGTCCGGAAGGCCCTCGGTCGCCTGGTCGGCGACCGCACCCGCCAGCGTCCGATGATCGTGCCTGTGATCGTCACCGTATAGGGCGTTCCCGGTCCCAGTGTCCCCATGATCGCTACGCAGCGGGAGTAGCCTGTTACCCACTGTGACGACCGCCACCAAGCGACGCGCAGGTCGGTCCGGTTCGCGGTCCAGGGGTAGGTCCGCGGCCTCGCATCGATCCCGCTCGAGGGCCTCGACCTCCGCCCGCCGAGGCGCTGCCCGCCGGGGTCGGGGCGCGGGATCGTCCCGGAGGGACCGGAGGCGGGAGCCCGGGGGCCTGGGTGCTTCGATGTGGGCGGTCGTGGCCGGTCATGCCGCCGACCTCTGGGGCGTGGTCCTGGTCACTGCAGGGGTCCTGGCCGCCGTGGCCTTCTACGCTAATTCGCTGGGTCCGGCCGGCCATGACGTCCGCCTGGCCTTGGGCGACGTCCTGGGGTGGGGACGATTTCTGGTGCCCCCCGTGGCCATCGCCGTGGGGATCCTGCTCATCGTGGGGCGTCGGGAGGGGGAGGAAGAGGCCCGTTCCACTCCCGAACCGGCGCGTGCGGTGATCGGGGCGTCATTGACATTGCTGTCCGTCGCCGGCCTGGCGTCGCTGGCCGGAGGCTCCCCTCGGTTCGGGGCCTCGACGACCTCGCTCTCCTCGGCCGGTGGCTGGGTCGGGGCGCTGATCGGCAACCCCCTCAGGTCCGCCCTGGGCGGATTCGGGGCGGCCACAGTGCTGATGGCGATGCTGGTGGCGGCCATGGTGCTGTTCACCGGGGTGTCGGTGAGCTCGGCGGTGGGCGCCGCGGTGCGGGCCACCCGATGGTCGGCCGCGTTGGCCCGGGGCGGATCGCCCTCCGAGGACGAGGCGGAGGACGAGGACGAGGACGAGCCGACCGACCCCTTCGGGCGGGCCGTCTCCGCCAGGACGAAGGAGGCGGCCGACGAGGCAGACGAAGGTGCGGAGCCCCCCTCCGACGAGGTGGTCGCCGACCCCGTCGTCGCCGAACCCGAGCCTCCCGACCCGGAGGCCCTCCCCGAGGCCGCCACCCGACCCGGCCGGGGAGCACAACTGGAGATGAAACTGGGCCCGACGGTCGGGGACTGGCGCCTCCCACCGGCCAACCTGCTGAAGAGGGCCAAACCCCAGGCCATCGACGAGAAGGAGGTGGACGCGGCCGGGGCGGCGTTGGTCAGCGCCCTGGCCGCGCACGGCGTGGAGACCCGCTTGGTCGGGCGCACCGTGGGCCCCTCGGTGACCCGGTACGAACTGGAGCTCGGGGCCGGGGTCAAAGTGGCCCGTGTGACCTCGCTCTCCAAGGACATCGCCTACGCCATGGCATCGCCCGATGTGCGCATCCTGGCCCCGATCCCGGGG
Organism: Acidimicrobiales bacterium; assembly: GCA_035938575.1. Classification (GTDB taxonomy): domain Bacteria; phylum Actinomycetota; class Acidimicrobiia; order Acidimicrobiales; family RAAP-2; genus Bog-756. The sequence goes on from DASZGT010000129.1 coordinate 9,891, forward strand.
AAGTCGGCCATCGGCGTGGAAGTGCCCAACCGCCACCGCCAGCTCGTGGCGCTCGGAGACATCCTGGCCTCGCCCGAGGCGGCCGGGGCCAAGCATCCGCTCGAGGTGGCCCTCGGGCGGGACATCGCCGGCCGGGCCGTCATGGTCAACCTGGCCGAGATGCCCCACGTGCTGGTGTCGGGGGCCACCGGTTCGGGCAAGTCCTCGTGCATCAATTCGGTGCTCACCTCAATTCTGACCCGGGCCACGCCCGACCAGGTCCGCCTGATCCTGGTGGACCCGAAGCGCGTGGAGCTGGGCCAGTACAACGATCTTCCTCACTTGTTGACCCAAGTGGTCGTGGACCCGAAGAAGGCGGCCAACGCCCTGAGCTGGGCGGTCACCGAGATGGAACGGCGCTACGACCTGCTGGCCGAGGTCGGGATGCGAGACATCACCGGGTACAACGCCGGCTTCGACGACGGTCACCTGGCTCAGTTCGAAGAGGACTACCAGTATCGGATGCGGGGCACCGAAACGGAGACCGACGACGAGGGAGAGGGCGAGGACGGGGAGATCGAGCCCCGGTTCCATCGACTGCCGTTCATCGTCATCGTGGTCGACGAGTTGAACGACCTCATGATGGTGGCGGCCCGGGACGTGGAGGAGTCGGTCTGCCGCATCGCCCAGATGGCCCGGGCCGTGGGCATCCACCTGGTGCTGGCCACCCAGAGACCGTCCGTGGACGTGATCACCGGCGTGATCAAGGCCAACATTCCCTCGCGCATGGCCTTCTCCGTGTCCTCCCTGGCCGACAGCCGGGTGATCCTCGACCAGCCCGGTGCCGAGCGGTTGATCGGGATGGGCGACCTCCTCCTCCTCACCGCGTCGTCGTCGAACCCGCAGCGCCTGCAGGGTCCGTGGGTCAGCGAGGAGGAGGTGCGCGCCGTGGCGGCCCACTGGAAGCGCCAACGGCCCATGGAAGTCGTGGCCGGCATCGAAGAGGTGGTCGGGAAAGAAGGGCCGAGGTCGGGCGGAGAGGACGGGGACGACGACCTCCTGGATGAGGCCATGGAGCTGGTGGTCCGCTCCCAGCTGGGCTCCACCTCGATGCTGCAACGCAAACTGCGGGTGGGGTTCGCCCGTGCCGGTCGGTTGATGGACCTCATGGAGCGCCGGGGGGTGGTCGGGCCCTCGGAGGGGTCCAAGGCCCGCGCCGTGTTGATGACCCCTGAGGAACTGGACGCCCGCTGAGCGACGGTCTTTCCGACAAGACCGATGCGGGGCCGTCGGTGTCTGAGGACGCCCACCTGATGTCTGCGCAGTCGGGGGAGGGTCCGGGTGCCGCCACGGCGCTGGCACCGGGTGGCGGAGCCGTGCCCCTGCCCTCGCCCGCCTCCGTGGACATCACGGCGCCGGAGGCCGCACCCCCGGAGCCCGGACCCCCAGAGCCCGGACCAGCGGTCGACGGCGGTGCGCCGGCCACTGCGCCGGTCACTGCGCCGGTCACTGCGCCGGGCCCGCGGCGGGCCGAGAGGCGTAGAGCCGCCAAGCGTCGGGCCGGTCATCGCTGGAAGTGGTGGCTGGCCCTGGCCGTCGCCATGTCCCTGGGTCTGGCGGCCCTCGGTTGGTTCGGTGCCCAGCGCATCAATCGCCCCTTGGCCCCGCCTTCGCAGCTCTCCGCCCTGCCCTCGTCCGTGGCCGTTCCCGGGGCCGGCCCCGCTCTGCCGTGGCCGGCCAAGGGCCAGGGTGCTGTCTCGGTGCCCGCCCTCGGCTACACGCAGCAGTCCGGCCCCGAATTGCCGCTGCCGATCGCCTCGCTGACCAAGATGACCAGTGCGGTGGTCGTGCTGCGCGATCATCCGATCGCCGGAGGCGGCAGTGGGCCGCCGATCACCGTCACCGCCGCCGACGTGGCCGAGTACGACACCGAGTTGCACAACGACCAGTCCACCGTGCCCATCCGCACCGGCGAAGTCCTCACCGAGGAGCAGATGCTCGAAGCGCTCGTCACCCAATCGGCCAACGACATCGCCTATGCCCTGGCCCTCTGGGACGCGGGTGGCATCCCGGCCTTCGTCGCCAAGATGAACGCCCTGGCCCAGTCGCTCGGGGCCACCTCCACCCACTACGTCGACGCCAGCGGGTATGACCCCCATACGGTCTCCACCGCGGCCGACTGCCTGCGGGTGGCGGCGGCGGGGATGAGCGACCCCACGTTCGCACGAGTGGTGGGCCTGCGATCGGTGACCCTCCCGCTGGTCGGCACCATCCCGAACGTGGTGACCGAGATCGGCTCCAACAACGTGGTGGGCATCAAGTCGGGATACACCACCGCCGCCGGGGGGTGCATGGTGCTGGCTGCCAACCGGGTGATCCAGGGGCGGTCGGTGACGGTGCTGGTGGCGGTCCTGGCCCAGCCGGTGCCGCCCCCGACGATCCCCAAGCCGCCGGCCACGACCACAACCACGGCACCGCCGGCCCCGCCGCCCGCCCCGGCGCCGCCCGCAGCGCCGGGAGCCGTGGTGCCGCCCACCACCGCGCCGCCGCCGACCACCACGACCACCCCTCCGCCCACCACCACCACGACCACCATCCCGCTGGACGACCTCCCGGTGGTGGACCCCCTCCGCTACACCCGGCCCGTGGTCGAGGGATTGCTGACCGCCACCGAGGCGGCGATCGTCCCGATCACCGTGGCCACCCGCGGCCAGCTGGTCGGAACGGTGACGGCCCACTGGGGCGGGGG
>DASZGT010000130.1:0-2224 GCA_035938575.1 Acidimicrobiales bacterium
GCCCAGCAGGCCAACAACTTCGTGGCCAATCTGATCAGCGCCGACGCCATCGACACCGGCATCGCCTGCGGCGTCGAGGCCATGAGCCGGGTCGGGCTCGGTGCCAACGCCTTCAACGGCCCGGGCAAGTCGCGGCCCGAGGATTTCCCGTGGGACATGCCGGATCAGTTCGGCGCCGCCGAGCGGATCGCCCAGAAGTACGGGATCACCCGCGACGACGTCGACTGGCTCGGGTTCGAGTCACAGCGCAAGGCTGCGGTGGCGGTGGCCGAAGGTCGGTTCGACCGTGAGATCGTCCCCCTCGAGGCTCCGGTGCTCGGGCCCGAGGGGCCGACGGGGGAGAAGACCCTCATCTCCAGGGACCAGGGCCCCCGTGATACCACACGCGAGGGTCTGGCCAACCTCAAGCCCGTGCTACCCGACGGGATGCACACCGCCGGGAACAGCTCGCAGATCTCGGACGGCGCCGCCGCCGTGCTGTGGATGTCGCAGACCCGGGCCGGCGAGGCGGGCCTGCGTCCCCGGGCCCGGATCGTGGCCCAGACGCTGGTCGGCTCGGATCCCTACTACCACCTCGACGGGCCCATCGCCGCCACCACCGACGTGCTCCGCAAGGCGGGGATGACCATGGCCGACATCGACATCTTCGAGGTGAACGAGGCGTTCGCCTCGGTGGTGATGTCCTGGGGCAAGGTCCACGAGGCCGACTGGGACAAGGTCAACGTCAACGGCGGCGCCATCGCCCTCGGTCACCCGGTGGGCTCGACGGGCGCCCGCCTCATCACCACCGCCCTCCACGAGCTCGAGCGCAGCGACAGCAATCTCGCACTGATCACAATGTGTTGTGGTGGCGCGTTGGCCACGGGGACGATCATCGAGCGGATCTGACCCGGCTTCGTCCGAGCGCGTCCCCACTCGGGTCGCACGGGCGTGGCGAAAACGACGCGGCCTGAGGTAAGAGTGGGAGGTGCCCCACGCTCCCGTGTCCCGCGCCCGACTGCTTCTGACCGCCGCCTGCGCCGTGGTTGCACTGGCCACCGTGACCATGGCCGCGACATCAGCCGCGTCGAGCTCCCCGACGGCGGCCGCTGTCAGCAGGCTGTCGACGGCCCGACCCGCCTCGGCTGTCGCCTCGGAGTGGCCGACCTTCGGCCACGACTCGCTGCGCACCGCGGTCGATGCGTCCGGCAACTCATTCAGCCCCGCCGCTGCGGCCTGGACGTCGCCCGCCTTCGACGGGCAGCTCTACGGCCAACCACTGGTGGCCGGCGGCCGGGTCTTCGCCGCCACGGAGAACGACACCGTGTACGCCCTGGCGGCCAACACCGGGGCGGTGCTGTGGTCGTACCACGTAGGGACGCCCTTCAACCCGTCCTCGCTGCCCGGGCTGTGCGGGAACATCCACCCCACCGTGGGGATCACGTCCACCCCCGTCATCGACACGGCGCGGTCGGAGATCTTCGTCGTGGCCGCCCTCGCAGCTTCCGGCGGCGCCCAGCATGCGCTCATCGGCCTGGACCTCTACACCGGGGCCCCGCTGCTCGAGGAGGTCATCGATCCGGCCGGCACCACCCCGGCCTTCCAGTTGCAGCGGGCGTCGCTCGCCCTCACCAGCGGCCGGGTCATCGTCGGGTTCGGCGGGAACGCCGGCGACTGCGGGCCCTACCACGGCTGGGTCGTGTCGGCCCCGGAGGACGGATCCCCCCCGGCCGCGTTCGAGGTGGCCAACCAGCCCGGCGACGGCCAGGGGGCGGTGTGGATGGGGGGCGCAGCCCCCTCGGTCGATGCCCAGGGCAACGTTTGGGTGGCCACCGGCAACAGCGCGCACCACAGCTCCTCGGACGCCTATGACCAGAGCGACAGCGTCCTGAAGCTGAGCCCCACCATGCAGCTCCTCGATTCCTTCGCCCCCCTGGCCTGGTACGCCGACAACGCCGTGGATGCCGACCTCGGGTCGACGGCGCCGGCGCTCCTCCCCAACGGCCTCGTGTTCATCGTGGGCAAGTCGACCACCGCCTACGTCCTCCACCAGTCCCCCCTGGGTGGGGTCGGTGGCGAGGTGGCGTCGACCAACGGCTTCTGCAGCGGCGACCCCGACGGCGGCTCCGCCGACCTCAACGGCACCCTGTACGTACCGTGCAACAACGGCATCCATGCGGTGACGGTCACGTCCGGCCCACCCGTCGCCCAGTGGACGACCTCCAGCGGGGCTCACGGTTCGCCC
>DASZGT010000131.1:0-11318 GCA_035938575.1 Acidimicrobiales bacterium
ATCGTTGCGATCCCTGTCCCGGGAAGGTAAAAGCCAGCACCCACCGACTCCTCTCGAATGCATTCGGACGAATGCGACCGCGATGGCCGGACAAGTGTGACACGGACCCGGTGCAATGGGGTGATTACCGGCCGGTCACCGGAGGCCCAGAGAACGGAGGGCGTGAGCCTGTGGGGGCCACGTCCGTCATGCGCGATATCCCGCGCCCACAGGGCCGGGACTACAGTTGCTGCGCCAGGAAGGCTGGGCCAGCAGGTAGACGCCTACGTGTGCTTGCGGGGTCGGGCCTGCCGGTGGTGGGATGGGGAGTTCCGCCTTGCTCTTCAACTGGAGCGATCGCGGCTGTCGACACGCTGGCTGGGCCCGACGGGTCCCGTCTACACGGCAGGTTCGACTGACGGGGGCGCCAGCGGCCGGTCAGCGCCGAAAGGGGAGGTTGGTTCGTGGCGACAGGGCAGGGGGTCCGGATTCGCTACGTCGCCGAGCTCGACGGATTGCGCGGCGCGGCGGTCGCGGCCGTACTCCTCTTCCACGGCGGACACCTGCGAGGCGGCTATCTGGGCGTCGACCTGTTCTTCGTGCTCTCCGGCTACCTGATCACCTCGCTTCTGCTGGCCGAGTCCGGGACCAGGGGCCGGATCGCCTTGGGGGCGTTCTGGTCGCGACGGGCGCGCCGGCTTCTGCCGGCCTTGGCGCTCATGCTCATCGGTGTCGCCCTCTACGCCAAGTTCGTGGCGCAGCCGGCCGATCTGCGCCAGATCCGGCTGGACGGCCTGGCCACCATCGGTTACGTCGCCAACTGGCGGTACGTGCTCGAACACTTCTCGTATTGGTCGCTGTTCACCTCTCCGTCTCCACTGCAGCACACCTGGAGTTTGGCCATCGAAGAGCAGTTCTACATCGTGTGGCCCCTGGTCATGGTGTCGCTGATCTGGCTCGGCTCGCGCCGTTCGGCGCCGAAGCCCCTGGCGCAACGAGTCCTGGTTCTCTCCCTCGTGCTCGCCATCGTCTCATTGGTGCTGGCGATCGTCCTCTATCGCATCGACGGCTCCAACCGCGTCTATTACGGCACCGATACGCGCGCCGCCGCCATCCTCCTCGGTGCCGCCCTGGCTGCCACCATGTCGCTACGGGGACCGGCCCGCACCCGTGGGGGCCGCACCGCCGTCGAGGTCGCGGGCCTGGCCGGTGTCCTGATCCTGGCGTTGGCGTGGCTGCGGCTCGACGGAACCTCACCTCTGCTGTACGAGGGTGGTCTGTTCGCCTGCTCGTTGGCCGCGGTCGCTGTGATCGCGGCGGCCACCCATCCGACCAGGGGACCGGTGGCGATGGCGCTCAAGACCCGGCCGCTGGTCCTGCTCGGACTGATCAGCTACGGCGTCTACCTGTTTCACTGGCCGATCTTCCTCTGGATGAGCAACGTCACCGATCTGCATGGTTGGGTGCTGTTCGGTGTCCAGGTCGCCGTGACGCTGGCCGTCTCGATCATCTCGTTCCTGGCCATCGAGCGGCCGATCAGGCACGGCGCCTTCCATGCCCCGAGTCTTCGCCTCGTGGTTCCGGTGGCGGCGGCGATCCTGGTCGTGTCCCTCGTGGGGGCCACGGCGGGGTACAGGGCGGCCTCAGCCACAGCACCCGGGAACGACTCGCTTGGCGCGGTAGTGCGGACGGCCCAGAGCCAGCCAGGTCAGCCACGCCTTCTGGTCGTCGGCAACTCGGTGCCCTACTTTCTGGCCCGTGAGGGTTTCGAGCAGCTCACCACGCAGCCATCACTACTCGTTGTCAACGGCGCCCTCCCGGACTGCTCGTTTCCGTCCGGCACCACGGGCTACCGCGTCAACGGCGGTAGCGTCGTCCCGGTAGTGGCCGAATGCGCGGCCAACTGGGTCGCCGACGTCAGCGCCTTCCGACCCAATGTCGTCCTGTTCACCATCGGCGACATCCTGGGGGAGCTCCAGCGCGATGGCCAGTGGCTCCGACCCTGCACGCCGGCCTTCGACGATTGGTTCGCCTCCTCACTGCACCAAGCAGCAGACGTCCTCACCCGGTACGGCGCCCACCTGGTCGTGGCCACGAGCGCCTACTCGGACTATCTGTTCGCCCCCACCAACCTGTGGCCGCAGACGGACTGCCTCAACAGGATCGAGCGCACCGCGGCGGCGTGGCCCAACACGTCGGTCGTCGACCTCGGCCACTACGTGTGTCCTTCCATTACCTACTGTCGACAGACGATCGCCGGCGTGCCCCTTCGGCCCGATGGCCTCCACTATCGGAATCGTTCCGCCGAGGCCATCGCCGCCTGGCTCCTGCCCAGACTCGGTCTTCGTTCGGCCGACGGCCAGCCGGTGACCATCGAGTCGTGGCGCCCGGTCGGATAGCGCACCGATTAGGTTCCTCGTCAGTGTGGGATCCTGTCAGGGAACGTTCGGCTTGGAGTCCCCGGGATTCGAAGACAGAGTCCGCCCCTGAGGTGTCGGGGGATTCCGATGGTCCATCCTCTCCGCCTGACGGTTCGAGGGGTTCTCCCAGGCGACCAGTGACGCACTGTGGTGGGGTGGCCTCGGCCCGGGACGATGTTTGTCGACGGAACGTCCTGCGAATACCGTCTTGAACCACAAGGAGGCCCCGAACCTTCGATGACCGGCTCACCCGAGCGACCGGCTACCAGACTGGCGGGATTGGACGGGCTTCGCGGCCTGGCGGTGCTGTCGGTGATGACCTTCCATTTTGGCGCGTCCTGGTTGCCCGGTGGGTTCTTCGGCGTCGACATCTTCTACGTGCTCTCCGGCTTTCTCATCACGAGCCTCTTGCTTCAAGAATCGACTCGAACCGGTCGAATCCGGCTGAAGCATTTCTGGGCCCGACGGGCCCGACGGCTCCTCCCTGCCCTCCTGCTCGTTCTCTTGGCGGTCACCTGGTACGTCCACTTCGTGGCATCATCCGCCAGCTACCCCGGCTACCGGGCCGACGCTTTTTCGACGCTGTTCTATTTCTCCAACTGGCATCAGATCGCCACCTCGACCAACTACTTCGTCTTCACCGGTCTGGCCTCCCCCCTCACCCACTGCTGGTCCCTGGCCATCGAGGAACAGTTCTATCTGGTGTGGCCTCTGGTCACCATTGCCGCCCTGTGGGCGGGTCGCCGCCGCGGACGCGGCGTGGTCGTCTTGCTCGGGCTCTGCGTCGTTGGTGCGACGGCCTCGGCGATCGAGATGGCATCTCTGTTTTCTCCCGGAACCAGCACGACTCGCATCTACTTCGGAACCGACACCCACGCCCAATGCCTTCTCGTTGGCGCCGCCCTGGCGTGCGGCTTGACCCTGGCGCTGCGGGGAGGCTGGAGCTCCATCCAATCGGTGACGGTGCCTGCCCGCGTCGCCCGGATGATCGACGCCGGGTCACTGGTCGGGTTGATCATCCTGGTGGTGCTGGCCCACACCCTGACGGGAAGTTCTGCGCTCACCTACGAGGGTGGATTCTTGCTGGTGTCCCTGGCCACCTCGGCCATGATCCTGGCCGTCCTGGTCGCCCCGCGGGGCCTCACCGCACAGTTGTTCGCCATCAGGCCGCTGGCCTGGTTGGGAACGATCTCCTACGGGATGTACCTGTGGCACTACCCCCTCTACCTCTACCTGACGCCGAACCGGACGGGATTGTCGGGCGTGGGTCTCTTCTTCATCCGGGTGATGGCCACCATCGGAATCGCCGCCCTCAGCTTCTGGCTGGTGGAGCGGCCGATCATGAGGGGCACCTTCTGGCGATCGGCCCGGGCGCTGATCCCCAGCGGTGCCGGGGTGCTCGTGGTCTCCGGCGTCATCGTGGCCGCCACGGTGGGCACCAGTGCGACGGCAGCCAACGTCACCCGATACACGGCCCCCGCGGGCACCGTCAATCACCTCGGGTCGGTCGTCGTGCTCGGCGATTCGATGGCCCTCACCCTCTATTTCGCCCTGCAGGCAACTGCACCTCCCGGCACCCGGGTCACGAACGCTTCCACCTTCGCCTGTGGTCTCGTCATCGCCACGGGTATCTCGGCCTATCCGCCGCAGCCCGGCCTGAATATGCTGGCCCCCTGCAACTCGGTCACCCCGGCCAACCGGCAGTGGCCGGCTCTCGATCGCAAGGCGGTCGCCCATACCGCCCCCGGCGACATCGTCCTATTCATGGCCGGACACGACGACACTCAGGGAACGCTGCAACACGGCGTGTGGACCAGCATCTTGTCAACGTCATTCCAGGACCAGGAACTAGCCAACCTCGCCCGACTCGTCCGCATCACCACCGCCCATGGTGCCCATCTGGATTTGCTGACGCTGCCCTGCACGGACATCGAATACCAGTACGGATTGCCCATGGCTCCGACTGACGCCCCGGAGTACCGCGACACCTATAACCGACTCCTCGTCCAGACAGCGGCAGCCTTTCCCACAACGGTGAGCGTCATCGACTACGGGTCGATGCTCTGTCCTACCGGGAAGTTCACCGAATACCTGGACGGTGTGCAGGTCCGAACCCCAGACGGCCTGCACACCCCGGCCATCGCCCCAGGGACGTTGCTGGCCGGGAATGCCACGCCCGCGGCTGCCAGTCGCTTCTATTCGTGGCTTTCTCCCAGGATCTGGCCCAGGATCATCTCGACCGCCGGGTGAGCCGTGGCGGGATGGGTGCACACGATGCCTCGCGACATCGTCGCTTATGTCCAGCGACATCAGAGGGTGCCCGGGGCGGGATTCGAACCCGCACGCCCTTTCGGACAGTGGATTTTGAGTCCACCGCGTCTGCCATTCCGCCACCCGGGCTAGTGCGGGCGCAGCCTATCGCCACGCCTCCGGAGTGCCCCGATCCGGGCCCCGAAACCGTAGGCTCCGCTGGTGGCCGGCACGGGAACGACGGATGGATTGACCCAGAGGTGGGACGACGTCGGGTCCCATGGTTCTGTTGACCTCGGCGCCGTCCAGCTCTGGGTGGCCGAACTGCCACTGGTGGAGCCCGTCGTCACCGCCGGGACGGTCCATGGCCACCGACCGGTGGTGTTCGTCCAGGTGACGGGGCAGACCAAGGGCGAGGTGGTCGAAGGTTGGGGGGAGTGCGCGGCGCTGGGCGACGCCACCTATGACCGGGAGGACGTATCGGTCTCGTTCCGAGTGCTCGAAGAGACGCTGGTTCCCGCGCTGTTCGAGATGGCCGGTGAGTCGGCCCGGCTGCCCCGACCGACCGCGCTGGGCGGAGTCCGGCAGGCGGCGCCGGACGCCCCCCTGGCGTTCGCCGCCCTCGAGATGGCGGTGGCTGACGTCCACCTCCGGGCCGAGCACCGTTCGCTGGCCGCCGTGCTCGGGGTCGAGCACGCCAGCGTCGAGCTCGGGGCGGTGGTGGGGATGTACCCGACCACCGCTGCGCTGGTGGCACGGGTGCGGGAGCTGGCCGACGCCGGCTTCAGCCGGGTCAAGATGAAGATCGGCCCCGGATCGGATCTCGACCCCGTCGACGCCGTGTCGCGGGCCCTCCCGGGTCTGCGACTGCAAGTGGATGCCAACGGGTCGTACGCAGAGATGGATGCGGACCACCTCTTGGGGCTCGACCGATTCGACCTCCTCTGCATCGAGCAACCGTTCGCCCGCGCCGATCTGGCCGCCCACGCCCGGCTGGCGGACCGGATCAGCACACCGGTGTGCCTGGACGAGAGCGTCGGCTCTCGGGCCGACGTCGAGACGGCCCTGGCCCTGGGGGCATGCTCGGTGATCTGCGTGAAGCCGGCCCGCCTCGGGGGCCTGGGCCCCGCCCTCGAGGTCATCGCCGGTTGCGGCGCATCCGGTGTTCCGCTGTGGATGGGTGGCATGTTCGAGACCAGCTATGCCCGGGGAGTGAACACCACCGTGGCCGCCCTCCCCGGCTTTGCCTGGCCCGGTGACCTGAGCCCGGCCACCACCTACCTCCGAGAAGACGTCGGATCCGGTCTGCGCCTCTCTCGGACCGGACCGGCCCGGTCATTGTCGGCATCGCCTCCGCAGGGCGCGGGCATGGGCCCGCCCCCGGATCACGAGGACCTCATCCGGCGCGCCGTTCGTCACCGGGCCATGGCAGCGCCCCGGCGGTGACCGATCGCCCATTGGGGCCGCTCAACGGCCTGTCGCCGACGTCGTGCGTGGGCATGGTTCCGTGATGCGTACAATTGCCGCCCCATGCTTCGCACCACCCTCGAACGCCGGCTCAGTGACGCCCACGCCCGGTTGGTGCGCGCCCGGACCGAATTGTCGGTCCTCGACGAGCAACTCGTGGTCGTCAACGACGTCGCCGATGAGACCCGTCTGCGGGCCCTGGTCGCCGAGACGCCGTTGGCATCCAAGGAGTACGACGAGGCCAGCAGACACGCTACGGTCTTGGCCCAGACCCGCGCTGCCCTGGTGGAGAGGATCGCCGAACTGGAACGTCGACAGGCCGACCTGCTCGACCGCCTGGTGGTCGGCCCGGGTTGACCGTCGTTCGGCGCTGCCTCCGGCAGTTGTCCCAGTCATGTCGCCTGCCAGACGCGGGTGCTCGAGTTGGAAGGACCTGAACCACCATGACCAGGCGTGTGGTCATCGCTGAGGATGAGGCCATCATCCGGCTCGATCTCAAGGAGATCCTGTTGGACGAGGGGTATGACGTGGTCGGCGAGACGGGTCGAGGCGACGAAGCGGTCGAGTTGGTCCGCGACCACCAACCGGACCTGGTCATCCTCGACGTCAAGATGCCGGGTTCCGACGGGCTGGCCGCCGCCCGGGCCATTCAGGGCCTGGGGCTCAAAGTGGCCGTCCTGATCCTCACCGCCTTCAGCCAACGGAATCTGATCGACGAAGCCAGGGACGCCGGGGTGGCTGCCTATCTGGTCAAGCCGTTCCAGCGCATCGAGCTTATCCCGGCCATCAACCAGGCCATGGCGCGGTGCGAACAGGAATGGGCCATCGACGCCGAGGCCGAGCAGGCGGCCTCCGATGGCGGGGCCGACCCCCGGGCCAGCGCCGAGGACAAGCTCGAGACCCGCAGACTTGTCGATCGGGCCAAGGGCGTGCTGATGGAGCGGTCGGGGATGTCCGAGTCGGACGCATTCGGCTTCATCCAGAAGCACGCCATGGGAACCCGGTCGCGGATGATCGACGTGGCCCGCCAGGTGCTCGAAGGCGCACTGGCGCCCTAGGCCGGACCCGCACGTTCATGGCCGACACCGCAGAGGACCCGCAAACACCCAAGGGCCGCGCCCGTGATCTGGAAGCGACCGAGGCACCGGCCGGACCGCTGATCCTCCTCGACGGCATGTCGTTGGCCTTCCGGGCCTACTTCGCCCTTCCGGCCGAGCTGGCCACCAGCACCGGTGTGGTGACCAACGCCGTCCACGGGTTTGCCTCCATGGTGGTGAACCTGGTCCGCGATCACCGGCCGGTGGGCCTGGCCGTGGCCTTCGACCTGCCCGGGGGAACGTTCCGTGACGAGATCGTCCACGATTACAAAGCGGGACGGTCCGAGGTGCCACCGGATCTGCCGCCCCAGTTCGGGATGATCAGGAAGGTCCTCGACTCACTGTCCATCCCCGTGGTCGGAGCCGAGGGGTTCGAGGCCGACGACGTGCTCGCCACCTTGGCCACCGAGGCCCGCGACCGGCGCCATCCGGTGATCATCGTCACCGGCGACCGTGACTCCTACCAACTGGTCGAGGACCCCTACATCCAGGTGCTTTACAACCGGCGCGGAGTGAGCGACTACGCCCTCTACGACGAGGCCGGCATCGTGGCCCGGACCGGGGTGCGACCGGAGAAGTATCCGGTCCTGGCGGCCCTCCGGGGCGATCCATCGGACAATCTGCCCGGAGTGCCGGGTGTCGGGGAGAAGACGGCGGCGAAGCTGGTCAACGAGTACGGAGACCTGGACGGTCTCTACGCCCACCTCGACGCCCTCACGCCCAAGCTTCGTCAGAACCTGGTCGAGCACGCCGAGCGCGTGCGCATGAATGCCGAGATCATCCCCCTGATACGCGACGTGCCCCTCGACGTCCACGTGGACCAGCTGAGGCTGGGTGGGTGGGACCCGGAACGAGCGCAGGAGGTCTTCGCCGAGTTCGAGCTGCGCACCCTCTGGCCCCGGTTCTCCTCGCTGATGGAGGAGGGTGCCTTCGGCCGGTCCGCCGACGGGGAGTTCGGCAACGTGCCTGCCCGTCCGACCGCCGCCGGTGCCTCCGTGGCTGCCGGCCCGGCCGACGAGGTGCCGGCATGGTTGGCCACTCCCTCCGTAGTGGTCCCGCGCACCGTGGATGCGGCCGCCGAGGCCGTCGGCGATCTGCTCGACGGCGCCCGCGCCTCGACCGGGACCGTCGCCCTCCATGCGCAGTGGTCCGGCGACCCCGGCCGATCGCCCCTGGCCCGGTTGTCGATGGCGTGCGAGCCGGCGGAGGGGACCGGGTCACTGCCGGCGGTGCAGCTCGCCGCGGTCGGCGACGATTCGGCCGACCTGATGTCGGAGCCCCGGGTGCTCGAGGTGCTGGCCGGCGGGCTGGGCCCGGGTGGCGTGGGGGTGGTCGCCCACGATGCCAAGGAGCTCATGCGCACCCTCCTTCCCCTCGGTGTCGACATCGCCTCCCTGGCCATGGACACCGCCGTCGGTGCCTACTTGCTCGACCCGTCGACCGACCGCTACCGCATCACCGATCTGGCCGCCCGCTATCTGAATGTCGTGGTCGACGACGGCCTGGGGGGCAAGGGCCAGGGCACCTTCCTGTTGGAGGCTGCCCCCGAAGGAGCGGCCGACCAGCCGGCGGTAGGAACGTCTGGGGACGGAGCGAACCTCGATGCGGCCGACCTGGAGGCCGTTCGCCTGGCCCTGGTGCTGGCCCGGCTGCGCGCCCCGATGGTCGAGGCGCTGACCGCGGTGGGGGAGGAGGGGCTCTACGCCGAGATCGAGCAGCCCCTGGTCCGGGTGCTGGCCCGTATGGAGGTGGTGGGCATCCCCGTCGACCAAGAGGTCCTGCGATCGATCGCCTCCGGACTGGAGGACGAGTGCTCTGCGTTGGAGGGCACGCTCCACGAGCTCGCCGGCGAGCCCTTCAACGTCAACTCGGTGCCGCAGCTCCGCTCGGTCCTCTACGAGCGCCTCGGGCTCGTCCCGGTCCGCAAGACCAAGACGGGTTTCTCGACGGATGCCCGCACCCTCGAGCAGCTGGTGGACCAGCACCCGATTGTCGAGGTCCTGCTCCGCTACCGGGAGGTGGAGAAGCTCCGGTCGACCTACGGGGAGAGCCTCGCCGCCGAGGTGGCAGCCGACGGTCGCATCCATGCCACCTTCCGCCAGACGGTGGCCCGCACCGGGCGCTTGTCGTCCGACCGACCGAATCTCCATAACATCCCGGTCCGCACCGAGCAGGGTCGCCGGTTCCGAGAGGCGTTCGTTCCCTCCGCCGGACGGCGGCTGCTGGTGGCCGACTACGACCAGGTCGAGCTGCGGGCCATCGCCCACCTGTCCGGAGACCCCGGGCTGACAGCGGCGTTCGCGGCCGGGGAGGACATCCACCGCACGGTGGCGGCCCGGGTGTTCGGGGTGGAACGGGACGAGGTCACCGTGGCCCACCGCTCCACCGCCAAGATGGTCTCCTACGGCCTGGCCTACGGGATGGAGGCCTACGGCCTCTCCCAGCGCCTGTCCGTCCCGGTGGAAGAGGCGCAGCTGATCCTGCAGGCCTTCTTCGACGGATTCCCGTCCGTGCGGGCCTACATGGAGCGGGCGGTGGCCGAGGCCCGGATCGCCGGCTACACGGTGACGGCATTCGGACGGCGCCGACCCCTGCCCGATCTGAACGCCAGCAACTACCAGGTACGCCAGGCCGCCGAGCGCCAGGCCATGAACGCGGGGATCCAGGGCCTGGCCGCCGACCTGTTCAAGCTGGCCCTGATCCGTCTCGACGCCGGGCTCGAGGAGGGCGGCTTCGCCTCCGATCTGGTGCTCCAGGTCCACGACGAGGTCCTGGTGGATGTCGCTCCTGACGAAGCCGACGAGGTGGTGGCGCTCACCGAACGCGCCCTGACCGGCGCCGCCGACCTGGCCGTCCCCTTGAAAGTGGCCATGGCATGGGGCTCGTCGTGGGCGGAGGCCAAGGGGGCCTGACCAGGCCGAGCCGCCGGGCGCCCGCTTCGACGCAGGGTCCGGTGGAGTACGATTGATTCCCGGTCACAACGGTGTGGCCCCTTACCTTCACCGCCGCGACCCTGAGCGGACGCGGGGGACCTGTCCGGAAAGCGAGCTACCTACTACATGTCCGATACACAAGTCGTGCCCGACGGCACCGCCCTGCTGTCGCCCGAGGCGATGGGTACCTTCGATGAGAACGGCACCTACATCCCCCGATCCGTCACCGAGGATGATCTCGGCGGAGCGTCCCTCGAGGACGCCATGGCCGGTACCATCGTCGAATTCGAGGACGGTGACCTGGTGGAAGGCACCGTCGTCAAGATCGACCGGGACGAGGTGCTCCTGGACATCGGGTTCAAGTCCGAGGGCGTCATCCCGGTGCGGGAGCTGTCGATCCGCAACGATGTGGACCCTTCGGAGATCGTCACCCTGGGTGAGGCGATCGAGGCGCTCGTCCTCCAGAAGGAGGACAAGGAGGGCCGGCTGATCCTCTCCAAGAAGCGGGCCCAGTACGAGCGGGCATGGGGAACGATCGAGAAGCTGAAGGAGTCGGACGAAGTCGTCACGGGGCCGGTGATCGAGGTGGTCAAGGGCGGGCTGATCGTGGACATCGGACTGCGAGGGTTCCTCCCGGCTTCCCTGGTGGAGCTACGCAGGGTGCGCGAGCTTCAGCCCTACGTGGGTCGGGTCATCGAAGCCAAGATCATCGAGCTCGATCGGAACCGCAACAACGTCGTCCTGTCGCGGCGGGCATGGTTGGAGGAGACCCAGAAGGAGCAGCGCGGCGAATTCCTGGTCAACCTCAAGCCCGGGGAGCGCCGGAAGGGCGTCGTGTCCTCGGTGGTCAATTTCGGTGCGTTCGTCGACCTCGGGGGAATGGACGGGTTGGTCCACGTGTCCGAGCTCTCGTGGAAGCACGTCGACCATCCCTCGTCGGTGGTGTCGGTCGGAGACGAGATCGACGTCGAGGTGCTCGACGTGGATCTGTCCAAGGAGCGAATCAGCCTCTCCCTCAAGGCCACCCAGACCGACCCGTGGCAGGAGTTCGCCAACTCCCACCAGGTGGGCGAGCTGGTCTACGGGCGAATCACCAAATTGGTGCCGTTCGGCTCGTTTGTCCAGGTGGGGGACGGTATCGAAGGCCTCGTCCACATCTCGGAGATGGCCGG
>DASZGT010000132.1:0-10563 GCA_035938575.1 Acidimicrobiales bacterium
TTCCTGTTGCAGAACGCCCTCCATGCGGGGCCGATCACCGCGTCACGGACCACCCTGGTCACCATCAACCCCCTCGTCAGCATCGCGCTGGGGATCACCCTCTTCGCCGAGCAGCTCAGGACCGGCGTCCTGTGGATCACGTTGGAGGCGGTGGCGCTGGCCGTACTGATCGTGGGCGTCGTGGTCCTGGCCCGTTCGCCCCTTGTGGCCGGGACGCCCGTCGAAGGCCAGGACGAAGAGATGTTGGGGGGTGCCCGGAGCCGCGCCGTCGCCGGGCCCGGACTCATGCCCGGGATTCCCTCCATCGAGGCCGTGCCCTCGGTCGGCGGGGGACCCGCTGCCGACTAGCAATGCGACCGAGACGGGGCGCTTGAAGGTGCCCGTCCTCGCTGACGCCTGGGACCTTGTCGGGACTCCGCCCCTCCTGACCGCTGATCAGGAGGCCCCGTCAGCAACGGGTGGGTTGGCGATCGCGGCAGTGCTTCGTCGAGCGGGTGGCGCCGGCCCGGGCCTGAACCGGGCAAGCGGACGCCCGGCGGGTCAGGCGTTGGCCCCCACCAGCTCGCGCAGCTCCTGAGCCACGTCGTCCTCGTGTTGGGCCTCGTCCTGGCGTGCCTTCTTCGGGCTCCAACGGCCCCGGTTCAAGAAGATGGTGGGGATGAACAGGACCATGCCCCCGACGCACACCCAGAACCAGGTCTTCCACTGGGAAGCCGACTTCTGGACGCCGTTGTTGAGGTCGGTGAGCTGGGACTGGTGCGCGGAGAGATAGGAGAACTGTGCCTTGTAGGGAACGATCAAGGTGGTCAGCTGCGTCGCATGCCCGATGAGGAAGGTGTAGGTGCTCGGCGGAAGGATGGCCTGGGCGGCGGCCAGGTTCGCCGCCGTCGGGGCCGTCTGCAGCTTGTTCACGATCGCCGCGTACTTCGGCTCGTTGAGCACCCCCAGCTGGGTGGCGTTGGCCACGGCAAAGGCCACATTCTTGGGGTGCTGGACCTGGAACGCCTGCACATTGAAGGGTGCTGTGGGCGGCTGGGCGTACTGCAGGTTGTTGACCACCGGATTGACCGAGTTGATCACGAGGGGCAGGAAGATGAAGGAGATCCCGACCACCAGACGCAGGATCCACCCCCATAGGGCCAGGCCGGTGCCGACCAGGGCGGGGTTTTTGGCCTCGACCATCTCGGTGTAGCCGGCCATCCACGGCGCGAAGACCAGCGACAGGAAGGCGGCCAGCACCACCTCCACCCCGACCAGGGTGTAGTACCCGGTAAAGGGGTGGGAGGTCTGCATGAGGAAGATGATGAGGGTGACGATGGCCCCGATGGCACCCACCAGCATGAACGGCTTGCGCACCTTCAGCTTGTCGGACATCACGCCGAAGACGACCAGGGCCACGATGTCAGCAGCCCAGAACCAGGTGTTCAGCCCGTTGGCCTGGGACACGCTGAAGTTGGTCCCGTCCGGGTTCTTGTAGACGGTGGCCCAGAAGATGGTGAAGAAGCCGGAGGCGGCGTAGTACACCAGCAGGAACACGGCGATGCCGAGGGAGGCCCCAACCAGGTCCCACTTGAGGATCTGCTTCCACGGCTTGGTGGTGGCGGCGATCACCTCCTCGGTGGAGATGCCCCGGGCCTTGGCCTCGACCAGGGCGCGATCTTGGGCCGACACCATCAGCTGGTCGCGCAGCTTGGCCGAGAGATCCTTCATCAGGAACAGCGAGAGCACGAAGACGGCGATCGAAGTCGCTCCCGAGATGCGGAACTGGCTCGTCCATCCATTGGTGTTGCCGTTGGCGACGAAGTGGTTGAGCGTGTGATTGGCCACGATGCTGGTGATCAGGCTTCCGGCCACCGGGCCCATAGTCCAAAAGCCCATGGCCGAGGCCCGGCCCATCTGGGGGCTGAAGTCCCGGACCATGGCCGGCGTGGCCACCAGGATGGCTCCTTCCACCAGCCCCATGGCCGAGATGACAATGGCGAACTCCCACTGGGTGCTGGCGGCCGGCACCCCGAAGAAGATCAGCAGGCCCACGATGAGCAAGCCGTAGATGATCACATTGGAACGACCGAGCTTGTCGGTCTTGCCGGCGGGGAGCGAGGCGAACGCGCCGAGCAGGTTGGAGACGATGACGATCCACACGTAGAAGCTGAAGGACATGTGGTAGGTCTGCAGAATGTTGGGGGTGACCCCGGTCTGCGTGTAGTACGTGTAGTAGAGGACGATGGTGGCGAGCACCGCCAGCGCCAGGTACCCGGTTCGACTGCTGTTGCTCGGGTACTCGTCGATCTCATGCACGAAGAGGAACCGGAACAGCGGTCCACGAGTCGAGGGCGTGCCGGCGGGAGCGGGGCCCGCCAGTACCGTGTTGTCAGTTGCCATGCGCCTTCCCCCTGGTACGTGCGTCGTGACTGACCCCTGTTACGAAACCGACCGTAGCGCAACCGAAGGCTCTGCGTGGGCTTGTGGCCGGACCGGAGCGGAGCAAGCCGCTGGTCACAGGGTTCGCCGTGGCCCCGCCCGAGTCAGGCGGCCGCGGGAAGGTCAGGCGTCGAGCACCGCCGCCGCCACCAGCTCCTCGAGGTACCGGGTGTCCCACCACGAGATCTGCAGTTGCTTGGCCCGCCGGAAATAGAGCTGGATGTCGAATTCCACCGTGAACCCGATGCCCCCGAAGATCTGCTGGGCGGTGGCCGTGACGTCCCGGAACGTCTGGCAGGCGAACAGCTTGGCCATCGGGGCCAGCTTGGCCACGCTGCGCCCCTCCGACCGGGCCCAGGCCGCCTCGTGCACCAGCATCTCGGCGCCGTCGACGGCGGTCGAGGCGTCCGCCAGGTAGTGGGCCAGGGCCTGGAAGGCGCCGAGGGGCTTGTCGAACTGGTGGCGGTCCTTGGCGTACTGCACGGTGATCTCCAGCGCGTACTGTGCACCACCGACGGCCTGGGCCGCGGCCAGGATGATCCCGTCGTGCATGACCGTGTCCCAGGTGGACCAGCCGGTGCCGGCGGCCCCCAGCCGATCGGCGGGCGTCACCCGCACGTGGTCGAGATCGACCCGGTACTGGGTGTCCGAGGCCAGGGTCATCTGCTGGGTCAGGCTGACTCCGTCGGCCGAGGGGTCGACGAGGAAGAGGTCGACGTCGCTCGTGTCGTCGCCGCTCCGGGCCAGCACCACGAGGGCGGTCGCGGCCCCGGCGAAGGCCACGTGGCGCTTGGTCCCGGTGAGGACGAAACCGTCGCCATCGGGCACCGCCCTGACCTGCACGCCCTGGGGCCCGAACCCGTGCTCGGGCTCGAGCCAGGCCGGCGTGAGGATGGCCTCGCCGCTCACGATGCGAGGCAGCCACTCCTGCTTCTGCGCCTGGCTGCCAGCTCGGGCCAGCACCCCGCCCGACAGGATCGAACTCACGAAGTGCGGCGACGGGGCCAGCGAGCGGCCGAACTCCTCGTAGACCACCGCACCCTCCAGCGCGGTCATTCCCGAGCCGCCGTACTGCTCGGGCAGCTGGAGGCCGATGAGGTCGAGGTGGGCGAGCTGCTTCCACAGCTCCGTTGAGTACCCGACCGGGTCGTCCTCGAGCTCACGCACCACGCTGAGCGGACTGGCCGTGGCGCACAGGCCCCGCACCGTCTCGCGGAGCATGTCCTGCTCGGCGTTGAATTTCAGGTCCAACATGTCAGCTCTCCTGTTCGGGTGATCCGGATGGCAGTTCGGAACTCCGCTCCATCACGGTTTCCAACGGTCGCCGCGGCGCTCCCACGGGTTGTCGTCGGCCGCGACCGGCAACGCGACCCTGGCGTTGCAGGTCGTCTTGGCGTCCCCGTCCACCGAGACGGAGATGTCGAGGGCCACCCAGCCGCATCCCTGGTCATCCACGCCGGTGCCGGTGACCGCGCCACCGAACACCATGGTGTCGCCGGGGAAGATCGATCCGAGCATCCGGAAGGTCATCCGTTGCAGGCGCCCGTAGGGTCCGGTCCAGTCGGTCACGAACCGCTCGAACCACGCAGCCTGATTGGGGGTGTTGAGGAAGATGTCGCGGGTGCCGTTGCGTTCCACGGCAAAGTCCTTGTCGTGATGCATGGGACGCCAGTCACGGGCGGCCAGGGCCCCGAGCACCACCGTGGTGGCCGTCACCGGGTAGGACAGCGGAGGGAGCTCGTCGCCCACGGCCACGTCCCCGAGCAGCCGGCGGTCGCCGGTGGCGGCGGTCACGATGTTGCCTCCGAGCCGCCCGGAGCGACGCCCCGGCGATAGCCGAAGCCGGTGTAGCTCTCGACGGCCACCAGGTCACCGCGTTGGTTTCGGTACACCACGTCGATGACCCAGAACCGGCCCGTGCCCAACTTTGTGGTCTTCTCGTCGCTGACCGACCGCAGGATCTGGCGGGTCACCAATCGGTCGCCCGGCCGCACGGGCTCGTGGAAGACGATGGTGTTGTCGCTCATCACGGCCTCGGGGAGCCCGAGGCCCTCCTTGAGGTCGAAATGGATCTGCAGGGGCAGGCCCTGGGTGGTCCGGCCCGGTACCCAGTGATGGGGGCGGAACCACACCGAGACCATGGTCGGCGGTGCGATGGGCCCCCCGGTCACCCGCTCGGCCACCTGCTCGTCCCAGAAGAGCGGGTTGCCGTTCTCCACGGAGGCGCACGTGGTCCACACGTAGCCCTGCTCGACGGGAAACCCGCCCTCCTCCTCGTACTGCTCGACCCCGATGAGCCGCTCGATGTCGTCCACCCCGATGGCGCTCATGCCACCACCCCCCTGGCCCGCAGATCGGCGATGACCTCGGGGGCCAGGCCGGCGGCGGCCAGGAGCGCATCGGTGTCGGTGCGGTGCGGGTCAGGCACCACGACCGGTCCGTCGGGCGCCACCATGCCGGCCAGCACCGGACCCACCTGCCGGAACCGGGCCGGCGGAGCCGAACCGGAGGGTCCCGCGGCGTCGGCGGCGGCCACCACCTCCACGATGACGTGACGGGCCGCGTACTGCTCGTCGTCGACGAGCTCGGCCACCGACAGCACCGGCGTCACGCAGGTGTCGGCACCGGACAGCTCGGCCACCCAGGCGTCCCGGTCCTTGGCCGCGAAGGCGGCCCGGAAGTCGGCCCGGATCTTGCCCTGCACCCCGTCGTCGAGTTGGTGCGACTCCCACTGCGGGCATCCGAGGAGGCGGCACAGATTGGCGAAGAACCTGGGTTCGATGGCCCCGACCGCCAACCACCCGCCGTCCGCCGCCGGGTACGTGTCGTAGCAGGCGTACCGCCCGGTGATGATGTCGTGGCCCGGGCCCACCGTCGCCCCGGTGGCCAGGTGCTCGTCCACGGCCAGGGACGTGAGCCACAACACGCCGTCGGCGATGGATGCGTCGAGGTGGACGCCGGGTCCGTCCTGGCCGCGGCCGATCAGGGCGGCCATGACCGCCATGGCGGCCTGCATCCCGCCGCCCGCGGCATCGGCGATGGTGGCGCCCGGAACCGGCGGGCCGCCGTCGGCTCGCCGCTCGGTGGTGGCGAGATAGCCCCCGACGGCCAGGTAGTTGATGTCATGGCCGGCCCAGGAGGCCCGGGGCCCGTCCTGGCCGTACCCGGTGGTCGAACACAGGATGATCCCCGGGTTGGCGGCGGTCAGGTCCCCGAACCCGATGGCGAGGCGGTCCATGACGCCGGGGCGGAAGCTCTCGATGACCACGTCCGCCCCCCTGACCATGGCCAGGAACGCATCTCGCCCGTCGGGGTCCTTCAGGTCGATGGCGGTGCGCAGGAGATGACGCGACCCGCTGTAGGCGTAGAAGGGCGGTCGGATGGGGTCCGGCCCGCGGCCGGGGACCGCCCCCACCTTCACCACCGTGGCCCCGTAGTCGGCCAGCAGGCGCGTGCACCGGGCCGCCGGGCCCACCGTGGCCAGGTCGAGCACGGTGACGCCGCGGAGCGGGCCGGCGGTGCCTCCGGGTTCTCGAGGTGCCGGCGGCGCGGCGGCAGTGTGGGCGGGAGCTTCGGTCACGGGCGTCGAGAGAGGTCAGAAATTCTTCGGCAGGCCGAGCTTGCGTCGGGCGATGATGTTCTTCTGGATCTCCGAGGACCCGCCGCCGATGGTGTCGATCACCGTGTAGCGGTAGGTCGATTCGGAGCGACCCTTCATGGGGGCGTCCTCGTCACGGACCCGGAGCTGCCCCCCGGGACCTGCGATGTCCATGGATGCATTGGCCAGGCGACGCGAGTACTCCGTGGTGAACAGCTTGTACTCGGACGCCTCCGATGTCGGGGGCGACCCGCCCTCGGACGACGCGTACACGAACTTGAGGCCCAGCACCCGCGCCACTTCGGCTTCGGTGTGCAGGTGGGCGATCTGCGACCTGACCACGGCGTCGTCCTTCAGCGGCACGCCGTCCCGGTCGGCGGTGGCCACATACTCGGTCAGCAGATCGAGGCGTTGCGCCGTCGGCGAGTAGGTGAACAGGGTGAACCGCTCGAGGTCCAGGGCCTCGGAGATGTACTGGAACCCCTTGTTGAGCTCGCCCACCACGTAGTCGTCGGACACCCACACGTCGTCCAGGTAGACCTCGTTGGTGCGCTCATCCCCCATCGTCCAGATGGCCTTGACCGTGATCCCGGGGTGGTCCATCGGGACCAGGAACAACGAGATGCCGTGGTGCTTGGGGGCCTCGGGGTCGGTCCGGGCGCCCACCCAATACCAGTCGGCGAAATGGGCCGAGGTGGTCCACGTCTTCTGCCCGTTGAGCCGCCATCCGTCGCCGTCGCGGGTGGCCTTCAGCTGCATCGACGCCGCATCCGACCCGGCGTTGGGCTCGGAGTAGCCCACGGCGAACTCCACCTCGTTGCGCAGGATCTTCGGCAGGAACTCCTGCTTCAGCTTGTCACTCCCGTGACTGATGATGGTCTTGCCGATGATGCCGACACCCTTGCCGATCTGGGGCCCGCCCCGGGCGGCCAGCGCCTCGTTCAAGAGGTACTCGTAGATGCCCTCCCCGTTGGTCCCCCCATACTCCTCGGGCCAGGTCATCCCGAGCCATCCCTGTTCGCCCACCTTGGCCATGAAGGCCCGCCGGAGCGGCGTGTCGACGATCTGGGCCATGTTCTCGCGGGTGACGTCGAACACCTCTGGGTCGTCGTTGCCGTCGAGGAATTCCTCGACCTCCTTGACGAATTCGAGCTGCTCCGGGGTGAACTCGAAATCCATGGTCGGGCCTCCATCGTCCAGGGGCGTCGGCGCCGCTGTGGTTTCCTGACAGACCGTCAGATACTGTGGCCATCATAGGATGAGCAGGCTGGAGAGGCCAGCGTGGATCGCCGGACGGACTGCAGCGGCCGCAGCCAACAGGGAATGGCGTCACCCGGGGTCGGAGGAGGACCTGGTCACCCCGGTCGATGCGTCCGGCCGCCGCACCGAAGCCAGAGCGAAAGCCAGAACGAAAGGAGCAGCCAGCCGATGAGAGGCATCGTCAGCATCGCCGGGTATGTCCCCTACCGGCGCCTGCAGCGGGCGGCCGTGGCCCAGCTGTTCGGCACCGGGGGCGGCAAGGGCACCCGGTCGGTGGCCTCCCACGATGAGGACACCACCACCATGGGGGTGGAGGCAGCCCGCCGGGCCCTCCGTGCGGTGCCTGGCGTCGCGCTCGACAGCATCTGGTTCGCCACGGCCTCTCCCGCCTACCTCGACAAGACCAACGCCACCACCATCCACGCCGCCCTGCGCCAGCCCGTCGGCGTGGCCGCCTTCGACTTCGGCGGGGCCCTCCGCTCCGGAGTGGGCGCGCTGTGCTCGAGCCTGGCCGCCGGATCGGGGACCACCCTGGTGGTGATGTCCGACATGCGCGACGGGCTTCCGACATCGGTCGACGAGTCGGCCGGGGGCGATGGCGCCGCCGCCATCGTGGTCGCCGACGACGCCCCGGGCACGCCGGTGATCGCAGAGTACCTGGGCGGGGCTTCGGTCAGTGACGAGTTCCTCGACCGCTGGCGGACGGCCGGCGACCGCCGCTCCAAGGTATGGGAGGAGCGGTTCGGTGAGACCCGCTATATGCCCCTGGGGACCGAGGCGTGGGAGTCGGCGCTCAAGGCCGTGGGTGTCGCCCCATCGGATGTGGACCTCGTCGCCGTCACCGGCATGCACGGCCGGGCGGTCAGGGCACTGACCCGCACGCTCGGGGTGCGGGACGGGGCCGTGGCCGACGACCTGGGCACCACGGTGGGACAGTCAGGAACCGCCCATCCCGGACTGGTGCTGGCCTCCATGCTCGAGCGGGCGCAGCCGGGCCAGGTGGTCGCCGTGGTGGCGCTGGCCGACGGCGCCGACGTCCTCGTGTTCCGGACCACGGAGGCCCTGTCGTCGTGGACGGCCCCCGAACCCGTGGCCGACCAGGTGGCGGGGGCCACCGACATCCCCTACGGCAAGTTCCTCGCCTGGCGAGGGATGGTCACGCCCGAACCACCCCGCCGGCCCGAGCCCCAGCGGGTGTCCGCCACCGCGGCGTGGCGCAACGAGGAGTGGAAGTTCGGGTTCGTGGGCTCCAAGGATCGAACGTCGCAGGCCGTGCACCTGCCTCCTTCCCGTATCTCCATGAAGGGTGGGGCGGTCGATGACATGGACCCCATCGACCTGGCCGACACCGAGGCCGCCATCGCCACCTACACCATCGACCATCTCTCGTATTCCGCCAGCCCCCCGATCGTCTTCGCCATTCTCGACTTCGACGGTGGCGGGCGCTTCCCGGTGGAGCTGACCGACGTCGACCCGGCGACGGTGGACATCGGCGACAGGGTGGCCATGACCTTCCGCAAGCTGTTCACCGCCGACGGCATCCATGACTACTTCTGGAAGGCCAGGCCGGTGGGGTCCCGGGAACTGCCGCCGAGCACGGTGGAGACTGACGGCACTGACGGTTAGGCGTGCCCGGGCGCCAGGTCGTCGGGGGAGGTGCGCCGGCGCAGGAGGCGCAGGCAGGCCGACGACGCCGGAGACGCAGAGCCGGAGACGCAGAGCCGGAGACGCAGAGAAAGAGGAGGAGCAGATGGCATCGCATGGGATCAAGGACCGGGTGGCCATCGTCGGCATGGGCTGCACCCGATTCGCCGAGCACTGGGACAAGAGCCTCGATGATCTGATCGTCGAGGCATCCGAGGACACCTTTGCCTCCGCCGGGGTCACCAAGGACGATGTCGACGCCTACTGGTTGGGCACGGCCCAATCGGGCATGAGCGGCATCACCCTGGCCCGGCCCTTGCAGCTGGAGGGCAAACCGGTCACCCGGGTCGAGAACTACTGCACCACCGGGTCCGAGGCCCTGCGGGCGGCCGCCTACGCGGTCGCATCCGGGGCCTACGACGTGGCCATGGCGGTCGGCGCCGAGAAGGTCAAGGACTCGGGCTACCAGGGCCTCAACGCCTTCCCCATCCCCAATGACGGCACGGCCCGCACCCTCACCGCCGCGGCCATGTTCTCCATGGTGGCTCCGGCCTACGGGAAGAAATACGGAGTGGCGGACGACGAGTTGACCGCGGTGCTGGCCCGCATCTCGTGGAAGAACCACCAGAACGGGGCACGGAACCCCCGGGCCCAGTTCCGCAAGGAGGTCTCGACGGAGACCATCTGCGCCTCGCCGCGTGTGGCCGGTCGCCTCGGGGTCTTCGACTGCGCGGGTGTGGCCGACGGAGCTGCCGCGGCCATCCTGGTCCGGGCCGAGGATGCCCGTCGCTACACCGACCGGCCGCTCTACATCAAGGCCCTGTCGTTCTCGGCCGGGAGCGGGTCGGGCCTCATCGACCCCGAGTACGACTACACCTGGTTCCCCGAGTGCGCCCGAGCCGCCGAGGATGCCTACCGCCAGGCCGGGATCACCGATCCACGGCGGCAACTGGCTATGGCCGAGGTGCACGACTGCTTCACCCCGACCGAGCTGGTGTTGATGGAAGACCTCGGGTTCGCCGAACGGGGCACGGCCTGGAAGGAAGTCCTGGCCGGCACCTTCGACCGCGACGGTGAGCTCCCCGTCAACCCGGACGGCGGTCTCAAGAGCTTCGGCCATCCCGTCGGGGCCTCCGGTCTCAGGATGTTCTTCGAGACGTGGCTACAGCTGCGCGGCGAGGCCACACCGGAGCGACAGATCGACACCGACCGGACTCTCGCCCTCACCCACAACCTGGGGGGCTATCCGGGGGAGATGGTCTCGTTCGTCTCAGTGGTGGGAACAGAGCTCGGCTGAGCCCGGGGCCTCGGCCTCGCGCTCGTCGAGGAACGCCCACCAGGCGTCGGCGCCCCGTCGCGCCGCACAGGCGACCTCTGACGGATCTGCCCCCAGCAGCGCCAGGGCCTCCACGGTCCAGTCCCCGTGATCGGCGTCCATCGCCGCGTGGACTTCCCAGAACTCGGTGCCCGCCGGGTCCATCCCGTACCAACGGAGGAGGCCGTCAGCCTTGGAACCGGCGATGGCGGCGGCCTGGCTCTCGTAGGCGGCCAACCCGGCCAGGGCGGCCACCGGTCCCTCGGCCACGAGCGCGCCGTAGGTGTCCACCAACCGGTCGGCGGCCGGGCCTGGAGCGGTGGCC
>DASZGT010000133.1:0-11405 GCA_035938575.1 Acidimicrobiales bacterium
ACCCCGGGTGACCCCTTCCCACTCATTCATGTACCGCTGGTAGCCGCTGTCCGAGGCGTGCATGCCCACCGGGATCCCGGCTTCGACCACCAGCTTCCAGAAGGGGTCGAACTCGGGCAGGGCCATCGAGCGAGGTCCCAGGAGCCCGGGTACAGGAGCAGGGCGGATGAGCACGATCTTCGCCCCCCGCTCGAGGACCCACTCGAGCTCATCGATGGCCTGCTCCACAATCCCGAGATGGATCACGGGCGTTGGAAAGATCCGCGACTCGTAGTTGAACGTCCAGTGCTCGTGCATCCATTCGTTGAGGGCATGCACGACGGCGTGGGTGGCCATCGGGTCGTCGCGCAGCCGCTCTTCGAGGAGGCTGGCCAGGGTGGGCCACATGAGAGCCCGATCGATGCCCAACTCATCCATAAGTTGGAGACGGGGCTCGGGCGCGCTGAACCCCGGAAGCGAGCGGATGGGCTTGCCCATGATCTCCCGCCGCGACTTCCCCTCGGGATTGCCGCTCTTGAAGTACTCCTCCTGGGCACCCGGAGCCGCCACCACCTCGAAGGTGGGATTGGGGATGTAGTTGCTGATGAGGCCGTTCACCGCGATCTTGGTACGCCCGTCGACCTCGACGTACTTGATGAGGCCGGCATACTCCGCTGGAAGGTACTTGGTGAAGGCGTCGGTGGTCTCGTACATGTGGTTGTCAGCATCAAAGACCGGGAAATCCAATGTTCGCGGAGACATGGCTGTCGCCTTTCTCTGGTTGGCTGCATCCGCCGGTTCCGAACAGCCCGAGATTGGCGGCGGTGCAGCTGTGTACCTTCCAGTACCTCACCGGAACCTGTTTGGCCATGTTACCAGCGAGACAGAGTGGGCGGAAATGCCATTTTCGGTACGCGGCCACGGCCCCGGGAGGTGGCCTCCACGCTGGACTCTCGGTACACTCCCGCCCATGCGGGTGATCGTCGACCGGGGCCGTTGCGAATCGAATGCCCTGTGCATGGCCGCGGCCCCCGAGGTCTTCGAAGTGCGTGACGATGACCTCTTGTACGTGCTCCAGGAGGAGCCCGACGAAGGGCTCCGATCGAAGGTGGAGCAGGCCGTGCGGTCGTGCCCGAAGGTGGCACTGAGCATCGTGGACTGACGGGAGCGCCCGCGTGGGGGCGGTTGCCGGTTGGGGTCCGAGCAGGTCGAACGGTTCGGTGGCGCCTCGACGGGGGGATTGATTCGAAACGAGGTATACCGTGGCGCTGCACCGGCTCCGGTGACGACGAGGAGGAGGTCCGGACATGGCCGACTACAAATACGTGACGTACGAAGAACTGGAGGGCGGTGAGGTCGTCCGTATCCTGCTCAACCGCCCTGAGACCCGCAACGCCCAAAACCGCGGACTGCTCGTCGATCTCGACGACGCCATGGGCCGAGCCGAAGAAGACGACAAGGTGAGGGTGGTCATCCTCGGCGGAGTGGGACCACTGTTCTCCTCCGGCCACGACATGGGGTCCAAGGAGGCCAGGGCCGAACGCGATGCGGGACCGAACCAACACCGCACGTCCACCATCAACGGCGCCACCCGCAAGGGGGCCGAGGCCCGCATGCTCCAGGAATGGCACTACTACTTCCAGAACACCCTGAGGTGGCGCAATCTGCGGAAGATCACCGTGGCCCAGGTGCAGGGGACGGTGTACTCAGCCGGCCTCATGCTCATGTGGGCCTGCGATCTCATCGTGGCCGCTGACGACGTGTACTTCGCCGATGTCGTGGGCACCCGGCTCGGGATGTGTGGCATGGAGTACTTCGGCCACCCGTGGGAGTTCGGGCCCCGTCGGACCAAGGAGATGATGCTGACGGGCGACGCCATCGACGTGCACGAGGCGCACCGGCTGGGCATGGTGAGCAAGGTGTTCCCGACGGACGAACTGTCGGAGCGGACATTGGACTATGCCCGTCGCATCGCCCTGGTTCCCACCATGACCGCGTTGATGATCAAGGAGTCTGTGAACCAGACGGTGGACAACATGGGTTTCTACAACTCGTTGCAGGCCTGCTTCACTCTCCATCAGCTGAACCACTCCCACTGGGCGGAGATCCACGAGAGCAAGTACCCGGTGGCCGAGCCCGACGACGGGATCCCCAATTGGAAGGACGCGCCACCGGTCCGGTTGGCCGTGCCCGATGCGGTGGAGGGACCCGTCCCAAGCCGGTGATCCTCCGATCGACCTACCGCCAGGCTGAGGCCACGCGGTATTTGCGCCCGAACGGCGCATGGGATGTCCCGACGCTCGACCAGTTGTTGTCGTCGCACCGGCCCGGCACTGGCCTGGCCGTCGTCGACGGCGACGTCCGACTCGATGCCGCCACCCTGGAGCGGGTGGTTGCCGGGCTGTCCGGCGGACTCCGGTCGATCGGGGTACGCAGAGGTGGCGTCGTCGCCTTCCAGCTGCCCAACTGGTGGGAGGCCATCGCATTGTTCCGCGCCTGCTGGAGGCTCGGAGCCGTGGCCGCTCCCATCCACCACCAGGTGGGGCCGGCCGAGGTGGGCAGGATGATCGAGTCCTTGCAGCCGACGGCGTCCTTGTCCGCTGTGGGCATGCCCTTGGCCCAGCACGAGGGGACGATCGGTGTACGGAGCGGCGATCCGCAATTCGACGCCCTGTTGGCGGGCCGGCCGGTGGCGGAGGGGATCGGGCGCGGCGCAGATGTGGCGGTGGTGCTGTTCACGTCGGGCTCGACCGGTCATCCCAAGGCGGTGCTGCACACCAATCGCGGCCTCGCCTACAAGGCCCGCTCGATGGTGGCCGCCCACGGGCTGACGCGAACCGACGTCGCCCTCATGCCGTCGCCGTTGGCCCACGTCTCGGGCCTCTTGAACTCGGTTCTCGTCCCGGGGGCAGCGGCCATGAACGTGGTGTTGATGGATAAATGGGACGCCGAGCTCGGGGTGCGACTGGTCGCCGAGCACGCGGTCTCGTTCATGATCGGACCCCCGACGCTCTTCCTCGGCATGATGGACGTCCCCGACCTGGCCGCCCGGGTCAAGACCCTGCGGGTGGTCTCCTGCGGAGGGATGGGGGTGACCCCCGAATTCATCGACGCCGCCCGCCGGGGGCTGGGGGCCACGGTCAAGCGCACCTACGGATCGACCGAGGCACCGACGGTGACCACCTGCACGGCCGCCGACGGGCCCGACCGTGCCCGCGACACCGACGGGCACTCGGTGGGCGATTGCGTCATCCGCATTGCGGACCCGGTGAGCGGCCGGACGGTGCCGCCGGGGCAAGGCGGCGAGGTCCTGTTGCGGGGTCCCGAGCTCTTCGTGGGCTATGGCGAGGAGGCCCAGACCCGCGAGGCCGTGCGCCGCGGTTGGTTCGCCACCGGTGACCTGGGGATCCTCGACGCCGATGGTTGGCTGACCATCGTCGGCCGGTGCAAGGACGTGATCATCAGGGCGGGGGAGAACATCGCATCGGCCGAGGTGGAACGCCTCCTCGAGCTGCACCCGGGTGTCCGCCAGGCGGTGGTCGTCGGATGCCCGGACGAGCGGCTCGGGGAGCGCGTGGCCGCCTTCGTGGTCGGGGACGGCGCCCTCGATGTGGAGGAATGCCGGCAATGGTTCTCGGCCCAGGGGGTGGCCCGGTTCAAGACCCCGGAGCTGGTCGTCCATCTCGACCAGTTCCCTCTCTTGGCCATGGGGAAGCCGGACCGGACGGCGCTGCAGGCCCAGGCGGCCCGTCTGGCCGGCGTCGGGAGCTGACCGTGGGGCGACGACCGGTGGGCCGACCGACCGTGGGACGACGAGAAAGAGAGCGCTGATGGCTTCGGGGATTGTTTCGTGGGGCACCTACCTCCCCTACTGGCGTCTCGAACGCGGGTCCATCGGGGCGGCATTCGGGACGTCGTCCGGTCGTGGGACGCGTGCGGTGGCGTCGTACGACGAGGACACCACCACCCTTGGGGTGGAGGCGGCCCGGCGGGCGTTGCAGGTAGCCGGTGTGCCCGTCCCTGATGACCTGTTCTTCTCCACACCCGATCCGGCCTACCTGGACAAGACCAACGCCACCACCGTCCACGCCGCCCTGGGCCTTCCGTCGGGCAGCGGCGCCTACGACCTCTGCGGTTCGGTGCGTTCCGGCTGGGCCGCCATGCGCATGGCGGCCCTGGCCGGCGAGCGCCACCCGGCCATAGCGGTCCTCTCCGACCTGCGGACGGGACTGCCGGGCGGAGCGGAGGAGAGCCAGGGAGGAGACGGAGCCGCGGCCTTCGTGTTCGCACCCGAGGGTGCGGTGGCCGATGTGCTGGGCCAGGCCTCGGTGACCGACGAGTTCCTGGACCGATGGCGGGTCCCGGGAGAGACCGCCTCCCGGCAGTGGGAGGACCGCTTCGGGGAAGAGTCCCTCGTTCCCCTGGCCCGGAAGGCGTTTGCCGAGGCGCTCCGCCGGGCCGCACTCACCGTCGACGATATCGACCACCTGGTGGTGGCCGGCCTGCACGCCCGGGCGGTGGCCTCGCTGCGAAGCACTCTCGGCGTTCCGGCTGAGCGCGTGGCCCCCGACTACGCCGCTCGGGTCGGGAACCTGGGCGCGGCCCAGGCGGCCACCGGGCTGGCCGACGTGCTGGAGCGGGCCTCGTCGGGCCAGGTGATCGCGGTGGTGGGCGTGGCCGACGGCGCCGACGCGGTGGTGCTCCGGACCACGCCGGCACTGTCCGGGGTCCAGGCCGCTCGGCGCCAGGCCGGGCTGGTCGACGTGGCCGAGGCCGTTGACCATGGCCGCGCCGATCTTCCGTACGCGGTGTTTCTCACGTGGCGGGGCAACCTCCGACGTGAGCCTCCACGGCGACCGGACCCCGAACGACCAGACGCCCCCGCCATGCGGCGCAACGAAGGCTGGAAGTTCGGCTTCGCGGCCAGCCGGTGCCTCGAGTGCGGCTTCGTGCACCTCCCCCCGACCCGGGTGTGTCTCTCCTGCCACTCCGTGGACCGCATGGAGCCACTGCGCCTGGCCGACGTGCGGGGCACAGTCGCCACCTACACCATCGACCAGCTGGCCTACAGCCTCTCCCCCCCGATGGTCGGGGCGGTCATCGATTTCGACGGTGGTGGCCGGTATCGAGGAGAGATGACCGACGTCGACCTCGGCGCCCTGGCCATCGGCACCCGGATCGAAATGACCTTCCGGTGCTTCTACACCGCCCAAGGTGTGCATAATTACTTCTGGAAGGCGCGGCCGGCCTCCGACGGCGTCGGTGCCCCGGACCAGGCCGCAGCGGGCCGAGGAGCCGTGCCCGCCGCGGTGCGCCGAGAAGGGAGAGGCTGACATGGCCAGCAGGGGGATTCGTGATCGGGTGGCGATCGTCGGGATGGGCTGTACGCCGTTCGGCGAGCTGTGGGACAAGAGTGCGGACGACCTCCTGACCGACGCCACCGTGGCCTGTGTCGACTCGGCCGGCATCGCCCTCGAGGACGTCGATGCCTTCTGGCTGGGGACGTTGGGGTCGGGACAGTCAGGGCTCACCCTGTCCAAGCCGCTCAAGATCGACTACAAGCCGGTGACCAGGGTGGAGAACTTCTGCGCCACGGGCTCGGAGGCGTTTCGAAATGCCTGCTATGCGGTGGCCTCCGGCGCCTACGACCTCGCCATGGCGGTGGGCGTGGAGAAGCTGAAGGACTCCGGGTATTCCGGCCTCACCGGGATCCGGCAGGTCGGCGACGGGACCAACGCCGGGCTCAGCTCGCCGGCGGCCTTCTCCTTTCTGGTGCCGGCCTATGCCCACAAGTACGGGGTGGACATCGACGAGCTCAAGTCGGTGATGACCCGGATCGCCTTCAAAAACCATCAGAACGGCGCCGTCAATCCGCGGGCACAGTTCCGCAAGGAGGTCTCCATGGAGAAGATCGCCTCCTCGCCGCTGGTGGCCGGGCAGCTGGGCGTCTTCGATTGCAGCGGGGTCAGTGACGGCGCCGCCGCGGTGGTGGTGTGCCGGACCGAGGACGCGGCCCGCTACACCGACTCGCCCCTGTATGTGAAGGGGCTCAGTTTCGTGGCTGGTCCGGCGGCCGGGGTCATCGACCCCAACTACGACTACACCAGTTTCGAAGAGGTGGTCCGATCGGCCGCCGACGCTTACCAGCAGGCCGGCGTCACCGATCCCCGGACCCAGCTGGCCATGGCCGAGGTCCACGACTGCTTCACACCGACGGAGCTGGTGCTCATGGAGGACCTCGGCTTTGCCGAGCGGGGAACGGCCTGGAAGGAGGTCCTGGCCGGAACCTTCGACCGGGACGGCGAGCTTCCGGTCAACCCCGACGGCGGGCTCAAGAGCTTCGGCCATCCCATCGGTGCCTCAGGACTGCGCATGCTCTTCGAGTGCTGGCTCCAGTTGAGGCGCCAGGCGCCACCGGAGCGTCAGATCGCCAGCGTGACCGAGTCCGGTCGCACGCTGGGACTGACCCACAACCTCGGCGGCGGCCCCGGGGAATGCGTGAGCTTCGTGGGTGTGGTGGGCAGCGAACCGACGGACTGAGGATGCCCGCCGCGGTCGGGTCCGGGTGACTTCCCTCGCTGGTGATTGACCCGCGGGCCTGACGTCCGCCACACGCTGATGGCGTGGTCCTCGTTCCGACTCTAGGATCGCCGCGTCGACGAGGAGGGGAGCCGTGATGACCGGGGAGCATGACGACGGGCGCTCTCGGTCGGCTGCCTTCGACGGGCGAGCTGGCAGGTCGGGGTCCGATGTCGTCGAATAGTTCCCTCGGACAGATCGTCGAGCGGGTGACCGACACCGACCCCGACCGGGTGGCCATTGTCATCGACGGGACGCCCACGACCTACGGGGAGCTCCAGGTGGCCATCGGTGATTGCGCCGCCGCGCTCCGCTCGGCCGGCGCCGATTCCGGATGGCGCATCCCCCTGGTCGACGAGACCAGTCTGGTGTCGGTCGCCACCTTGATCGGCGCCACCCACACCGGAGCGGCCACCGCGTTGATGAACCCCCGCCTGACGGCTGACGAACTGAGGATCCTCCGGCAGGTGGCGGACGCAGGTCCGATCGGTGTGGCCGGCACCGCCTTTGCCAGGACCCTCCGTCGAGCCGGGCAGGAGATGGTCCTCGGCGCCGAGGAGCTGTTGGGTGCCGGAGGGCGCCAGTCCGGCCCCATCCGGGAAGCCGATCCGGGCGAAGCAGCCGTCGTGCTCTTCACCAGCGGCACGACCGGGACCCCGAAGGCGGTGCCACTCCCGCACTCGATGGTGGCCTCCCGGATCGCTGCGTACTCGCCGACCGTCGACCCCGCCCCCGCCGTGGCGTTGATGTGCGTGCCGTTCGTGCACATCGGCGGCATGCTGGGGCTGGTGGTGGCGCTGGCCAAGGGCTCGACCACCGTGGCCCAGACCCGCTTCGATGCCGGCGAGTGGCTGGCGCTGGTGGAAAGGCACCGCGTGAACACCTCGTTCGTGGTACCGACCATGCTGCACCGGATCCTGGACCATCCGGATTTCTCCACGACCGATCTCAGCTCATTGACGGCGCTGACCTACGGTGCCGCCCCCGCATCTCCCGAGCTGATCCGCCGGGCCATGGAGGCCCTTCCGGGTGTGGCCCTGGCCAACACCTTCGGCCAGACGGAGACCATGGGCTCGATCACCCTGCTGGGGCCCGGGAACCATTCGGCCAAGAGGCTCACGTCGGTGGGCCGCCCGCTCCCGGGCATCGAGGTCCGGATCGTCGATCCCACGACGCTCGAGACAGTGCCGACGGGAGCCGTGGGCGAGCTCTGGGTGAAGAGCGAGAACACCGTGATCCCGGAGTCACAGTCCGGTGACCCGTCGATCCCAGCGGGATGGTTCCGCACCGGCGACATGGTGTCCGCGGACGAGGACGGCTACCTGTACCCGTCGGGGCGACTCGCCGACACCATCAATCGTGGCGGGGAGAAATTCTCCCCCTCGGAGGTAGAGGCAGTGGTCGGGACCCACCCCGCCGTGCGGGACGTGGCGGTGGTCGGAGTCCCCGATGCGGAGATGGGGAGCCGGGTCGGTGCCGCGGCCGTCGTCCGGGAGCCGTTGACCACCGGGCAGCTGCGGGAGTTCTGCAAAGGGCGCATCGCCACCTTCAAGATCCCCGAGCAGCTGGTCACCGTGGACGAGATCCCGTACAACGACTTCGGCAAGGTGGACCGCAAGGTGCTGCGATCCTGGTTGGAGGCGGCCGTCGGACCGAGGGCCGAGGGGGAGGGTGACTGATGGCGTCTGCTGGGGGAACTCCTCCCGCCCGGGGGTCAACTGGTGGACTGTCGGATGACGCCGCCCTTCGTATCTTTCGCACCATGTGCACCATCCGGTCCGCCGAGGACCGCATCGTCCTGGGTCTGAACTCGGGAGAGTTCCGGATGACCTATTACGGAGTGCGGGGCCAGGAGGTCATCCCGGCGGCCATCTGCGAGCACCTGCGCCGCGATGACTACATGGTCACCACCTACCGCGGGATGCACGACTGCATCGCCAAGGGGATTCCCCTCGACGAGCTGGTGGCCGAGATGTGCGGAAAGGTGACGGGCACCTCCAAGGGCAAGGGTGGGCCCATGCACCTCTCGGACCCGCAGTCGGGGCTCATGGTCACGACCGGCGTCGTGGGCGGTGGGCTGCCCATCGCGGTGGGCTTGGCCCTGTCGAGCAAGCTGAGGGGCACCGACCAGGTCACGGTGGTCAACTTCGGTGACGGAGCCACCAGCATCGGCGCCACCCATGAGGCCTGCAACCTGGCCGCCCTTTGGCAGGTCCCGGTCGTGTTCGTGTGCCAGCACAACCAGTACGGCGAGCACACCAGGTTCGCCGACTTCACCCGGACCCGGAGCCTGGCCGACCGGTTTCGCGGTTACGGGATGGAGGCCCGGACGGTGGACGGCAACAGCGTCCCGGCCATGGACGAGGCGGCCGAGGTGGCCATCGGGAGAGCTCGGGCCGGCGGCGGCCCGACGTTCCTCGAATGCATGACCTACCGACTGGGCGGGCACACCTTCGGGTCGACCACCGAGTACATGGATCCGGACGAGTACTCGCGGGCGGAGGCGGACGAGCCGGTGGCCCGCTACCGCCGGTGGTTGATCGACGATCGGGGTATCGGCGAAGGCGTGCTGCACGAGATCGAGGACGACGTCGGCGCCAGGGTGGAAGGGGCGGTGGCGGCGGCGAAGGCCGCAGCGCCGCCGGGGGCCGATGAGTTGCTCGCCGACGTGTTCTCCAGCCGGGGAGACATGCCGGGATGATGGACCGCGCCTCGCACGAGCCGGCAGACGCAGCGGACGACCCGGCCATCACGATGTCGGAAGCCGTCAACCAGGCCCTGGACCTGGCCATGGCCGAGGATCCGGAGGTCTTCCTCATCGGGGAGGACATCGAAGACCCGATCGGTGGGGTCATGAAGGGGACGAAGGGCCTCTCCACCCGCTACGGGCGCGAGCGGGTGAGGAACACGCCGATCTCCGAACAGGCCATCGTGGGAGCCGCCATCGGCGCGTCGCTGGCGGGGATGCGCCCGGTTGCCGAGATCATGCTCATGGACTTCTTCGCGGTGGCGATGGATCAGGTGGCCAACCACGCCGCCAAGCTCCGCTACATGTCCGGGGGCCGGACCAACGTGCCCATCACCATCCGGACCTCGGTCGGCGGCGGTCGTCAGTTCGGCGCGCAGCACTCGCAGTCCCTCGAGGCCTGGATGATGCACGTGCCCGGTCTCAAGGTGGTGGTGCCCAGCACCCCTCGTGATGCCAAGGGCCTCCTGTACTCGTGCATCTTCGACGATGATCCGTGCATCTTCATGGAGACGATGTCCCTGCTGTTCATCCGGGGGCCGGTGCCGGGCGGACGGTTCGAGCTGCCGCTTGGCGTCGCCGACGTGAAGCGGGCCGGGGAGGACGCCACCGTGGTGACCTGGGGCTGGCAGGTTCCGGAGGCCCTGGCCGCAGCCGAGGCGCTGTCGGCTGAGGGCATCAGCGTCGAAGTGCTCGACCTGAGGACCCTGGTGCCCTTGGACAAGCAGGCCATTTTGGCCAGCGCGGCGAAGACGGGTCGGGTGGTCGTCGTGCATGCCGCCACGCAGTTCGCGGGCCCGGGTGCGGAGATCGCATCGATGGTGTCACACGACCTTTTCGGCCGGCTGTCGGCCCCGGTCGAACGCCTGGGTGCGGTGTACTCGCCCGTCCCCTATGCGTCGGGGTTGGAGACACGCCACTATCCGGAGCGAACCAGGATCGCCGAGTGCATCCGGGCCCTCGTCGGCCACGGTTGAAGGAGCGGTCCTGCACGTGAGCGACGATGGCCGGACCCCGATCAGGATCCCGCAGGCGGGCGTGGCCGTCACCGAGGGAACCATCGTGGAGTGGCTGGCAGCCGAGGGTGAGCAGGTCACGGTCGGCCAGGTCCTGTACCGGCTCGAGACCGACAAGGTGGAGATGGACGTCGACTGCCCGGCGTCCGGTGTGATCCACATCGTCGGCCGAACCGGGCAGTCCTACCTGGTCGGTGACGAGATCGGGTACATCGACAGCCCGTGAGTACCCTGGTGGCCCGACCGCGGTCGCCGACGAACGAGTCCACCCCGAACAACCCCGAACGATCTGGAGAGCCCGCATGGAGCGCACCGAGATGGCCACCATCATCTATGAGAAGGAGGGGGGCGTCGCCCGCATCGTCCTCAACATGCCGGAGAAGGCCAACATCCAGACCGCCCAGCAGGTGTGGGACTTCGAGGACGCGCTGAAGTGGGCCAACCGCGACGACGAGGTGAAGGTCCTCATCGTGAAGGCGAACGGAAAGGGATTCTGCGCCGGGCACGCCATCGTCGAGCCCGAAGAGATGGCCACGGTGTATCCGACCACCGGGCCAACGCCGGAGCGGACCTGGAAGTCGCACAACTACGACCTCTTCGTCTGGCCGCCGCTGAACCTGTGGGAGTTCCCCAAGGCGACGATCGCCCAGGTCCACGGGTACTGCCTGGGGGGCGGCACCATCTATGGCTATCTGACCGACCTGACCATCGCCTCGGACGACGCCTACTTCCAGATGCCGCTGCCTCAGGGATTCGGGCTCCCCGGCGCCCAGACCCTGGTCGAGCCGTGGGCCCTGATGAACTGGAAGCGGGCCTACGAGTACCTCTACCTGTCTCCCACCCTGTCCGCCGAGCAGGCGCAGGAGTGGGGGCTGGTCAACCGGGTGGTCCCGAGGGCAGACCTCGAGGCCACGGTCGAGGAGACCGCCGCCACCATCGCGCAGATGCCGCTGACCACCATCTTGACCATCAAGGCCGGGGTCAAGCGGGCCTGGGAGACCATGGGCATGCGTGTCCACCTGCAGAGCACGGCGGACTTCACCACCATCGCCAGCGCCGCCACCGATGTGCGCGAGTTCATGGCC
>DASZGT010000134.1:0-6690 GCA_035938575.1 Acidimicrobiales bacterium
GAGGAGATAGGCGGTGCGGGACTTTCCCGCGATGATCACCTGGCCGTCCGAAAGCAGCGCCGGCTCCATGGAGAGGTCGAGGTCCCGCTGGTTGTCCGAGGCCCAGCTGGTCGGGGCGAAGAACTGCAGGAGCCGCAGCGACGGCGATAGTTCGAGCACCGAGTCGCTGTAGTCGTAGGCGTGGGTCGCCGATGTCACCGATCCGTTGCCGACACCGACCCAGATGTTGCCGCTGCCGTCCACGGCGGGCGCCCCGCCTCCCATCCAGATGGCCCCCTCGCCCTGGCCGGCCCCGGCATCCACCGTGAAGTCCACGGGCGGGCCCCCCGACTCGCTGACGGCCACCACCCTTCCCCGGTAGGTGGAGCAGTCTCCGTAGTTGCCGCCCATCCCGAACACCACCTGCCCGGCGTCGAGGGTCAGGCCGGTGCGTTGCAACAGCGCGTTCGTATTCACTCCCCCCGGATCGACGTCTTGGGTCATCTCCGTCTTGCCCGACGCCACGCTCAGCCCGATGAGGACGTGCGCCGATCTCCCGTTGACCACCTCGTCGGCCACCGCGAAGAGCTCACCTCGGGACTCGTCGATGACCGGTGTGCCGGTGATGCCCACCGTGGGCTGGATGTTTCCGCACGGCAGCGATGACGCGGTCACAGGGGTGCCGAGGTGGTTCTCCCAGACCACGGCGCCGTTGAGGGCCGACAGTGCGTAGACCGTGTCGTTCTCCGTGGCCACGTAGACCCGTCCCCCCGCCACCAGGGGCTCACCGTAGAGCTGGCCGTCCAGGACGGTGGAAGTCCACCTGGGTCGGGTGGAGTCGACGGCGGCCACGGACCCGGTGACACCGCTGCCCGAGGCGTCGTGGTGGTATACCGTCCACCCCGCCGGGTCGGCAGCGGCAGACGAAGCCGCCGGGGCCGCCGCGGTGCCGATGAAGACGAGGGTTGCCATGATGGCGACCACGGCGATGGCCGCGATGGCCAGGGGTCCCACCCGCCTCGGCCGCCGACAGGACACTGCCCTTGTCGCCGAGCTCGATCTTGGCCGCTGGCCCCCCTTCACCCACGGAAGACTAGCGACGGCTTGCGGCGCGTCTATGCCGCCGGGGGACCCTGCTTGCGGACGGTCTCCACGCTCTCCATGGCGGAGCGGAGGTCGCGCAGCCATTCGTCGGTGTGGGATGCCACCAGCTTCACGCACCAGGCCAGCGCATCGGAACGGCTGCGGGCCACGCCACTGTCGACGAGCGTGTCGAGGACCAGTCGTTCCGGCTGGCGGAGGCGGGTCATGACCGGTACCGACAGGTTGGTGAACACCACCGCCGTCTCACCGACCTCCGCTCCCCAGGCCACGCTCCGTCGGAACCGATGCTCGGCCTCCCGGGCGATGGCCATGCGCTCGTCGCGCGTGTCCTCGCGAAAGCGGGTGATCCGCCCGGCTTCGCCGGCCGCTCGGCTCACATCGTCGTCGCCATCCGGGAGGTCGGGTGCGGGGACCCTTCCCACGATGAGGATCTCGTCACGGTCGACGGTGACGGTCGGTGCGGTCTCGAACCAGTCCTCGGGCAGGCGGCCGGCGAGCCAGCCGGCGAGGCCTTCCGCAGACGGCTTGTCTTCGCCGGCCGAGGCCCTGCGCCCGAAGCCCTCGTGTGCGTGTCTCATTTGGCTCCTCCTCCTGGATGATTACATAGTTACATTAGCGCGCTACTTACAGCCGGAGCAAACCGCCACCGACCACGGAAGTTGGCCCGCCGTCGCTATGTTGGCCGCCGAGCCCGTGAACCCCTCCTCCGACGACCCTCAGCCGCAGCGGCGGAACCGGCCGAGACTGCCCCGATCGTGGCGTCTGCTCGTCGTTGTGGCCCTGGCCGCCTTCTCCCTCATCGTGCTGCTGGTGGCCGAGAGCCCAGTACCAGGCGAGGTCGCCGACCAGGTCAACGGCACCCCCGAGGGCGCGGCGACTCCCGCCGCCCCCGCGGCCGCTCCGACCAGCCCCGACCTGGCTTCGCGGTGCCCGTGGCTGAAGGCCGCCATGGACCGGCAAGGGACGCCCTCGGCCCTGGCCAGAATGGTGCTCCGGCGGATGACCGCCGCCGAGAAGTTCGGCATGACCGTCCTGGTCAATTCCGGCGTCTACGAGAACGTCAACGCCGGCGCCCCACGGCTCTGCATCCCTCCACTGACCCTCCAGGACGGGCCCCAAGGCCTGGCCTTCGGCGCCGTCCACGTCACCCAGCTTCCCGCTCCCCTGGGCATCGCTGCCACCTTCGACACAGCCATCGCCCACGCCTACGGCCAGGTCCAGGGCTCCGAGGCCACCGGACAGGGCATTGACGTCATCCAGGGCCCGACGCTCAACATCGATCGCGTGCCGCAGAACGGTCGGAGCTACGAAGGGTTCGGCGAGGATCCCGCCCTGGTCTCGGCCATGGGGGTCGCCGACATCCAGGGGATCCAGTCCGGCGGGGCCATGGCCATGGCCAAGCACTTCGCGGTCTACAGCCAGGAGACCGATCGCGGCGAGCTCGATGACGCGGTGTCCCAACGCGCCTTGCAGGAGATCTACCTGCCTCCCTTCAGGGCCGCCGTCACCCAGGCCCATGTCTCCACGGTGATGTGCGCCTATCCGCAGCTGAACGGAACCTTCCAGTGCGAGGACCCGGCGTTGTCGAATCTGCTCAGCCAGTGGGGATTCAGCGGCTTCGTCCGCTCCGACCTCGGCTCCGTTCACGATCCGGTTGCCGCCCTCGCCGCCGGGACCGACCTGATCAAACCGTCCAACGCCGCGCAGTTGGCCAGGCTGGTGCACGAGCACGTGCTCCCGATGCCTGCGGTCGACGCCGCCGTCGCCAAGGTCCTCACGCAGATGTTCGCCCACGATCTCGTCGGTCGCCAGGACGTCGGCTCCCCCGGCTCCGTGGTCGACACCCCGTCGCACACCGCCTTCGCCCTGACCGCGGCCGAGCGTTCGGCCGTGCTGCTCAAGAACGGAAGCGGGATCCTGCCCCTGGCCGCGTCCCGGGAACGGTCGGTGGCCGTGATCGGCGCCGACGCCGGCGCACAGGCGGTGACCACCGGCTTCGGCAGCTCGAGGGTGATGGCCCCGTTCACCTCGACCCCGGTCGCCGCCATCCGCCAGCGGGCCGGCTCCCACACGTCCGTTTCCTTCTCGGACGGAGGGAGCACCACCGCACCGCTTCCCGCCATCCCGTCCAGCCTCCTGACCCCCTCCTCGGGAGCCGGGCACGGGCTGACCCTCACCCTCACCCAGACCGATCCTGACACCGGGCCGATGTCGGTCCAGAGCGTCGAGCCCTCGATCGACGCGTCCATTCTCCCCCATCCCTCGATCAGCCCGCTGCTGCCCAATGCGCCGGCCTCGGCGCCGGTGGACCGGCTGCGCCATCCACTCTCGCTCGGGGGCAGGCCCGCGCTGGGCGGAGCGCCCTCCCCCACCCGCTCGGACATCGTGTTGCCGGCCGGGTGGGCAGACGTCATTGCCACCTGGACAGGCACGCTCACCCCACCCCGCACAGGCCTCTATACCCTCTCGCTCCAGGGCTCCGGTGGAGCCAGCCTGACCCTCGACGGGTCGCCGGCCGTTTCCGACACCCTCAGCCACGCCCGTGGCCGATGGTCGCAGACCGTATCCCTCACCGCTGGCCACGCCTACCAGGTCCACCTCGATTGGGAGCCCTTCGACAAGCTGACGCCGTCGGGCGAGTCGACGCTCACACCGAGCACCCTGACCCTCGGATGGCAGTACGTCAGCGACCGGATCGCCACCGCGGTAGACGCAGCCCGCAAGGCCCACGTGGCCGTGGTCTTCGCCGGGGACTTCAGCTCCGAGGCCTTCGATCGGCCGTCACTGACCCTGCCTGGCGATGAGAACGCCCTGATCACCGCGGTCGCCGCGGCCAACCCGCGGACCCTGGTGGTGCTCAACACCGGCGGACCGGTGCTCATGCCCTGGCTGGGACAGGTCGCCGGCGTCATCGAAGGGTGGTACCCGGGCGAGAAGGACGGTGCCGCCATCGCCGCCCTCCTTTACGGCGACGTCAATCCCTCCGGGCGACTGCCGGTCACCTTCCCGACGTCGGACGCCCGGGCCGCAGTCAGCACACCCGCCCAGTGGCCCGGCGTCAACCTGACCGCTTCCTACTCCGAGGGCCTGCAGGTGGGCTACCGCTACAACAACGCCACCGGCGTCCCACCGCTGTTCCCATTCGGCTACGGCCTCTCGTACACCCGGTTCGCGCTGGGCGGCCTGGTCGTCACCCGCACCCGCAGCGGCTTCGCCGTGGCCGTGCGGGTGTCCAACGTCGGGGCGAGGACAGGGATCGACGTGCCGCAGGCCTACCTCACCTACCCGTCCGGTGCCGGCGAACCACCGGCCCAACTGGTGGCGTTTTCGCCGGTGACGCTCGACCCCGGCCAGACCCGGACGGTCACCCTCTCGGTGCCGGCGTCCAAGTTCCTGGCCTTCGTCGGAGGGAACTGGACGACGGTGCCGGGCACCTACACCCTGGGGGTCGGTGAATCGTCGTCTACTCAGCCCCTGTCGGCTTCGGTTCAGGCGCCATGAGCAGGATCGCCGGCGCACGGATCAGCGCGTCGTGGTCTGCCTGACTCGGACAAGGGATCGGGGCTACCCGACGGGATCACGCCATGGTGGTGTCGGCGCCGGGATCCGGTCCATGGGCGACCCGGTCTCCCCGAACCGCTCTGCCCCCGCGTTCCACTCAGACGCCGCATCGGCCATCTCCTGACGGGACCGACCCACGAAATTCCACCACATGACGACGGGGGACCCGAAGGGGGTGCCACCGATGAGCAACACGCGGCTGTCGTCGGTGGTGCCGATGGCGATCTCGTCACGACCAGGGCCGAGGTAGCCGAGATGGCCCGGGGTAACCCACTGCCCGTCGACCTCGACGGCTCCGGCCAACACCACCAGCGCGTGCTCGAAACCCGTCTTCAGCGGAACGAGTGTCGAGCCCGGTCGCAACCGGATCTCGGCCCCGACCAGCGCCGTGTCCTTCCGGGCCGGTGAGGCCGTGCCCGCCAGCTCACCGACCAGCACCGTGGCCGTGCCGGTGGCCAGCTCCACCTCCGGCAGCTCGGCGTGGTGCTCGAACGCCGCCGCGCCCCGCCGGGTCGCATCGGGCTGGGCCACCCACAATTGGATGCCGTGCAGTCCGCCCCGGTATTGGTCCGTGGGCTCCTCGGCGTGGCTCACCCCGCCACCGGCGGTCATCAGATTGACCTGGCCGGGCCGGATGGTCTGCTCGGACCCGAGGCTGTCCCGATGCAGCAGCTCCCCCTCGACCAGCCAGGTGACCGTGTGCAGGCCCATGTGAGGATGCGGCCCGATTCCCACCGGGTCGGAGTCGGGGGGCACCGGGCCCAGGTGGTCGGCGAAACACCATGCCCCCACGGTTCGGCGAGCGCGCTGGGGCAGCGCTCTCCGCACCGGCGTACCGGCGACCAGCGCGTCGCGACTCGCCGACAGTTCGATCGTCGGGGTCGGGCCGGCGCTCAGACCGGTCTCCCCCCCGAGCACCACGCGTTGTCGGGCACCCCGGTGCACGGGTTGGGCATGGTGGGAAGCCCGCTGGGAAGCGGGTGCATGATGACCCCGGTCGACTGGGGGTAGGCCGAGGCGGGCGTACAGGAGCTGGTGGTCCCGGTGTCGCACAGCACCTCATTGAGCAGCGGGCCAGCCGTGTTCGGCGCAGTGGTCAACTTGCCGCAGGTGGGCTGGGCCTGCTCCAGATCCGCCGGCACGCTGCCGTTGGGAGCGCTATTGCCGACGTAGCAGTTCTGCGGCTTGCCCGTGTTGATGGTGATCTGCCCGAAGTCCGCATTGCTCGGGTTCCCGAAGAACCCGTTGTGGCTGAACGTGTTGTGCAGCAAGGCGTTGTTCATCGGATCGTAGATGCACCCGAAGGCGGCGTTCTCCACGCCGCCTGTCCCCGAGCAGGTCTGGCCCAGATCCGGTGTCCCCGAGTCCGGGTAGGGAACCATCAGGAACCCCCACGCCCCGTTGTTGGTGAAGGTGTTGTCCATCACGGTGTCGTTGCGGCCACCGGAGAGGGTCATGCCGGTCCCGGTGGGCCCTTTGCTGGCCGTGCCGGCCTGCGGGACGTTGGGATTGTTGTTGTCGTGAAGGTAGTTGTGCATGAAGACCCAACACGAATGGGTGTGGGTGATCGGGCTGATCCCGTTGTTCGGGCAGGCACCGTCCTGCGGCGCGGGCGGGTCCCCGTTGATCTGCGTGTTGGTGTCGAACCCGTCCTTGTTGTTGTCGAACTGTGAGTTCTGGATGAGCATCGGTCCGCCCGAATTCGTACCCGAGTAGCCGAGGGCGCTGTACTCCATCCACGCGTGGTTGATGGTGATGCCGCAGACCCGGTGGCACGCCCCCACGTACATCCCCGAGTCGTTGAAGTTGCTCGCATAGATCTGGTTCCACGCGGCCGGGCCGGCCGAATTGGAAGAAAAGATCCCGTACTGCGCGGCGGTCGTCTCGGACACCTGCAGGGCCGCTGCCGGTGTCTGGGCGCCGAAGTAGGTGGAGGTGGCGGTCAGGTAACTGCCCGAGTAACCCGTGAGGCCGATCTTGCCGCTGCTGTCCCCACCGTTCCACCAGATCTCGTTGCCGGAGGCGCCGCTCCCGCCGAGGAAGTTG
>DASZGT010000135.1:0-5717 GCA_035938575.1 Acidimicrobiales bacterium
GCTGACC
The DNA here is from genome assembly GCA_035938575.1 of Acidimicrobiales bacterium. GTDB lineage: Bacteria > Actinomycetota > Acidimicrobiia > Acidimicrobiales > RAAP-2 > Bog-756. Next base: position 8 of record DASZGT010000135.1, read on the forward strand.
GAGGACCGCCATCGACTCGTCCTCTCGTGCGTCCACTGGGACCAGTTCATCTTCCTCATCGACGAGGCCAAGCCGATGGAGTGCCCCCGCATGGACCATTTCGGCTTCGCGGTGGGATCGATGGCGGAGCTACAGGGCGTCCAGGACCGTGCCGTGGCCTTCCGACAGCACGATGATCGGGTCGACCTCATCGACGTCCACATGGACGACCAAAAGGTCGTCAAGATCCACTCGCTCTACGTCAAGTACCTGCTGCCCATGATGTGTGAAGTGCAGTGGTGGGAGTTCCCGGCATGAGTGTGGCGGCGCCGAGTCCGGCCCCCGGGGGCACCCTCGGAGTCGGCGTCTTCATTCCCCAGGGTTGGAAGCTCGAATACACCGGCTGGAGCGGCCCCGACGCCTGGGCCCGATCGGTGGAGCTGGCGATGCTGGCCGAGTCGCTCGGCTACGACCATCTGTGGGTGTACGACCACGTGGAGACGGTGCCCCTGCGTCGACCGACCCATGTGTTCGAGGCCTTCACCATGCTGGCCGCACTCTCGCAGCAGACGACCCGTGCCGGTCTGGGCCAGTTGGTGACGTGCGCCTCCTACCGCAACGCGGGGCTGCTGGCCAAGGAGGCCGCCTGCATCGACGTCTACTCGGGCGGTCGGCTCATCCTCGGGCTGGGAGCCGGGTGGTTCCACGAGGAGTACCACTCCTATGGATACGACTACCTGTCCAACCCGGAGCGCCTGGCCGTCCTGGACGAGACCCTCGAGGTCATCCGGCGGCTGTGGACCGAGGAGACCGTAACCTTCGAAGGCGCCCATCTCCACTTCGACGGCGCCTTCTCCGACCCCAAGCCGGTGCAGGAGCTGCCGCCGGTGCTGGTGGGCGGGGGAGGTGAGAAGGTCAACCTGCGCATCGCCGCCCGTCGGGCCGACCTCACCAACTGGCAGGTGGGCCTGGGGGACTTCGAGCGCAAGTCCGGCCTGTTGGCCAGGTACTGCGACGAGGTCGGGCGACCGTTCGAAGCGATCACCCGCACCCACGGCCCGGACTGCCGGCTCTTCGACACCGAGGCCGAGACGCTGGCCTGGTGCCAGTCCGAGGACGGTGGGGACCTGTGGGGTGGGACACCGACCCAGCGTTACCTGGAGGAAAACCTGGTCGGCACGGTCGACCAGGTCATCGACAAGACCCAGGCCTTCGTGGACGCCGGCTGTCGGGGCCTCATCCTGTGGCTGCGCGACTTCCCGGGCGACGAGACCCTGCGGCGGTTCATGGCCGAGGTGGTGCCGGCCCTGAAGGTCCCCTGACCGCCGCATCGTCCCTATCGCCCGCAACCGGTGCGGGCCCGGCGGCAGTGCGGCCCCGCCTTGACCGGGGAGGGAGGCCCATCGACCGGTCGCCGGATGGCATCTACAGTGCCGCCATGGCCCAACCGGGACACCGCCGGATCGGCGGAGCCGACGTCGCCGTGCTACCCGACATCACGGCCCTGGCCCGAGCGGCGGCCGACGAGGCGGTGAGCGTGCTCCGCAGCGCCGTGGAACGGAGCGGTGTGGCCCATGCCATGTTCGCCACCGGCAACTCCCAGTTCGCCTTCGTCGACGCCCTCATGGCCCGCATGACCGAGGTCCCGTGGGGCGACATCGTCGTGTTCCACATGGACGAGTACGTGGGGATCGGCCCCGATCATCCGGCCAGCTTCCGGCGTTGGATCCGCCAGCGGATCGAGGAGCCGGCCCGGCCCCGGGCCACCCACTACCTCGACGGGTTGGCCCGACCGGACCGCGAGTGCGAGCGCTACGCCCAGCTGCTGGCCGACCACCCGCTCGACCTGTGCTGTCTGGGCATCGGCGAGAACGGCCACCTGGCCTTCAACGACCCGCCCGTCGCCGACTTCGAGGATGCTCGCGATGTCAAAGTGGTGGAGCTCGATGCGGCTTGTCGGCGACAGCAGGTCGACGAAGGGCATTTCGCCTCCGAAGGCGACGTGCCCCGCCAGGCGCTCACGGTGACCATTCCGGCGCTGCTCCGGGCCAAACGGGTGCTGGCCATCGTCCCCGAAGCCCGCAAGTCGGAGCCGGTGCGCGCCGCCTTGGAGGGTCCGGTGAGCACCACCTGTCCCGCCTCGATCCTGCAGCGGACGGGGCACGCCACCATCTTCCTCGACCCCGACTCCTCCCGACTGCTGTCGTCCGGGGACTGACGCCGCTCGCCAGGTCAGGGCGTGGGGTCAGGCGGCTCCCGCCGGTGATCGGAGATGGTGGTCGAGGAACGGATAGGCGCGGACACCGTGCCACTCGTGCTCGCCGTCGAACACGTCGTGCTCCAGACAGTCGCCGGCGCCCAGGTGGTCGTAGACCCGGCGCAGCTGTCCCACGGACTGCTCGGCGGCAGCCACCGGGAAGATGAGGTCCTCCCTCCCCGACTCGACCAAGAGGGCGCGTGGGGCCACCAGCGCGCCCACATCGACGTGTTCCATGTGGCCCAGCATCCCGGAGAGGACCTGGGAGCCGCACATGTTCCACGGGACCTTGTGCGCTTCGGCCCAGGACGAGAAGTAGCCGCTCACCACCGCGGCCGCCACCCGGGGATCACGGGCAGCGAGGAAGAGGGTCAGGGTGGCCCCGTAGGAGTGCCCCACCATCCCCATTCGGGCCGGGTCGACCAGCGGGTGGGCCTCGAGCACGTCGAGCGAGCGGGACAGGTCCCAGAGGTTCTGGCTCAGCGGGCTCCACCCCCCCATGAGCTGGTGGACGAGATTCGTGTCGCACGCATAGTGATCCGGCGGGTTCCAGTCGAGGCGCTCGCCGAAGCAGCGCATGTCCGGGGCCAGGACCACGTAGCCACGCCGGGCCAGTTCGGCCGCGTAGTCGGCGCGGGGCTTGGCGTCGGGCTCCAATCCACAGACCAGGGACTTTCCGGGACCGTGACCATGCACGGCCAGCACCGCCGGTCCCGGCGACACCAGTCCGTCGGGCACGAGGAGGTAGGCGGGCACCGACATGGTGTCCTCGGTGTCGAACACGACCCGGCTCCGTGTATAGCCGTCGCACGTCGTCTCTTCCGTGACCTCCAGGTCCAGCGCCACTTGCTCGGGCCACGGTGCCAGTGCGTCCTCCAGACGGGCCACGAACCGGTCGCGCCAGGGACCGAAGGCCGAGAGGTCACCGACGGGGAGGGCGTCGTCCTGTTCCGTCGCCATCAGACGGCTGACCACTTGGTACCACGGTGAGAAATTGCGCCGCGGGGGCGGAAACAGCTGCGTCATCCTCGATCATCCTCCGGTCCTCGGAACCCATGGCCCTGGCGAGCTCGGTGTTCAGGTTGCCACACCGGCCACGTGGACACGGCCGAGGGATTGGTCCTCAGCCTCGGGTCCTCCAGCCACGGGTGGCGCCCGATCCGACCGCGGCAGTTGAGCAGGCACCGGGTTTGGGGCACGATGGGTGCCATGCGGACGACCGATCAGACGATGAGCGCCCCATGACCGTGGTCACGGACTTTGCCGTGAGCCCGCTGTCGCCGATCATCGGGGCGGAGATCCACGGGCTCGACCTCTCCCAACCGCTGAGCGCCCGGGCGGTCGCCGATGTCCGCCTGGCCCTCAATACCCACCACGTGATCTTCTTCCGCGACCAGGACCTCTCCCCCGCCCAGCAAGCCGACTTCGCCCGGCAGTTCGGTGTGGTCACCGAAGGACACCCCGTGCTCCCGGCCATCGAGGGGAACCCCGAGGTACTGGTCATCGACAGCCGTGAGGACCGGGCCAGCTGGTGGCACACCGACGTGACCTTCCTGCAGGCCCCGGCCTTCGGGTCGATCCTGCACATGCTCACCGCCCCCGAGGTGGGAGGCGATACGGAATGGGCCAGTCTGCAGGATGCCTACGATCGACTGGCCGATCCGGTCCGGACCATGTGCGACTCGCTGATCGCAGTGCACTTCGATCCCTGGTTCGCGGCGGACGTGGACGCGCGGGGAGGCTACGAGTGGCAGGGCGAGTTCCACGAGAAGCTGCTCCCCGCCGTCCATCCTGTGGTGCGCACCCACCCCGAGAACGGTCGCAACGGGCTCTTCGTGAACCCCCAGTTCACCCAGTCGATCCTCGGGCTGTCGAAGAACGAGAGCAACGCCGTTCTGGAGATGCTCTACCGGCACTGCCAGCAACCGGAGCTCACCTGCCGGTTCCGCTGGGAGCCCGGCTCGGTGGCCTTCTGGGACAACCGGGCCACCCTCCACTACGCACTCGACGACTACGGCGACGCCACCCGAATCGCCAACCGGGTGACCCTGCAGGGCGACGTTCCCTACGGTCCGGCCATGCCCCCGCGCTGAGGAGCCGAGCTGAGCCGGCCTACTCGCCGACCGGCTCGGCCGTGCCGCCGGCGGCCGCCACGGCGTCGCCCTCCGGATCAGCCGACGGCACGGGGATTGGCCCCGAGGACGCGGGGATGGCCCCCGAGACGGCCAGCGCCTCGTCGCTGGCACCCAGATAGGCGGCCAGCGCCCGCGGGTCGCGGCGAACCTGGTCGGGGGTACCCGACGAGACCACCGCGCCGGTCTCCATCATCACCACCTTGCTGCACAGCTCGAAGACCAGGGGTACGTCGTGCTCGACCAACACGATGGTGGTGTCCGCCAACTCGTGCAGCCGGCGCAGCAGGGGCACGAAGGCCTCCGCCTCGCGCTGGGCGATCCCGGCGGTGGGCTCGTCGAGCAGCAGGAGGCGGGGACGGGCCAGCACGATGGAGGCCAGGTCCACCACCCGCCGGGTCCCGGTGGAAAGGTGGGCGATGCGGTGACGGCGGAAGCGGTCGAGCCCGAACGAGCCCAGAACCTGGTCCAGCGCCTCGCGCTTGGACCGCTCCGATCGACGGGCCCAAGGAGCCTGCAACGTGGACGACAGGACACCCACAGGACGGCGGGCGTCCTGAGTGAGCAACAGCACGTCCTCCACACACAACTCGGGAAACAGGCGGCAGTCCTGGAAGGACCGCACCACCCCGAGGTTCACGCGCTCCTCGGGCAGGTACTCGACCAGGCTCTCCCCGTCGAGCCGTACCGAACCGGACTGGGCGCTTACGAGCCCGGAGATGACATCGAGCAGCGTCGTCTTTCCCGAGCCGTTGGGCCCGATGAGGCCGACGATGGACCCGGGCTCCGCGCAGAGGTCGGCCTGGTCGACGGCCCGCAGGCCACCGAAGGCCACCACTAGGCCCTCGACGTCGAGCCGGGCCGGGCCCGTGGTGCCGGTGGTGGACCCGGTCCGCGTCATCCGGCCACCTCGCCCGCCACGGGGTCGAGGCCGGCGTCGAGCCGGCCCGACATGGGCGGAGGGGCGTCACGGCGCCGGCCCAACTGCTCGATGCCCTGCGTCACCAGGTCACCGAAGCGGTGGAGCAGCTCGGCCAGGCCGCCGGGGAGATAGAGGATGAACGCCAGGAGCCCGAGGCCGCTGGTGAGGAACTGGATGGTGGGAGTGGTCCCGAACAGAGCCGGCAGCCCGACCAGATAGAGCGCCCCCAACACCGCCCCGGCAATGGAGTCGAGACCCCCGATGACCACCATGGACACCACCAGGATGGAGAAGGTGGGATCGAAGGTGGCCGTCGAGAATCGCTCGGTGGCGAAGGCCAGGCACACCCCGGCGTACCCGGCCATGAACCCCGAGAGGGCGAAGGCCAGGACCTTGCTGCGGGCCAGGGGTATGCCCATG
>DASZGT010000136.1:0-6760 GCA_035938575.1 Acidimicrobiales bacterium
GTTCCAACCGGCGAGTTGGTGCCCACGATACGGTCAGCGGAGTACCTGGTCAAGCACGGTCGACGGCCGGAGGACACGCTGGTGGGCCAGATAAGCCCCAGTTCGCCGCCTTCAACCGCTGACCGCCGGGGACTGGGGCACGGTGACGTCGATGGTGGACGTGCTGTGCAACGAGCCGTGGGCCAGGATGGCGGCCACGTCCTCGTACTTGGTGGGGAGATCGGTGGCGGTCCCGAGCAAGACGGTGATCCCCGAGTTGAGGGCCATGCTGATGGTGGCGTCGGGGGCGACGGTCACCGACACCACCTGTGCGGAGAACGCGGGCGGCAGGGTGCGAGCCACCGTGAGCCCGGCCGACGCCGACGCCGGCAAGGAGCCTCCCACCGCCGACGGGGGAATCACCCGGCCCGGGGCGTGCACGGCTAACACCGCCAGACCGGGCAGGCGGGCGGGCTGGATCTGCAGCGTCCGGCCGTAGCCGTCCAGGGTCGACCACGAGGCTGCGGGGCCGGCCATCTGGACCGCAGGCACCCGCTCGGTGACGGCGATCTGGATGCCGTCCGGCCAATGCCGACTGACCCGGGCGGTGGCGATGAAGGGCAGCGCCTCGACCCGCGCCGCCGTGGCCCCGGGGTCCGTGCTGATCAGCGGCGGGTGGTGGGCGAGGCCGGCGGCCGCCACGATGGAGGCCGAGCTGGTGTGCGGATGGGGGCCGGTGACCGTCACCACCTGGGCACTGAACAGCGGCGTGTGCAGGAGCGCCACCACCCCGGTCACCAGGCACAAGGCGACGATCACCCCGAGGATCCACAGCAGTCGGCGCCGGCCCCGGCTGCGCTCGACGGCCACCCGGCGCTGGCGGATCCGGGGATCGATCGGGGCCAGTTCGTCCATGGGTGACCGCACGGGGGGGGTCATCCGGCCCCCGTCTCGGAATCGGCGAACCCGATCAGGCGGACCTCGGGGCGGAGGGTCACGCCCGTGGTCTCTTCCACCACGGCCTGCACGTGGCGGATGAGGCGCTCCACGTCGTCGGCCGAGCCGTCCGGATCGGCCTGGATGAAATTGGCATGCTTGGTGGAGACCTGGGCGGTCCCGATGCGCAAGCCCTTGAGCCCGCACGCCTCGATCAGCCGGCCGGCGGAATCGCCGGGGGGATTGGTGAACACCGATCCGGCGTTGCTCCCCCCGGGCTGGTTGGCGCGCCGCCATCGCACGATGGCGTCGATGGTGGCTCGGCCCGCCTCGGGGGACCCGGGCTCGAGTCGGTGCACGCCGGCCACCACGACGTCGGTGGGAGCGAGGTCGGCATGCCGATAGCCAAAGCCGAGGCGCTCGGCCGGCGCCTCGCGCACCGAGCCTGAGATCAGATCGACCCATCGCGCGCTGACCAGCGTGCTCGCCGTGTCCGAGCCGTGGCCCCCGGCGTTCATCCGGATCGCACCCCCGACAGAACCGGGGACCCCGACAGCCCACTCCAGGCCGTGGAGCCCCGCCGCCGCCGTCTTGCGGGCCAGGACCGGGAGGCTGAGGGCGGCACCTGCCCTCACCTGGTGGCCGTCGATGGACAGGGAGTCGAAGCCGCTCCCGAGGGCGATGACCAGGCCCTCGAACCCCCGGTCCGCCACCAGGAGGTTCGACCCCCGGCCGAGGACCAGCACCGGCACGGCCAGCCCGTCGAGCCCGCGGGCCAGCGCCAACAGTTCCTCCTCATCGATGGGCTGGGCGAACAGGACGGCGGACCCGCCCACCCGATAGGTGGTGAGGGGTCCGAGGGGATGATCACGCAGGACCTGGCCGCCCAGGGCGAGACCGAGACTGGCCAGGTCACTGGCGACGGGGCTGGCGGCCACGTCACCAGCTCGGATCGGACATCAGCTCGTCGGGGAGGGACGTAAGGTCTCCGGCGCCGAGGGTGCAGCACAGGTCTCCCGGCTCGAGGAGCTCGCCCACCGTGCGGCGGAGGGCGGCACGGCTGCCCGCGTAGAGGACCGGCATCTCGGGGAAGGAACGGCTGATGGCGTCAGCCACCAATTGGCCGGACACCCCGGGCACCGGGGCCTCGCCCGCGCCGTAGACGTCGGTCACCACCGTCACGTCGGCGTCGCCGAAGGCCGGGCCGAACGCCTCCCACAGCTCGGCCGTGCGGCTGTACCGATGAGGCTGGAGGACGGCGACGATCCGCTGCCAGTCGCCGTTGCGCGCCGCGGCCAGCGCGGCCCGGACCTCGGTGGGCAGGTGGGCGTAGTCGTCGACGAAGGTGACCCCGTTGACGACGCCCCGGAACTCGAACCGCCGGGCCACCCCGGCGAAGCGGGCCAGGGCCCGGGCCGCGGAGTCGAACGGCACCCCGGCAGCCAGGGCCGCCACCGTGGCCACGGCGGCGTTCTGGGCATTGTGTAGGCCGGGCACCGGAACGGCCAGCCGACCCAGCTCGACCCCGCCCGGGCCTAGCAGCCCGAAGGCGATGGCGCTGCGGGCCAGCTCGAGGTCCACCATCCGGTACGTGCACTGCGGCCCGGTGCCGACCACATCGGCACCCGTGGACCGACCCAGCCGCGCCGCCTCGGGATCGTCCCCACCCACGATGCAGCGAGAGCGGGCGCTGGCGGCGAACTCCTCGAACGCCGAACGGACGGCGGCAAAGGAGCCGTAGTGATCGAGGTGATCCACCTCGACATTGGTGACGACGGCGATGTCGGGCTCGAGGGCCAGGAAGGTCCCGTCACTCTCGTCGGCCTCGACCACCAACCAATCACCCTCGTCCCACACGGCGTTGGTGCCGATCTCGTTGACGTCACCGCCGATGAGGAATGACGGCCGCAAGCGGGCCTCCACCATGAGGAGGGCCAGCATCGATGCCGTGGTGGTCTTCCCGTGGGTGCCGGCCACGGCGATGCAGCGCCGCAGGGAGGCGACGGCGGCCAACATCTCCGAGCGGGAGACCACGGCAATGTGCCTGCGCCGAGCCTCGGTGATCTCGGGGTTGTCGCCGGTGATCGCCGAGGACACGGCGACCACGTCGGCGGATCCGACATTGGCGCCGGCGTGGCCGATGGCCACCGGGATCCCCCCCTGACGCAGGCGATCGGTCACCCCGGAGGCTTTGAGGTCGCTGCCGGTGACGGTGTGGCCCATGGAGTGGAGGGCGGTGGCGATGGCGCTCATGCCGGCCCCGCCGATCCCCACGATGTGGACCGTGATCGGGTGGGCGGGGTCCCCCAGGGCGATGGCAGAGGCCGGGGCCGTCACGGCGACGCCCTCCGCCGCGGCCTGGTGTGGGCTTCGACGACACGGGCCCCGGCCGCGGCGGCGTCGTGCCGGCCCAGCGCTGCGGCACGGCGCCCCATGGCGTCGAGCCCGGAGGGGTCGACGAGCATTCCATCGAGCGTAACGTCCAGGGCCTCGGCGTCGCAGTCGGCGTCGGCCAGGAGGATCGCCGCTCCGGCCCGTTCGAGCACCCGGGCGTTGGCTGTCTGGTGGTCGCCCGGCGCACCCGGGAGCGGGACCAGGACCGAGGGCACTCCGGCCACCGCCAGCTCGGCCACGGTCATGGCTCCGGCCCGGCAGACCACCACGTCGGCGGCGGCGTACACCACCTCCATCCGCTGCTCGTAGGGGACCCGGGACACCGCCAGCCCGGTGCCCCGCCATGGGCCGGTGTCATCGGCGCCGGTGGCCGCGGGCGCGTACTGCTCCCAGTCCCGCCGGCCCACGATGTGGTACACGGACCGGTCCTCCCGGTCCTTCCAGCGATCGACCAGCCCGGCGGCGGCCCGATTGATGGTGCGGGAGCCGAGGGATCCGCCGAACACGGCCACGGTGTCCCGATCCTCCGGGAGGCCCAGCGACGCCCGGGCTGCCCGGCGGTCGACGGGCGTACGCCCGACAGCGGCGATCTCGGGCCTCACCGGCGTGCCCGTCACCACGGCCCGGGGCAGCGTGCTCCCCTCCCATCCCACCGCGCTGGCCCGAGCGAACCTCCCGAACAGCTTGTTGGCCGCCCCGGGCACGGCGTCGACGTTGACCAGCACCAATGGCACGCCCAGGACCACGGCGGCCAGCGATGTCGACAGGCTGGCATACCCCCCCACCGACACCACCACGCGGGGCCGGGCCCTCATGACCACCCCGAAGGCGCGCGGCAGGCTCACCACCAGTCCGGCCAGGGCGCCGAGGTCGGCCCAGAGATCCGCGGGACGCAGGCTGCGGACGATGCCGCGCCCGGGCAGCAGGGTGAAGGGGAACCCCCGTCCTTCCAGGGCCGCCCGGTCCTGGCCGCGACCAGAGCCGACGAACTCGATGGTGTCCCTCCCGTGCCCGGCCGAGACCAGGGCTTCGCCGATGGCGAGGGCGGGTTGGAGGTGGCCGGCGGTACCCCCGCCCGCCACCAGGGCGAACCGCTCCTCCCTCACCGGGCAGGAGGTCGCCGCCGGCGCAGGGCGAAGGGCGCCGACCGCTCGTGGGCGGCGATGTTGAGCAGGATCCCCACGGCGGCCATGGTGATGACCAGGGAGGAGCCTCCGAACGAGATGAACGGGAGCGGGATGCCGGTCACCGGGAGCACGCCGACCACGGCCCCGATGTTGATCACCGCCTGGCTGGTGATCCAGGTGGTGATGCCCACGGCCAGCAGGCTCCCGAAGCGGTCCGGTGCCCGGGTGGCGGCGCGCAACCCGAACCAGGCCAGGGCGAAGAACAGGCCGAGGACCACGATGGCCCCGAGGAGGCCGAGCTCCTCCCCGACCACGGAGAAAATGAAGTCGGTGTGGGCATTGGGAAGGAATCCCCACTTCTGCCGGCCGCCCCCGAGGCCCAGTCCGAACAGGTGCCCGGAGCCCAGCCCGATCAACGACTGCCAGACCTGGTACCCCGAACCTGACTGATGGGCCCCGGGATTGAGGAAGGACAGGATCCGGTCACGGCGGTAGGGGTCGGCCAGGCTCAGCACCACGGCCAGGGCGGTGAAGGCGGTGAAGACCTTGAGGATGGGGCCCATCGGGACCCCGCCCATGAACAGGATGCCGAAGGCGATGCAGCTCAGCACCAGCGCGGTGCCGAGGTCCGGCTGCTTCAAGATGAGCAAGGCCGACACTCCCAGCACCGACAGGACGGGGACGATGATCATCTTGGTGTCCGTCGAGCGGTCTGACCGTCGGGCCAGCAGATCGGCGGCGAACACGGCCAGGGCCAGCTTCATCAACTCGGACGGCTGCAGCCGCAGCATGCCGAACCCGATCCACCGTGACGAACCCCCGGCGGTGACGCCGAAGTGCGGCACGAGCACGATCACCAACAGCACCATCGTCACCACGACCAACGGGCCCCTGATGGCCCGCCATTTGCGGTAGTCCACCCGGGCCAAGATGAGCAGGGCGGCCGCTCCCACTCCCATCCACATCACCTGGCGGATGAAGATGGCCCAGGGCGACCCGTACAGACCGAGCGAGATGACCGGCGACGCCGAGCCGACCATGACGAGGCCGATGACGCACAGGACCCCGACCAGCACGGCCAGGGCTCGAGCCGATCGCAGCCGGGCCACCCAACCGGCCCGCCCCGAGGCGGTAGCGGTGGCCGGTCGGGCACGGGCGCGCCGATGGCGCTCAGAATCCGGGACGGACCTCGTGGTGGGTCGCGGCCTGGGGGCGGCGCTCGTGGGATGACGGCCTCGGGTCACCGTGCGGGCCGCAGCGTCTCGGTCAGCCACGGCACGCTCCTCGACTCGCGGGCCCGGTGGTCAGGGCGTTTTCCGATTCCCGGTTGGCCACGCGCATCCACCTAGCCTCGTCCACCGGGGCCGACGGGTGGTGGAGCCTCGCCGAACGCCCAGGTGATGAGCGTCCGGATCGCACCTGGGTGGCCGGCCGGCCTTCCCCCATCGCCCCTCGCCCGACGGTGCCGGTCATCCCACATTGCCCACCGAGAGGAAGTCCCCGTAGAAGATGCCGAGGCCCAGAGCGGCGAACAGGCCGGCGAGGATCCAGAAGCGCACGATCACCGTGGTCTCCGGCCAGCCCAGCAGCTCGAAATGGTGATGGATCGGGGCCATGAGGAACACCCGACGATGGAAGACCCTGAAGCTCACCACCTGGATCACCACGGACAGGGTCACGATGACGAAGAGGCCGCCGATCACCACCAGCAGCAGGTCCAGGTCCATCAGCAGGCAGAGGGCCGCCAACCCCGAGCCGATCGAGAGGGAGCCGGTGTCCCCCATGAAGATCCTGGCCGGGGCGGCGTTCCACCACAGGAACCCGAGGCAGGCGCCGGCCAGGGACACCGCGGCCAGGGCCAGGTCGAGGGCGTCCCCCACGTGGTAGATGGCGAAGTGGCGGTACTGCCAGTAGCCGATGATGGCCAGGCAGGCGAAGCAGAAGGTCGCCGACCCGGCCGCCAGGCCGTCCAGGCCGTCGGTGAGGTTCACCGCGTTGGCGGAGGCGGCGATGATCACCGTGGCCCACACCACCCACATGGCGGTGCCCATGTGGAGCCCGATCGAGTCGTAGCGCGTGAACGACAGTGTGGTGGCGACGTGGGCCCAGTACACGGCGAGCAGGGAGAAGGCCACTCCCAGGCCGATCTGCGCCCCGAACTTGGTTCGTTTGTTCAATCCCAGGCTCCGGCGGTGCCGTACCTTGATCCAGTCGTCGGCGAACCCGATCAGGGCGGCGCCGAGGATGGCCAGCATGATCAGTGCCCCCGAACGCGAGAACGTCACCTTGGGATTGGCATGGGCGGTCAGATAGCCGATGACCAC
>DASZGT010000137.1:0-18836 GCA_035938575.1 Acidimicrobiales bacterium
CAGAAGACGGGTCCGAAGCGACATCCCTCAATCCGCAGACGGCTCACGGAGGGCGTAGCCCACCAACCGCACGGTGTGGATGACGGAGGGACCGGCCGCCTCGAGCTTCTTGCGCAGGTAGCTGACGTAGGTCTCGACCACATTGCCGTCCCCGCCGAAGTCGTAGTGCCACACGTGGTCGAGGATCTGGGACTTGGACAGCACGTGACGGGGATTGAGGAGGAAGAACCGGAGCAGGTTGAACTCGGTGGCGGTCAACGAGATGGACCGGCCGGCCCGGGTCACCTCATGGGCATTTTCGTCCATCTCGATGTCGGCGAACCGGAGGATGCCCTCTTCCTCGGGCTCGCTCCCGATGCGCCGCAGGATGGCGTGCACCCGGGCCACGACTTCGGCCAGGGCGAACGGCTTGGTCACGTAGTCGTCGCCGCCGACGGTGAGCCCGGCCACCTTGTCGTCGACCGCATCCCGGGCGGTCAGGAAGAGGATGGGCACCCGGAGCCCGTCGGCCCGCAGTCTTCGGGTGACCTCCAGGCCGTCCAGGTCCGGCAGCATGACGTCGAGGACGATGAGATCGGGACGGGTCTCCTGGGCGGCGGCGAGGGCCAGACGCCCGGTCACCGCCTCGTCGACCCCGAACCCCTCGTAGCGGAGCGAGGTGGCCACGGCGTCGACGATGGAGGGCTCGTCGTCGACCACCAGGATGCGTTGGCTGCGGGTGGGCTCCACGTTGCTCCTCCTGCATGGGCTGGGCATGGCATCCACCTGCGATTTACCTGTGGATGGCACCAGCATCGCGCCCGGGTGTGGACCCCGGGTGTGACCCAGCTGTGAGCCCGCTGTGACGGGACGAGGGGGCCAATTTCGATTCACAGGGAATCCACAGCGGGAATGAAGCTGGCTCTGTAGGCACCCTTGTGCAATGGACGGCCAGGAGAGGGCGACGGATGAGTTGTCGCCCGTGCAGACGGATCCCCGACCGGCTTCCCGACGAAAGGTGACGACATGACACTCCAGGGCCGCCCGAACCAGCGCACGCCTCAGCCCGCGGCCCGGGCCCGCGACCGGGCCATGGCAAGGGTCCGACGGACCACCGGCGCCGTTTGCATCGCCGCCGTCGCCCTGGCCGTAGGCCTCGGAATCCTCGTGGCTTCGGAGACCACGGCCCACTCTTCGGCCACGACGAGTACCAACCCGACCCATTCGGTCTCCACCCCGACCACATCGGCCGCTCCGAACTCCTCCTCCACCTCGAACTCGTCGTCGGCAACGACTACCACCCCGACGACCACGGCCACCACAACCCCGACGACCACCAATGCCAAGCCCACCACGGTGTCGGGGCAGTCATGACGGACCCTGTGCCGGAGACGGCCATCGTTGCTGGGTGCGGCGACCAAGAAATCGCCACCCGGTCGATGCGGGCCATCGGAACGACCGCCACGGTGGCCGTCACCGCGGCGGACCGTGCCGACGAGGCGATGACCCTGTTGGCCGACGACCTCCGGTCCATCGACGCCGCCTGTAGCCGGTTCCGTTCCAATTCGGAGCTCCGACAGCTGGAGGTGAGCAGTGGAGGGCGGCCGGTCGCCGTCAGCCCACTGTTGTTCGATGCCCTCGAGACGGCGCGGGCGGTTGCCGTTCAGACGGCCGGCATCGTCGATCCGACCATCGGATCGGCGCTCATCGAGCTCGGCTACGACCGGGACTTCGACGACATCGCCGCCGGCGACCTCCCGCCCGACTTTCGTGCCGAACCGGCTCCCGGCTGGTGGCTGATCGAGCTGAACCCCGCTGATCGCACCGTGGCGATCCCGGCCGGGGTGCACGTCGATCTCGGGGCCACCGCCAAGGCGTTCGCCGCCGACCGGGCGGCCCAGCGCATTGCCGCCGTGCTCGGGTGCGGGGCGCTGGTCAACCTCGGTGGCGATGTTGCCGTGGCCGGCCACTGTCCCAGAGACGGGTGGGCCATCGGCATCGCACCGGAGTCCACCTCGGCCCTGCGTGAGGTGGATCAGGTGGTGACCCTCGCCCGCGGGGGCCTGGCCACGTCTGGGACCACGGCCCGGACCTGGGTGCGCAACGGTCGCACCGTCCATCACATCGTCGATCCGTGGACGGGCGATGTGGCTCCGGCCGTCTGGTCACTGGTGTCGACCACGGCACCGAGTTGCGTCCAAGCCAATGCCTGGAGCACGGCCGCAATCGTGTGGGGTTTGGATGCCATCGGAAACCTGGCCGCGGTGGGCATCCCAGCTCGCCTGGTCCGGGCCGATGGCAACATCGTCCACCTCGGGGGGTGGCCGCTCGACGGCACAGGCAACAATGATCCTGGCGACGCCGAGCTCCCCAACAGCCTCCTCGACACCGGGACGGAGCGGTGATGCTGGCCACATCGTCCACCGTTCTCTGGTACACCACGCGGGCCACGGGAGTCGTCGCCCTGTTGTTGTTGACCGGGACCATGGTGCTCGGGATCCTCACCGCCGGCCGCGTGAGGACAAGGTCGTGGCCTGCCTTCGCCCAGGCCGACCTGCACAAGCGGGTCTCGTTGTTGGCCATGGTGTTCCTGGCCTTCCATGTGCTCACCTCGGTCCTCGACACCTACGTCAATGTCGGCTGGGCCGCCATCGTCGTTCCTTTCGCCTCCCCCTACCGCCCGGTGTGGACGGGGCTGGGAACCGTCGGTGTCGACCTGATCCTCGCCGTCGCCATATCCAGCGCCCTGCGCCAACGCATCAGCGCCGCCACCTGGCGGGGCATCCACTGGCTGGCCTACGGGAGCTGGCCGGTGGCCATGGCCCATTCACTGGGCATGGGAACCGACGCCTCCCGTCTCTGGATGGACGGACTGGCCGCGGTGTGCTCGTTGGCCGTCCTCGCCTCGGTGGCCTGGAGGATCAGTGACCACCGCAAGAGCAGGGTGCGAGCCGTCGAGCTCGGTGCCCTCACCCGGGCCGTCCCCTCGCCGCCTCGGAGGGCACAGGTGCCTTCGCAGGAGCCCTCCGCCCGGCCCCGGCGCGTGGACAGCGCCTCCCGAATTCTCGAGAAGGAGCATTCATGAGCACCCTGACCCTGGCCCGCACCGAGCGCATGCTCCCGGTCGGCCCCGGGGGGAGGCCCGCTCCCGACCTGGCCGGCCACCTGGCCACCCACGGCCCCCTCGCCATCCCCACCCGGGACGATCCCGGCTGGAAGGCGGCGGTGCGGCGGGCCGTGGCCGAGTCGGGGCTGCTCGGCCGGGGTGGTGCGGGATTTCCCGCCGCGGCGAAGTGGGGTGCCGTCGACGGCGGCTGGCACCGGCCCGTGGTGGTGGTCAATGCCATGGAGGGTGAGCCGGCCAGTGCCAAGGACCGGGTGCTGCTCACCCAGGCGCCCCATCTGGTCCTCGATGGTGCGGAGGTGGCCGCGGCGGTGATCGGCGCATCCGAGATCGTGATCTGCGTGGCCGACCACAACGGCCCGGCCGCGGCCTCGATCGAGGCCGCCATCGCAGAGCGCAGGCGAGCCGGAATGTCGGGACATCGCACCTCGGTGCGGCGCCCACCGGGCGGGTATGTCACGGGAGAGGAGTCCTCGCTGGTGACGTGGCTCAGCAGTGGCCTGGCCATGCCCTTCTTCCGAACGGACAAGTCGGTGCCCGTCACCGTTGGTCGCCGCCCGGCTCTGGTCCACAACGCCGAGACGCTCTCCCAGGTGGCCCTCATCGCCCGACACGGCCCCGCCTGGTTCCGCGGCCTGGGTACGACAGAGGCGCCCGGCTCCACCCTGGTCACCGTGACCGGCGCCGTCCGCACTCCGGGAGTGCTCGAAGTAGAGCTGGGCACACCGGTGGCCGACATCCTGGCGCAGGCAGGCGCTGACACCGAGCTGTCGGCGGTGCTGCTCGGCGGTTACGGCGGTGCCTGGCTCGATGCGGCCGAGCTGGCCATTCCGTACGCTCCCGGACCCCTGAAGGCGGCGGGCACCAGTCACGGAGTGGGGGTCATGATTGCGCTCCCCAGGACGTCGTGCGGCCTAGCGGAGACGGCGAGGATCGCCCGCTATATGGCGGGGGAGAGTGTGGGCCAGTGCGGCCCCTGCATCTTCGGGTTGCCCGCCATCGCCGACGATCTCGAACAGCTGTGGACCGGTCGCGCCGACGCCGCGGTGGTCGACCGCATCCAGATGCGAGCGGCCACCGTGGAGGGACGAGGAGCGTGTCGTCACCCCGATGGCGTGGTCCGTCTGGTGAGAAGTGCCTTGGTGGTGTTCGCCGCCGACACCCTGGACCACGCCCGGGGTCGTCCCTGCTCCGGACACGCCTCCCCGACGGTCTTGCGCTTTCCCGAGGGCGCGGCCGGCACACGGACGTCGGCATGACGCCGGCCCGCCGGATCGGGGTGCGGCTGCGGGTCGACCCGGTCGCTTGTGACGCCTATGGGTACTGTGCCGAACTGCTTCCTGAGCGAGTCACGGTGGATGAGTGGGGTTACCCGCGTGTCGATGGCGCTCCGGTCGAGGGGGATCTGGTCGAGCTCGCCACCAGGGCCGCGGCCGAATGCCCCCGCCGGGCGGTCCTGCTGGAGAGGGTGACGTTGGCCTGAGAGGCGTCCCATCGGCCCCGGTCTCCCCGTGGCCGGGGCGCCGGCTCGACGTTTCCCACCCGGCCCACTCGTAGGCTGATGGCGTGCGCCGGCGACAGACAGGAGGACCGAGCGGAGGCGGCTCGGGGCCGGCTGAGGGTCTGTGGGCCCCCGACCGACGGGCCTTGACCGTCGGCCTCGTGCTGACGATCACCTTCATGGCCGCCGAGGCGTTGGCCGTGGTGACCATCATGCCGCAGGTGGCCCGGAGCCTGGGTGGCATCCACCTCTACGGGTGGGTGTTCAGCGCTTTCCTGCTCGGCAGCATGGTGGGGATCGTCGCCGCCGGTCGGGAGGCGGACCGCACGGGTCCGGCTCGGCCCTACGTGGCCGGCGTGGCCCTCTTCGCGGCCGGTCTGGTGGTGGCCGGGCTCGCACCCTCGATGCTGGTCCTGGTGGTCGGCCGCACCCTGCAGGGAATCGGTGCCGGGGCGGTTCCGGCGGTGGCCTATGTGGCCATCGGCCGCAGCTTCCCCGAGCTGCTCCGGGCTCGGATGATGGCCGTCCTCTCCACCGCGTGGGTGGTGCCGGGCATCGTGGGCCCCCTGATCAGCGCAGGAGTGGCCCATGTGTTCGGGTGGCGCTGGGTCTTTCTGGGCCTGCTGCCCCTGGTGGCGGTGACCGGGGCCCTGGCCCTGCCCGGACTGGTCCACCTGGGGAAGGCGACCACGCCACCGGTGGTGGAGCACCGGCTGGCGGATGCACTCCGTGCCGCGGGCGGAACGGGGCTCATCATCGGGGGACTGGCCGGTGGTGTATCGGTAGTGGCCGCCGGCGTCGTGGTGGCGGGGGTCGTGGCGCTGGTCCCGGCCTTGCGACGACTGCTGCCGCAGGGAACCCTCAGGTCCCGGCGGGGCCTTCCGAGCACCATTCTGAGCCGCGGGATGCTCACGTTCGCCTACTTCGGGGCGGACGCCTTCGTCACCTTGGCCATCGTCACCGTGCGACACCACAGCGTGGCCGTCGCCGGTATCGCCGTGACCGGTTCGACGCTGGCGTGGACCGTGGGCGCGTGGATCCAGGCCCGATTCAACGCGCGGTGGGAGGGGAGGCGACTGGTGCGGATGGGGCTCGTCCTGGTGCTGGCCGGCGTGGTCGGCATGCTCGTTGTCCTCCGGCCGTCGGTGCCGCTGTGGGTGGCCTTCGCGGCCTGGACGGTGGCCGGACTTGGTATGGGACTGGCCTACGCCCCGATCTCGTTGATGATGCTCCGCGAGGCGCCCGAGGGGAGGGAGGGGTGGGCATCGGCCTCGTTGAGCCTGTCGGACGTGATGGGCTCCGCCCTGGGCGCCGGCGTCGGGGGTGCCGCCATCGCCGTGTGCGGCAACCGGGGATGGCCCCTGTCGTCCGGCGTGGCCGTGGCCTTCGCCCTCCCCGCCGTCGTGGCGGTGGTGGCCCTCGGCCTCAGTGGTCGGCTCCCGTCCCGGAACTCCCTGCCCGTGGTCGAGCGATCGAGCTGAGCCCGAACCGGGAGGGCGGTGAGACCGGAGGTGCCTCAGCTGCACACGGTGTGGGGGCGTGGCCGCTCGCCACCGGTCAGGTACCTGGTGACCAGCTGTTGCATGCAGGCGTCGGACGAACCGCTGAGCAGCCAGGTGTGACCCCAGCCCCTCCACGTCACCATGGTGGCGTCAGGGAAGATGGTGGCCAGGTGCTGGGCATTGATCAATGGAGTGTTGGGGTCGCCGGTGTTGCCGATGACGAGGATCGGCGGCGTGCCCCGGGGATGGAGGTCGGCTACCGGCTCGAGCGCCGAGGGCCAGGAGACGCAACCGCCCATCGTGTAGGTCACGGCATAGGCACCGATCAACGGGTAGCGGGCGTTGATCGACCGCGCCAAAGTTCCCGCCTCCGTCGGTCCAGGGTGGGCGCCGGCATCGTTGCAGGTGATGGCCCACAGCGGATCGACCAACGGTGAGCCGCCGATGTCGGTGACGAACAGGAGGGCAAGGGAGCGCAGCGGGGCGCCGTTGCCGCTGTCGGCGGCGACCAGCGCGGCGTAGAATGTCGAGGTGAAGGCGGGGACGCTGAGCACCAGCAGGGTGGCGGTGTCCAGATCGCCCACGGTGACCGGGTAGGGGTCGCCGCCTCCCGGAGCGGGGAGCGGACTCCGGGTGAGCGCTGAGGCCAACGAGCGGAAGTAGGCAGGTGGATCGGCTCCCAGGGGGCACGTCGACTCAGGAGCGCAGCCAGCCAACAGATGATCCAGTGACCGCTCGGCGGCCGGGGCCTCTTGGGTGGCCTGCTGGATCAGTGAGGCGTTGACGTCGACCGCACCGTCGAGGACCATGGTCCCGACCCGCCGGGGGAACAGGTCGGCGTAGACCGATCCCAACACGGTGCCGTACGAGATTCCGTAGAAGTCGATGGAGGCGAGGCCGAGCGCCTGCCTGATCTGGTCCATGTCGCGAGCGGTGTTGAAGGTGTTGAGGGATGGCTCCAGGGATGCGGCGCGCTGCTGGCACCGCTGGGCCATGGCGGTGAACGCCGGCGTCCCGGGCAACGGCTGGCCGGCGGCCGATGGTACCGGCACCACGCTGGTCAACGCCGACGGCGGCGTTCCGCATCGGAGGGGATCGCTGGCACCGGTGCCCCGCGGGTCGAAGCTCACAATGTCGAAGTGCTGGCGGACGGCTGGAGGAAGGTTGCCGAGCGTCACCGGGAGGATCTGGGTCCCGCTCTCGCCGGGTCCACCCGGGTTGAACACCAGCGTCCCCGTCGGGCCGGAGGGGTCGGTGGCCGGTGCCCGGATCACCGCCACCGGGATCGACGCGAGGGTGGGGTGCCGGTAGTCGACCGGCACCGACACCGTCCCGCACTGGAGGGCGGAGCCCGCCGCGCAGGGCGCCCAGGCGACCGCGCCCACGGGGGGAGGGGCCGGCAGCGAGCCGGGATTTGAGTGGTCCGTCGCCGAGGTGCCCGCGCCTCCGTCGGATCCGCTGATGGAACCGCCGCATCCGGCGACGACCGATGCCGCCAGTGCGGCGGCGAGCCAGGCACGGGACCGCAGACGCCCCCTCGTCCCTCCCATGGCCGCGAACGTAGCAGCGCGATCCCGGCCGAGCCCGCTGTGGACCTCGTGATCCCGTCGACACCCACGGCGCGATGAGAATTGGCCGGAGGCATCGTCACAGCACCATGACCCCGTGCCGCAGTGGCCCCGAAAGGCGTGGTGAGAGCCTTGAACGCCTGGGGCACCGACCGGTGGAAGGCCGGGGAATGATTGCTCCTCGAACCATGTTGGACCCAACGTGCAGGTTCTGACCTTCCCCTCGGGGCTCAGGCCGTCGTCGGTGACCGACGAAAGCACCGCGCGGCTGACCGCGGCCAAGGTGGTGGGCGTTGCCGGGGTGCTGGCCTACAACTGGTGGGTGGTTGTCCCCTTCGTACCGGGGCTCATGCCGTCGGTCAACGGATTCTTCTCCGACCTCGAGGCTTCGGGCCGCCCGCATGCACCGTTGATGTCGGACGCCGACCTGATCGCCGGTGTGTTGATGGCGGCGGCGCTGTTGCTGCGGGGGTCGAACGCACGCGGAGCTGTGCGCAAGGAGTGGAAGTGGTTGATGGTGTTCGCCATCGGCGGGGCGGTCGGAGGCCGCTACCCCTACGCCTGCGCCGAGGGCCTGAGCGCCACCTGCCGTACCCTCGAATGGCACCTCCAACTACCCGTTCACCACTATGTGCACGTTGTTGCCGGCATCACGGAGTTCGCCACCCTGACGACCGCTGCGCTCATCGCCATGCGCCGTACTCGCGGCCAAGGGACCATCGAGGCCCGGATCTACTCGGGGCTGGTGAAGGCACTGGCCGTCGGATACCCGTTCCTCGGGCTGGCTTACCTGACCAACAGGATGGGCACTCTGGTGGAGCCGGTCTTCTTCGTGGCCTTCTCCGTCATGATCCTGGCGGACGTGTTCGAGCCGATCGGACGAAAGGCCGGTGCCCCGACGTGGAGCGATCGTGTGACGGCAGGCGACTCGACGTCCGGCGAAATGACGGGCGGCGTACGCCTGCCCAGCGCCCGGGCGTAGCCATCGTCGCTCGGTAGGACGCAGGGCCCTCCGGCGTTCGGTGGCCACGGGACGCCTGTGCGCCGCTCAGAGGCGTGATCTGCGTGCCGTCACCGGGTTTTAAGCGGTACCCCTCCTGTTCCGCCTAGGGTTGTGGGGTCATCGACCCAATCACGCGGGCCGATGCATGTAGGGCTTCACAATGGATCCCCGCGTTACCGTGCGTGAATTTCAAGGAGACAACAGTTATGGGTGTAGGTGCAGTTAAGTGGTTCAACGCCGAAAAAGGCTTCGGTTTCATTACGCCTGACGGCGGCGGGGATGACCTCTTCGTTCACCAGTCCGAGATCCAGATGGAGGGATTCCGCGACCTCGCGGAGGGCCAACGTGTGGAGTTCGAGACCAAGCAGGGTCAAAAGGGCCTGCAGGCGAGCCAGGTCCGCAAGATCTGATTCGGCCTCTGTCGGGGTGTCGACCCGGCGTCCCTATCGGATTTCCGGTAGTGGTCGCCGGGCCGGCCCCGACGAGCACTGAGAATGCTCAGTGCTCGCCTCCGACCATGAGGTGATTTCTCCGGCGCTCTTTTGCCTGGCGTCCGAGCCATGGGTTGAGAGCCGTCACGGTTCTGCCTGACAGCGTCGAACCGGTAGCCACGGCAGTCCCGTTGGTTCCATGCCGAGGCGGCCCGTTGGCGACGCGCCGGCTGCCCGTGCGTGCCAGGGGCGTCCTCTCGCCGGTTTGTCTGGTGCGAGATTCAGCGTGCCGTTTGAGTCCGGCGCCGCAGCCCGAGGAGGGCCGCCGTCATCAGGTCCACGAAGGCAGCTGCCTCGACGATCAACGACGTGGTGGCGTCCGGCGCCCTCAAGCTGTCCATGAATCCGAACAGCCCGACCTCCACCAACAGGATCAGGTCACCGATGGGTCGCGGCGGCGAAGTGTGCCCTGCCCAGCGCCACCACGAAGTGCCGTGAGACGGCCACGAGGAGTGCGACCACCAGCCCGGCGATGGTCTGCGGCAGAAACACCGGGCCGATGGTAGGGATGCGCTCGTAGCCGTTCGACCACCGATGGGAGTGAATGCCTGCGGACGCGGCCAGCAGCGCCCTCCCCGTCCAACACAGGAGGGTGAGCACGGGTCCGGGAGACCAGCAGGTTCTGCCCGCCGAATTGCGGTGTTTCAGATCCGCCGTCGAGGCCAGGGGGGTGGGTGCGCCCGTTCATGCCTGTTCTGCGTGGCCACCGGGGTGCGGGAGGCCCTGCTGATGCGACCGGTGTTGCCCGGCTGCGCACCCACTGGGGGCCCGTCGACGCGCACGCCGATCGGGCCCCCGTCACAGGTTGTTGGCCCGCGATGCCGGCGTCGTGCGCCGCTCTGCGCCTACCAGCCGTGGCAGCCGTACTGATCCGGTGGGCTGAACTGGATGCGCTCAGCCACCATGATCTGCTGGTCCTCGGAGGCCATGGCCCCTTCGGGGGCGAACTCCCGTCCTCCATAGGCAGCCCAGTTGGATCGGCTGATGCCAAGGCCGCCGCTGAAGCGGGAGCCGCTGGCGGCCCAGTTACCACTCTCCTCGCACATGGCCACCCGTTCCCACGCTGCCCGCTGTGCAGGTGTCACCGTGTCCACAGGCCCGGGTGCCGGTGTGGCCACCGCAGGCGGAGGCGTGGTGGCAGCCGGGATGGCGGCGGGGGCCTGGGGTGGAGCGAGCACCGCGGCGCTCAGGTCGGCCGAGAAGCTCGATCGGCCCAGCAAGGGTGCTCCCGCTGGGTCATGGTAGGCCGCCAGTTGGTGAGGCGGCATGGCGATCACTGCTGATGTGCTCGTCCGAGAGGATGAGGTTGGTCCTGCCGGCGCCGGCTGCGCCGTGGCAGCCTGCGTCAGGGTACTGATGGTGATGAGGGCGACCGGGATGATCGCCACGAGTGCAATGCGGGTCCGCATGGCACCTCCCTTCGTAGGGCGCGAGTGCGCCTTGCTCTGTTCGGTGTTGGCGGGCTCCGGCCATTGCATTCATTCCCCGGACGGCGAGCGGAAAGGCTTCGTCCGTCCTGGCTGTACGCCGCAGGGTGTGCGGCCGGTTTGGTTACGCCCTGGATTGCGTCGTGGGAACACCACTCGTTTCGTCGTTGATCGGGAACATGGTTCGGTGGGCCGGTGGCTCGTCGCCACGATGGCGCGCCGATCCAAGAGGAGTACTCGGTTCATGCTGCGTTGCTGTCGATAGCCGGTGGATCCGACTGGCAACGTGCGCCTCGATCAATTCCGAAGCAGTGCCCAGCATGGATGCGCTCACAGCAGTATAGGTGGTTGCCTCTCATCAATCTGTCCAGGCCAGCCGAATGTGTCCTGTGGAGCGGGAGCAACTGTCGGATGAATTGGCCCTCTACCTGGAAGATTGATCGTGATTGACGGCGGCTCGGCCGATTCTATATTTCCGACTTACGCGGAAGGGCTCTTGTTCGATAGAGCGGGCGTAAGCGATAGGAGATAGTCGCTATCTCTCTTCACGATGGTGCCACGTCATAGGAGGTCGTACCCGGAAATTGGACCGGAATTGAAGAAGGGAGAGACGGGCGTTCCGCCCGTCTCTCCCTTCCGGAAAGAGCCTTCGAGTGAGCGGCCCTAGCGGTCGCCCACTTGGTGGATGGTGTAGTTGGTGCTGTTGTCCTGGGTGGCGACTGTGTTGCCGGTCAGGAACTTGCTTGCACTGATGGTGAAGGTGCCCGGGAAGTCTCCGCTGACCGCATTGTCCGAGAGGACTTCGACCCCGACACCCTGGCCGCTGATGGTGTCCTTGGTGGCCGTCGAGGCAGGGGCGTAGGACTGGCCGTTGGGGACGCCGTACTGCAGCACTTCGATCCCCACGTTGCCGGATCCCTTCAGTTTGTTGTCGTTCACCGTGGCCACTCCCTGGTCGAGCTGGATCTGCTCATCAGGGTTGCTGGTGAAGGTGTTCTTGGTGATGGCCACTTCAGGGGAGCCAGGCTCCGTGGGCGACGTCGAGCCGTAGTAGACGCCGATGTCGTTGCCGCTGATGGCGGAGGACTGCAAGCTGGATCCCGTCGCCGCCCCGTAGAACAGGACGCCGGTGGCCTCAGTCTGGGTGAGGCCGTTGGGTCCACACGTGCCCGGCAGCAGGCAGATGTTGGCCGACACGTTGGCGTGCGTGATGGTTCCCTTGGCGCCATAGGCGACCTCGATGCCGTTCTCCGCGGTTCCGACCGGGCCGCGCCCGGTCACACTGGCGCCATCGACGGTCAGGACGCTCCCGGTTCCCGTGGTGGTGATGCCGTTCTTCTGATAGCCGGAGACCACCGTGTTCTTGAGGGTGGCGGTGCCCGCTTCGTTGATGGCCGGGCGAGCACTCCCCACCTGGATGGCCACGCCCCCCTGGCATCCGACGGCAGAGTCCCCGATGGGCACGCCTGCGCCGTTCACGGTCAAGCCGTTGGCGGTCAGGTTGCCACCGGCGCCGACCAGCACACCGTAGAGGCTGTCGTAGCACATCCCCGCGGGCCAGAAGGCCGACACAGTGATGCCGGTGATGGACACGCTGGCCCCGCAGATGGAGATGGCATCCTGTGGTTGCTGGAAGGGGGAGGCGGCACCGATGGCGTTATCGCAACTGGTGGTGGAGTTCACTGGACTGGCCGGCAATTTGACCGTCACCGCGCCCGAGCCCTTCAAGGCCACACTCTGGGTCATGGTCAGCTGCTCGGTGTAGGTGCCGGCGCAGACCTCGATGGTGGCACCGAAGTTACCGGCCACGTTGATGGCCGACTGAATGGTGCTGTACCCCGGGTGCGCACAGCTGGTGCCTGGGGCCGCAGCCAGAGGCGCCGAGTTCGACACCCACAGCTTGCTGTGGATCTTGCCGTGGCCGGCGGCGCCCGCCTGGGGCACCGCCAGCAACCCCACCGTGGCCAGGCCCACCAGGCCCACCAGGGTCGCCAGAATCAAAGACCATCTCCTCATGCTCACGCCTTTCGCTCGAGTCGACGCGTGTCGGTCACCGGAATTTCCCCCAACCGCTCCGCATCATCCGCCCAGGCAGCCGCCCGCGCCGATCTACCTGCTCGGGTGCACCGTACAAGGAGACACTGTCGTAGTCATCGCCAATTGTGACGAGATTCGACTGCGGGGGAGGTGGGTGCCGGAATCGACGTGTCGGCCCCTTTGATTCTGGGCCCTTTTCTCACGCTGGGCGGTCACCGGTGCCGTCCGTCCCCCGCTGGCGCGCCGGCTCCCATCGTCCGCCCTGGGCCCCGCCCCCGTGCGGAGGGCCAGACCGATATGTCGGCGCGGCGTCTCACCCCCTGCGACGGCGGGTGGGCCGCGCCCGTTCCATCCACCCGTTGACGGGCGACGGGATCAGCGGTGCCAGCGAGCGGGCTCGGAGGCACCCGACCCACACCCCGGCCCCGTAGGCGACGTCGTCGACGATCGACGCCACCGACCATCGGACCGGGTCGAGCCGAGGACGACGCCGGCGCCACTCGACGGTGGGGGGGGCGAGGACCAGGAGCGCGACCGCCGCCGCGGCCCGCCTGCTCCGCAGTGCTCCCACCAGCAGAGCTGGCCCGGCCAGCACGGTGGCCGCATGACCCATGCCGACCAGGGTCCATCCCGTACCCTCCGTGCTCCACCGCAGCGCCAGCGTGACCGGGACCCCATGGTGGCGCGTGCGCCGTGCCAGGTGGGCGGCCGACACCAGCAGCAGCGCCAGCACGGTCCGGGGCCGGCCGGCCAGGCCCGCGATCACCGTGGCCGTCGGCCAGGGGCGGAGCGCCACCGGAGCCAGTCGCCCCGGGTGGCGTCGGGCCAACGGGCCCGCCGACGTCCCGTATCGGTAGCGGCGGGTGAACAGCGCGCTCCACGACGACGGCTCACGGTGGAAGACCGTCGTCGAGGGCTCGTACCGGACCCGCCATCCCGCGTCGAGCAGTCGCCACACGAGGTCGACGTCTTCGCCTACCCGGAGGTCGGCGTCGAATCGGAACCCGTCGTCCAAGGCGGCCCCCCGCACCACCAGGGCGGCCGCGGGGACGTAGCGAACCGATCGCTCCGGTCCCACCTCGCTCCGGTCCGGTCCCATGTCCAGTGAGGAGCGGGCCTCGGAGAAGCGGGCCAGGGCGGAGGTCCTGAGAGGTCGGCCGGTCCCGTCGGGCCGGACCCGGGGCGCCACCGCCCCCACAAGCGGATCCTCGAATATCCACGTGAGTGCCCGAAGCCACCCGGTGATGACGGTGCAGTCGCTGTCCACGAACGCCACCAGTTCCGTGTCGATCATGGACAGGGCGTCGTTGCGGGCCGCCCCCGGCCCCCCGTTGGCGCTGCGGGCGATCATCCGGGCGCCGTGTCGGTCGCACACCTGGGCCACAGAGCGCGGATCGTGCGAGGCGTCGTCCACCACCACCACCGGTGCCTCCCCACCCAGTGACGCCAGGCAGCGGTCGAGCGCCGCGCTCCGGTCGCGCACGGGCACCACCACCGTCACGCTGGGATCGGTACCCGCACCGCCAGTGGTGGTCGGCGGCCGGGGATGGGCCATACCGGCGTCGACCAACCGACGGCCCAGGTGGCGGGCCGCCGGTGAGGCCGTGCCGCCCCCGAGCCACCGGGTCAACGCCTCCCTCCCATCCCGGCTCAACGTGATGAGCCGCCCCGGATGCCCTCCGGTGAGCACCGTCCCACCGCGGAAGGACCGGACCGACCGGTCGAGCTCGATCCCGAACCCCTCCGGCAACGGGGTCAAAGGGAGAGGCCGCCGTCCACCGGGATCACCGCACCGGTCAACGCCCCGCTGGCCGGCGCGGCCAACCACACCAGGGCCGCTGCCACCTCCTCCGGGGTGAGCAGCCGCTTGATGGGCTGTTGGTCGGCGAACGACCGGGTGTCGTCGAGCCCGTAGAGCCTGGCGCTCTCGTCGAGGATGGCGGTGGCCGTCGAACCGGGGCTGATGGCATTGGCCGTGATGCCCGTGTCGGCCAGTTCGACCGCCAAGCCGCGCACCAGCCCGGCGACGCCTGCCTTGGCGGCGCCGTAGGCGGCCAGCTTGGGCAGGCCCCGGCTGGCCGCCGCCGAGGCGACGGCGAGGAACCGCCCGCTGCGGGGGGCCGGCCGCCGCAGCAGCGCGGGAATGCCCACCCGTGCGGCAGTGATCGGCCCGCCCAGATCCACACCGAGGACTGCGCCCAGCTCGTCACCGGGCATCTCCCAGAGGGGGACACCTCCGGCGATCACCCCGGCCACCGCCACCATGGCGTCCAGTCCACCGAATTGCTCCTCGGCCAACGAGACGGCGGCGCCGAGCGCGTCGGCATCGGTGGTGTCGGCGACGTGGGCCACGACGCGGGCGCGGTCGCGGTGCGGAGGTGCCGCGTCCGGTGGCATGGCCAACGACGAGGCCACCACCGCCCGCAGCTCGGCCTCGGTTCCCATGGGATAGGGGAGCCGGGGGTCGTCGGAGGCCCGGTCCACCGCGACCACCGCCCACCCGGCGTTGGCCAGTCCCCGAACGGTGGCCGCACCGATACCGCGGGCCGCCCCGGTCACCACTGCTACCCGGCTCATTGCCTCACCTCCATGGTTGGGATACTTCGGAGTCGCTCTGCCGTACCGACCAGGTCGTCGACGGCCGCGGCCAGCAGGCCACGTCCCTCGTCGGCGTCGGCTCCGGCCGGATCGCCGAGCACGCCGTTGGCACTCACCGACCGCACGCCGTGGCGATGCAGGAGGGGGAGCAGCGTGGCCAACGGCCGGAGATCGCCCGCCTCGGCCTGCTCGAGTCCCACCCGGTCCGGGGCGATGGCCAGCATCAGCGACGTCTCGGTCCGACCGGCGTGAAGGTCTCCCTTCCAGGTCGGCGACCACGCCACCACCGACCTTCCCTCTCCGTGGAGCCGGGTCATGGCCCTGTCCAACGGCACCGAGTTGCCCCCATGGGCGGAGACCACGATCAGGTGCGTGAAGGCACCGCTGGCCGATCGGCCCAGTTCGACCAGCAGCAGCTCGGTGACCTCCTGCCCGATGGAGAGGGTTCCGGCGAACCCCTGGTGCTCGCCACTGGATGCGTATGCCACCGGCGGGGCCACCACCAGGTACCCGAGACGCCGGGCCGCGCCCTCGGCCACGGCCACGGCGATGTCGGTGTCGGTGGTGACGGGCAGATGGGGGCCGTGCTGCTCGGTCGAGCCCAGCGGGACCAGGAGGATGTCCCCGGCATCCGCCTGCCGTTCCACTTGGGGCCAGCTCGAGGTGGCGAGCCGCTTCACCGGCACGCCTCGGTTCCGGTGGGATCCGGGACAGCCGGCTGGTCCAGGTATCCGTGGCGGACCAGGAACCGGAGCAGCTCGTCGGCCGACTCCACGGCTCCGAGGGGCCCGATGAGGGTCGGAGGATCGTGGGCCACCAGCGCGCCGGTCAGGGCCAGCAGCCGGATCCGAGGGTCTTCGCTGGCGGGCGGGGGCAGGACCCGGGTCCGGGGCTCGAACGGTCGCAGGGCGCCGATGTGCGTCGACCGGGGTCCGTCCTCCGATCCCGGGCCCGCCAGGGGTGTCGGTTGATCTACGGATGGTGTCGGCGGCTCGACGGGGACGGGTGCCGCCCCGGCCGAGAGAGCGCCCTCCAGGGCCGCCCGTCGCAACCGGGTGCCTGCTCCTTCCACCGAGCAGACCGCCGGGAGGGGCACCCGGAGCCGTTCGCGCCAACCGCCGTCGAGACGGCGCTCGCCGAGGAGCGCAGCCGGGAGCTCATCGAGGGGATGGCGGCCACCCGACGACGGGTCGACCTCCAGGCCCACCAATCCCAGCGCCTGGGCGGCCCCGAGCTCGTGGGCCAGAAAGGCGGGAAGGGCACCGGTGCCACGGTCGACCGAACGGTCGCCGCACAACACCAGGGTCGGCGGGCCGAACCGGGCCAGGGAGGCGGCAATGGTCCGGGCCAGGGCCTGCTCACCGCCACCCAACTCGAGCGCGTACCCGTGCTCGGTGTCCTCGGCGTCGTTCGGGACTCGCAGCACGGATGCGCCCAGCGCCATCACGTCCCGGAGCACCGGCTCGATGGCGGCTGGTCCGACGGCGACGGCCAGGACCCGTCCCGACCACGCCTCGGCCGCGCGCAGGGCATGCTCGAGGGCGGCGGCGTCGGCCGCGGACAGGCCGACGCCCCAGACGTCTCGGGAGACGGCGCCGGTCAAGGGATCGACGACCGGCCGGAGGTCGGTGATCCTCAGACAGGCCACGATAAGGGGCCGGGCGTCGGCGATCGGGCTCGTGCTCATCCGTGGTGGAAGACGACACCCTGGCCGCCGTCGGGATAGGTCCAGTTGATGGCGCCCTCGTGGTTGCAGACCATGTAGCAGGTCCCGCACTCGAAGCACTCCTCGTAGTTGAAGAGGATGCCGCCGTCGGCGGTGGGGGCGAACAGGTTGGCGGGACAGGCGGTCACGCACTCGCGGGTGGTGCACGACCGGCAGACGTCGGAGTCCACGGTGATGTGGGCGCGTGCTCCGAGCCGGAAGTCCACGGTGGCCATCCGGTCCTCGAAGGCGATGCCGCGCCACCGCCCAGGGATTGCGTCACGTCCGGTCCCGTCCGGAAGGGAATCGCTCATCCGAAGATCCTCATGCCGCGCAGTGCGTCGGCCGCCAACTCACGGAGTTTCACGCCGTGTCTGGCGGCCGCGGCCCGGGTGATCCGGAGGCCGCCCGGTTTGGGCGTGGGGTTGGTCACCGTGAACATCCCTTCGGCCAGGTCGCAGATGAGACCCGGATAGCGCTGTTGGACCCGGTCGGACAGGATCAGGGCCGGGGCCTTGCGCAGGCGCTTGTGATCAGCCAGCACGAACTGCCGATCGAGGTCGGCGCGGTAGGAGGCCAGCCCGCGCCCCGAGCAGTCGCCCCCGGCGATGGCCCGGTCGACAGCCTGGCCGGCGGCGAAGCCGGAGGCGATGGCGAAGTTGACCCCTTCGAGCCACAGGCCGGCGGCCAGCGTCATGGCGGCGGCGTCGCCCGCCACCAGCATCCCGTCGGCGGCCAGGGGAGGCATGGTGTCGTACCCGCCCTCGGGGATGAGGTGGGCCGAGTACTCGCGCAGCGAGGAACCCCGTAGATACGGGGCGATGGAAGGGTGGTCCTTGAGCCCGGCGACCAGCTCTTCGGGACGCACCTTGGCCTCGGCCAGGTGGGGGAGGGACACCACCACTCCGACGCTCACGGTCTCGGCGTTGGTGTACAGGAAGCCCCCGCCGGGGATCCCCCGGGTGCACCCGAGCATCTCGATGTCGACGCCTTCGTGGGGCCGCACCCCGAAACGCTCCTCGATGGCGCCCGGCGGGAGCTCGAGCACCTCCTTCACGCCAAGGGTGTGATGGGACGCCTCGGCCCGGGGCAGCATCCCGGCCTCCTTGGCCAGGAAGGAATTCACGCCGTCACAGGCGATGACCACCTTGGCCGACAGCGCGGCACCGCCGCGGTCGGTGCGCACTCCGATGACGTGTCCGCGGTCGTCCCGCAGCAGGCCGGTGGCGACGGTCGACGTGAGCAGGCGGGCTCCGGACCGCGTCGCCTGGGCCGCCAGCCACGAGTCGAACTGCGACCGCAGGGTGGTCATCCCGTTGAACGGAGGGGCGCCCCACGCCTGCGAGCGGTAGTCGACCGACAGCGACTGGGACTCCGTCATCGTCATGGTCGACCGGCGGACCACCCACCGCTCGACCGGCACCTGCTCCCACCAGTCGGGGATGATCCCGTCCAGCACCCGGCCGTACACCACACCGCCGTAGACGTTCTTGGATCCGGGGAACGGGCCGCGCTCGACCAGGACCACCGAGCGGCCGGCCCGGGCCAACGCCAGGGCCGCCGCCGACCCGGCCGGCCCGGCCCCCACGACCACGGCATCGAACGAGAGGGTTTCGCCCTGACGGGATCCACTGGCCCCGTCCGGCCCGGGTGCTGCGGCCGGCTCAGGCACGCCGTGTCCCGTCCTGCTCAGACGGCGCCAGGTCGGTCGGGACAACGACACCGAGCCGATGGGCCAACTCGACCAGCAGGGCCCGGGCGTCGGTCACCAGGCCGAGGTCGGCCATGGCGGTCATGGGGCACGAGGCGTCGGTGTTCACGCTGACGATGTGCCGCGGGGTACCCAGTCCACCGAGATGCTGGGCGGCCCCGGACACCCCGAAGGCGATGTACAGATCCGG
>DASZGT010000138.1:0-3194 GCA_035938575.1 Acidimicrobiales bacterium
GTCAGCGGCCTCCACCAGATCACGCCGGTAGACGATCTCGACGGCTCCTTCGGGCCCCATCACCGCCAGCTCCGCCGACGGCCACGCATAGGCCAGATCGGCCCCGATGGACTTCGAGTTCATGACCACGTAGGCACCGCCATAGGCCTTGCGGGTGATGATCTGGATCCGGGGGACGGTCGACTCGCAGTAGGCGTAGAGAAGCTTGGCACCGTGGCGGATGATGCCGCCGTACTCCTGATCGGTGCCCGGCATGAACCCGGGGACATCGACGAAGGTGACCAGGGGGACGTTGAAGGCGTCGCAGGTGCGGACGAACCTGGCACCCTTCTCCGAGGCGTCGATGTTGAGCACGCCGGCCAGCATCTGAGGCTGGTTCCCGACGATGCCGACGGCCCGGCCGTCGATGCGGGCAAAGCCGCAGACCAGGTTCATGGCCCAGTGATGGTTCACCTCGAAGAAGTCGCCGTCGTCCACCACCGCCTCGATGACCTTCTTCATGTCGTAGGGCTGGTTGGGTGAGGCGGGCATGAGCTCGATGAGCTCGGGGGTGAGCCGCTCGGGATCGTCCCCCGAATCGACCAGCGGTGCCTCTTCGAGGTTGTTCGACGGGAGGAAGCTGAGCAGGTAGCGGACATCGTCCAGGCACGACTTCTCGTCCGGGGAAACGAAGGCGGCCACGCCGGACTTGGTGGCATGGCTCATCGCCCCGCCCAGCTCTTCGAGGGTCACGTCCTCGCCGGTGACGGTCTTGACCACATCCGGGCCGGTGATGAACATGTGGCTGGTTCCCTGCACCATGAAGATGAAGTCGGTCATGGCCGGGCTGTAGACCGCGCCCCCGGCGCAGGGGCCGAGGATCACACTGATCTGCGGGATGACTCCAGAAGCCTCGGCATTCCGGTGGAAGATCCCGCCGTAGGAGTGGAGCGAGACCACTCCCTCTTGGATGCGGGCGCCGGCACCGTCGTTGAGGCCGATCATCGGGACCCCGATCGACGAGGCCAGATCCATCACCTTGTGGATCTTCTCGGCGAACACCTCGCCCAACGCCCCGCCGAAGACGGTGAAGTCCTGGCTGAAGACACACACCCGGCGACCGTCGATGGTCCCGAAGCCGGTGATCACCCCGTCGGTGTAGGGCCGGTTCTCCTCCAACCCCATGCCATGGGCACGATGACGGGCGAGCATGTCGAGCTCCTGGAAGGAGTCATCGTCGAGGAGATAGTCGATGCGCTCACGGGCGGTCATCTTCCCCTTGGCGTGGTGCTTCTCGACGGCCCGGGGTGACCCGGCATTGCGGGCCAACTCGCGCCGTTCGGCCAATTCCTCGAGCCGCTGGGTCATCGGGTGATCCATGAACAGTGAGGCTACCGGACCGGCACGGGGGGTCCCGCTCTTCCGGTCCGGAGTCTGCAGCCCAACCGTCTCACGGTGGCGTGTTGACCCAGTGGGGACCGCACCACACGAAGGTGATCGCGCCCGGTGTTCCCTTCCCCAGGTAGGCGGCCACGCTCTTACCCACATAGCGCCGCTCGAGCTCAGGGTCGACGGGCCCGACAAAGGAGTAGCGGCCGGTCGGGCCGCCCCCGGTCGTCCCACTCCAGGGATCAGTCCCACCGGTCGGGGCTGGCACTGGTGATCGGGCCGGTTCCCATCGCTCGATGCGGTGGACGGCTGCCACCAGAGTGCCCACCACCACGACCGCCCACCGCGGCGACCGGACAGAGTCGGGATCGAGCCAGTTCCGCCCGAGCCGCCACCCGTGACGGGCCTCTTCGTACGAGGGATCGGCCCCTCTTCCGCCCACCCGCAACAACACCACCTGATGGGCCCGTTTGAACTTGGCCCGCTTGGCCAGACGCGAGCCCACCTCGACGGCCGACTGGCGCTGGCTCCCCAACATCGGCTCAGCCCGGAGCCCCAGGGCATCGTGGACCGCCGCCTCCACCAGCGACGCCTCGTCGGGCGTGAGCCCGTACCGGAGGATGTCGATGCGCACCTCACGACCGCTCGACTCGACCTCGCGAATCCGCTCCATCATCGGGAATCCGGCTTCATCTGCCGGCTCCGTCCCCGGCTCCGGGTCGCCGCCGTCCCTGGCGGCGCGGACGTGGTGGAAACAGCGGTCACCCTGACCCCGACCCACGGCGAAGGCCCGCCCGGTCCGTGGGTCCACCAGGAGGTAGACGTACGACCGCAACTTGTCCGACACCGAAGGAGAGAACCCCGACGTTGCATCGTCGGACAGCAGTGCGCCGTCACCGTGGGAGGGCTGGGGCTCCTCGCCGACCCCCGGCACCGATCGGGTGGGTGCCGGCTGCACGGCGGCGAGCCGCACGGGGGGCGGTCGGATCGAGGGGGGCGCGGTTCCGGTTGGGGCCTCCTCCGGAGCAGAACCTTCCGACGGCGCGGTTCCGGCCGGCCCAGCCTCGGGGGGAACCGGCATCGACGGGACCGGGGCCGGGGGGCGGGCCTGACCGGGCGAAGCGGGGATGCTGGCCACGCCGATGGCCGGCGGGTCTCCGACGACGAGCTCGTCCCGCGGGTCGGCGGGTGCCGCGGTGGCGCTGTCCACTGACGCGGCTATTCCTGGACCAGCTCGATGAGGGTGCCGAATGCACCCTTGGGATGCACGAAGGCCACCGTCGTCCCCCTCGAGCCCGGCCGTGGGACCTGATCGATGACCTGGCCACCGTGATCCTTCACCGATTGGAGGGCGACGGCGCAATCGGCCACCCGGTACCCGACGTGATGGATACCCTCACCCTTCTTCTCCAGGTACTTGGCCACCGGGGAGTCGTCCCGGACGGGCGTGAGCAGTTGGATGTAGCTGTCGGCCACCTTGATCAGTGCCTCCTCCACACCATCGGAGTCGATGCGCTCGCGGTGGGCCACCGTGGCCCCGAACGTGTCGGCGTAGTAGGCGACGGCGGCCTCCAGGTCCTGCACGGCGATGGCCACGTGGTCGATCTGGGTCAGCTGGGGTTCGGTCACGCTCCGTGCCTCCGGAACAGGGTGATGCGGTCCTCGCCGACCTGGGCGCGGAGCTCCGGGTCTTCGATGCCCAGGCCCTCCTCCGGGGCGAGGCAGAGCACCCCGATCTTTCCCTCGTGCAGGTTCTGATGGACCTGGTAGGCAGCGTCGCCCACGCCCTCCAGGTCATGGACCGCCGACAGCGGGGGCAGGATCTT
>DASZGT010000139.1:0-8908 GCA_035938575.1 Acidimicrobiales bacterium
CGTCGATCCGGTGACCTCACGCTTTTCAGGCGCGCGCTCTACCAACTGAGCTACCCGACCTCGCCTCGGCGAACCGAGGTGGCGGACCTGACGGGATTTGAACCCGCGACCTCCGGCTTGACAGGCCGGCGTGCACTCCAAACTGCACCACAGGTCCCCAACCAGCACTGACACTGGGGTGTGCCGCACCCCCAACGGGATTCGAACCCGTGTTACCGCCTTGAAAGGGCGGCGTCCTGGGCCGCTAGACGATGGGGGCTCTGACCCGATCAGGGCGTCTGGAGGTTAGCAGAGGGATCACAGCTCACCTTCGGGCCGACCCTCGTCAGGAAGCTCCGCCGCGAGCACCTCGATGATCAGGTACTGGAGCTGTCCCAGCAATTCATAGAGCGCGTATTCGGGGGCAATCGGGTCGTCCGGCTCGGGTGACTCCATGTCCTCGCTCACGTCGAGGCGTGTCCCGAGGACCAGGCGCATGGCCCCGATGGCCGACAACCATGCGTTGAGCTCCGCATCGGTCAAGACGTCTGCTTCGGCGGTCCCGGCCGTCAGCGTGAACGCCTCCCGGTGATGGTTGATCAGGGCATTGTCAACCAGGTCCCGGTAGTCCCGCTCCGCACTGGCATTGATCTCACTGGCGTATGCCGGGGGAAAGAGCCGCTTGGTCATGGGGTCGTCCGGACTCAGCACCGGTGCCAGCTGCTCGGACATCGTGACCAGCACGGCGCGCACACTGGGATCGAGCTTGACCGCGTACCGGCCGTCCCGGCGACGTCGGATCGGCGAGCTCACGTCGACTGTTCCATGGTGGCCCAGAGGCCGTGCTCGTGCAGACGGTACACGTCGAGCTCAGCCCGTTCGCGGGTACCCGAAGAGACCACCGCCCGACCTTTGTGGTGGACGTCCAGCATCAGCTTGGTCGCCTTCTCCTTGGAGTAGCCGAAGAGCTTCTGGAACACGAAGGTCACGAAGGACATCAGGTTGATGGGGTCGTTCCACACGATGACCAGCCAGGGCCGGTCGGTGCTCTGGGACTCGTCGAGTTCGGTGCGCTCGACCTCCAACGGGACGATCTCCGTCTGTCGGGCCCGGATCGGGGAAGCGGCGGCCCGGCTCACACCGGCTCCCGCAGCGGTTCGCCGGCCGACGGCCTCGTCACCGCCGGCCCCTCGGACCGCCGCCCCTCCGGTCCCGCCGCCGGCCCGGGATCCCCGATCGACTCGGGAAGATGGTCCGACAGACCGTGGTGGAACCAGAGCACCGTGCCCCACACGATCGACGCGCCGAGCACATGGATGCCGACCAGGACCGGCGGGAGATGGCTGAAGAACTGGGCGTACCCGATCAGGCCCTGGCCCACCATCACCGCCAGCAGGATCCGCCCGGCGTTTTGGACGCCGGCGGTGGCGTCGGATCTCCAGAGCACCCACAGCAATACCAACAACAACAGGGCGGCGGCGATGACGATCTCAGCGTGGATGCGCGTCATGTCCCGAAGTCCGAGCGGGATCCGCTTGGCCCCTCTCCCACCGGCGTGGGGCCCGGTCCCCGTTGTGGCCGCCCCGGCCGCCAGCACCACCACGGTCAAGGTAACCAGGGCCCGGGTCAGCCACAGTGCGCCCCCGGTCACGGCGATCGTGCCGCGCCCGGGTCGGTGGTCGGCCCGTAGGGTCAGGATCACCGCCACGGCCAGGAGCGCCATCCCCACCATGAAGTGGACCATGACGACGTAGGCATTGAGCTTGGTGTAGACCACGAAGGCGCCGAGCACGGCCTCGCCTATGACGCCGAGGACCAGTCCTCCGGACAGCCATCGGAGGTCGCGCCGCGCCGGTCGGCGCAGGCACGCCGCCACCGCGGTGGCGATACAGGCCACCACCAGCACGAAGACGACCAGCCGGTTGCCGAACTCGACCAGCGGGTGCAGGCGCAGGGTGGGAGTCAGGTGGTGCTGCGAGCAGGTCGGCCAGTCCGGGCAGCCCAGTCCGGAGTCGGACAGCCGGACCGCGGCGCCGGTCACCACGTTGACGACGACCGTGGCCAGCGTGAACCGGCAGAGGAGGAGGAACGGGCGAGGCCCGATACGCAGGGATGACACCGTTTCCGTATGGTACTGGCCCGGTCGGGGCACCTGGCCAGCCCATCCGGCGCGGGATTCAACGTTGCACGTCGGCACTATTGTCTGCCCAATGGCACTTCCTGCGGCGACCCTGCCCCGCCGCACCACCGTGGGCTCGCGGCTCGGCGCCTATGTGGCCCTGACCAAGCCCCGCATCATCGAGCTGTTGTTGATCACCACCCTGCCCACCATGATCGTGGCGCAGCGGGGCATGCCCCCGGTGTGGCTCATGGCCGCCACCCTGCTCGGCGGCGCCCTGGCCGCCGGGGGGGCGAACGCCATCAACATGTTCGTCGATCGGGACATCGACAAGCTCATGCACCGGACCCGGAAGCGCCCCCTGGTCACCGGCGCGGTGACGCCGCGCAACGCCCTGGCCTTCGCCATCACGCTCGAGGTCGTGGCCTTCGTCGAGCTCTGGGGTTGGGTGAACCTCCTGTCGGCCTGCCTGGCCGTGTCGGCCACCCTCTTCTACGTCTTCGTCTACACGCTGTGGCTCAAGCGCACGAGCAGTCAGAACATCGTGATCGGCGGGGCGGCCGGGGCGGTCCCGGTGCTGGTCGGGTGGGCCGCGGTCACCAACAGCCTGGCGTGGACCCCGTTGGTGATGTTCGCCATCATCTTTGTCTGGACCCCGCCCCACTTCTGGGCGCTGGCCGTCAAGTACAAGGACGACTATCAGGCGGCCAACGTCCCCATGTTGCCGGCCGTGGCCACGTTCAGACGGACCGCCGGGGAGATCCTCATCTACAGCCTGCTCCTGGTGGGGGTGTCGGTGCTCCTGGCCGCAGTGGCCGCGCTCGGCGCCCTCTACCTCATCTCGGCCGCCGCCCTGGGAGTGGTGTTCGTAGGGCTGGCGCTGCGACTGTGGCGGACGGCCACCCCCAAAGCGGCCATGCAATTGTTCAGTTACTCGATCACCTACCTGACCCTGCTGTTCGTCGTCATGGCCGTCGACGTCCTCATCAACCATTGATCGAGGGACCCCAGGCCGGCGGGGACGCAACGGGGGCGGACGGCGAGGCAGATCCCGGCGTCGGCAGCGGCCCGCCGACCCCATCACCCGCACCCCCGCCGCAACCGTCGCCGGCCGCGCACGGGCCCCGACGACTGCGCTCCCTGTTGATCGGCACCGTGATCGCCGCCGCGCTGGCTGTGGTCCTGTTCGTCGGCCTGGGCCAGAATTCGGGATCGGGCCCCGCCGCCGGTCCCGTGGTGGGGATCGGCAGCGTGGCGCCGGCCTTCTCCCTCCCCTCCCTGACCCGGGGCCCTCCGGTCTCGCTCCACGAGCTGGGCCCCGCCCGCCATCGCCCGGTCGTGCTCAACTTCTTCGCATCGTGGTGCATTCCGTGCCAGCAGGAGACACCCCTCTTGGCCCGGACCGCCACCGCCGAGCGGGCCAAGGGCTCGATCGTCCAGTTCGTCGGGGTGGATGTCGCCGACAGCCCGGCGCAGGCGGTTCCCTTCGCCAGGCAGTCCGGGCTCACCTACCCGATCGGAACCGACTCCACCTTGCGGGTGGCGGCCGTCCTCTACGGGTTGAACGGGGAGCCCAACACCTTCTTCATCACCGGTTCCGGCCGCGTCCTCGGCCACGTCATCGGCCCGGTGTCCGCACCCCAGCTCGATCAGTGGTTGCACCGACTGGCCGGGTCCTCGGGCTGAGCTGTCCGCCCGCTCACTCCCAGCGGAAGGCCAGGCCGGCGGCCACCGGCGCCGCCACCGCCCAGACCACCAGCACGATCCAATCGTGGGTTGTCACCGGGGTGCCGTGGCCGAGGGTGCCATGGAGGGCATCGGCCAGTGCCGATGCCGGCAGGACGTTGGCCACGCCGGCCAGCCAACCAGGCAGCTTGCCCAGGGGGATCAGCATCCCGCCGAGCAGCAGGAGCACGACGAACAGTCCGTTGACCACGGCCAGGTTCACCAAGGGCTTGAGCGTTCCGGCCAGCAGGAGGCCGAGGCCGCCGAAGGCGACGGTCCCCAACACCATGGCCCCGACCGCCGCACCCACCTGCGCACCGGCACCGCCCGGACCGCCGGGGCTCCAGCCGAGCGCCAGCCCCACCCCCACCAGCACCGCCGCCTGGAGCAGCTCGACGGCGATGATGGCGATGATCTTGGCGGCCAACAGCCGTGGCCGTCCCAGCGGCGTCGCACCCAACCGCTTGAGGACCCCGTAGCCGCGCTCGAAGCCGGTGCCGATCCCCAACGCGGTCATGGCCGTCGACATGACGGCCAGGGCCAGAATGCCCGGTACCAGGAAGTCGACGGAATGCCCCGGGCCGGTGGGCAGGACGTGCACCGCCGAGAAGAACCACAGGAACACCACGGGGATGCCCAGGGTCAAAAGGACCGTCTCCCCGTTGGTGCCGAGCATGGTCAGCTCGGCCCGCAACTGGGCGTTGAGCGGTCTCATGGTCGGGGCGCTCGGTCCCGCCTGGCGCGGTGCGGGCGTTCCGGTGGCTTCGATGCCGGCGGATCACCGGTCCCCCGGGAGGCGGTGATGGCCAGATAGGCCTCCTCCAGAGACTGGCCGGTGCGGAGATCGTCCACGGCCAGGTCCCGTTCGGCCAACCAACCGGCCAGGGCGGCCACCACCGCCGGGGTGGGTGCGCCGGCGCCGCACCGGAGCCGGTAGGAGCCCGGCCGCTCCTCTTCGACGGTGGCCCCGCTACCCATGGCCAGGGCCAGTCCCGCCCTGTCGATGCCCGGGTCGGTGGAGAAGCGGATGGATCCGTCGGCGGTGCCGAGGGCCAAGGCCGCAGGGGTGCCTTCGGCCAGCATCCGGCCGCCGTCGATGATGATCACACGGTCGGCCAGCCGCTCGGCTTCGGAGAGCTCGTGGGTGGTCAGGATCACGCATACGCCGCGGTGGCGCCGTCCGGCGATGATGTCGCGCACCACGATGCGGCCGCCGGGGTCGACGCCGGCGGTGGGCTCGTCGAGGAAGAGGACGCTCGGCTTTCCCACCAGGGCCAGGGCCAGGGCGAGGCGCTGCTGCTCGCCACCGGACAGCCGCCGCCACGGGGTGCGGCGGACGGCGGAGAGTCCCACCAGCTCGAGGAGGCCGTCGGGGTCCTCGGCGTCGGCGTAGTAGGCGGCGAACAGGCGGAGGACCTGGGCCGGGCCCAGCATCGGGTAGATGCCCCCCTTCTGCAGCATCACGCCGACGCGGGGGACCAGCGCGCCGTGGTCCCGGCGGGGGTCGAGGCCGAGGACCCGGACCGAGCCCTGGTCCACCCGGCGGAAGCCCTCGAGGGCCTCGACCGTGCTGGTCTTGCCGGCGCCGTTCGGACCGAGCAGGGCGACCACCTCGCCGGCGTGGCCTGCGAAGGACAGGTGGTCGACGGCCACCGTGTCGCCGTAGCGGATGACCACACTGTCGCAGACGACGGCCGGACGCCCGGTGGTGACGTTGCCCTCGCTCACGGAAGGTCACGCTACCGTTGTGCCCGTCATGATCGACATCCGGTTGGTGAGGGACGACAGCGCATCGGTGAAGGCGGCCCTGGCCCGGAGAGGGGTGGACCCCGCCGACATCGACCGGTTGATCGGGCTGGACCAGACGGCCCGGGCCGAGATCGGACGTCGGGATGACCTCCGGGCGCAGGTGAGGGCGCTCTCGAAGCAGGTGGGAGAGGCCCGCCGGTCGGGTGACACCGCCTTGGCCGAGAAGTTGACGGCCCGCAGTCGCGGCCTTGGCGACGACGAGCGGGCCCAGAACGCGGTGGCCGAGACCGCCCAGGAGGAGGTGCGCCGGGCCGTGCTCTTCCTCCCCAACCTGCCGTCGCCCGATGCCCCCGACGGGAGCGGTCCCGACGGCAACGTGGTGGTCCGCACCTGGCCGGATGCTGCGCCGACCTATACCGACGCCCAGCGGGTGCCCCACTGGGAGACCGGAGCGGCCCTGGGCCTCCTGGACATGGAGCGGGGGGCCAAGCTGTCGGGGTCGATGTTCCCCCTCTACCGAGGGGTGGGCGCCCGGTTGCTGCGCGCCCTCACGTCGCTGGCGCTCGACAGCCACACCGACCAGTTCGAAGAGGTGCGGCCGCCCACCCTGGTCCTCACCGACACCATGGTGTCGACGGGTCACCTCCCCAAGTTCGAAGAGGACGCGTACCACGTGGAACGCGACGGCCTCTGGGCCATCCCCACCGCCGAGGTGCCCCTGACGTCCATGTGGCGCGGCGACGTCCTCGATGAGTCGGACCTGCCATTGAGGCTGACCGCCGCCACCTCGTGCTTCCGTCGGGAGGCGGGGGCGGCCGGCCGCGACAC
Organism: Acidimicrobiales bacterium; assembly: GCA_035938575.1. Taxonomy (GTDB): domain Bacteria; phylum Actinomycetota; class Acidimicrobiia; order Acidimicrobiales; family RAAP-2; genus Bog-756. The sequence goes on from DASZGT010000139.1 coordinate 6,401, forward strand.
GAGGGGCCTGCTCAGGGTGCACGAGTTCGACAAAGTCGAGCTGTTCGCCTACAGCACTCCCGACCAGGCGCCCGCCTTGCTGGCGAACATGGTGGACCGGGCCGAGCGGCTGCTGCAGGACCTGGGGCTCCAGTACCGGGTCCTCGACCTCTGCCCCGATGAGATGGGCAACTCGGCCGCCCGCACCTTCGACCTCGAGGTCTACTCCCCTGGGGTCGACCAGTGGTTGGAGGTGTCGTCGGTGAGCTGGTGCAGCGACTACCAGGCCCGCCGGGCCAACATCCGCTTCCGACCGAGCGGTGGCGGGGGGCCCGTGCTGGTCCACACGCTGAACGGCTCGGCCCTGGCCTGGGCCCGGATCTGGGCCGCCCTGGTGGAGACGGGTCGGCAAGCCGACGGATCGCTGGTGCTGCCCGAAGTGCTCGGTCCCTACCTGCGGGGCGAGACGGTCATCCCCGGCCGGGGCTGATCAGGACCGGTGGCCGGTGACGCGGGGTCGGGTCAGATGCGGGGGGCGTCGAAGCGATAGCCGACCCCACGGATGGTCGTGATCAGCTTGGGCGATGACGGGTCCACCTCGACGTGGGTGCGTAGCCGCTTGATGTGGACGTCGAGGGTCTTGGTGTCGCCGAAGTAGTCGGAGCCCCAGATGCGGTCGATCAGCACGTCGCGCGTCAACAGCCGACCGGCGTTCTCCATCAACAGCGAGAGCAGCTCGAATTCCTTGCGCCGCAGGTGCACGTCCCGGCCCCGGATGAAGACCAGGTGGCGATCGGGGTCGATCTGGATGCCCCCGCCCTCGAGGACGGCGCTCCCGGTGGGCCGCTCGGAGCCCTCGCGCTCGTCATCGCCCGCCGCCCCGTCGTTCGATGGCTCGGGTGGGGTGCCGTTCGAGGGGGTGCGCCGGAGCACGGCCCGCATGCGGGCCACCAACTCGCGCAGGCGGTACGGCTTGGACACGTAGTCGTCTGCCCCGACCTCGAGACCCACCACGGTGTCGATCTCGGTCCCCTTGGCCGTCACCATGATGATCGGGACCGACGACCGCGCCCGGATCGAGCGGCACACGTCGATGCCGGACAGCCGGGGCAGCATGAGATCGAGCAGGACCAGGTCGGGCTCGACCGACGCGAACAGCCGGAGGGCCTCGTTGCCGTCCCTGGCCACCGTGACGTCGAACCCCTCGCGGGCCAGCCCGATCACGAGGGCGTCGATGAAGGACTCGTCGTCCTCGGCCAGCAGCACCTTCGTCTGCGACTCGTCGGGGGCCACCGGCGTCGCGCTCATGCCGAATATTCAGGGGGCGTGGGCAGGATCAGGGTGAAGGTCGATCCCTCCCCCTCTCGCGAGTCGACCTCGACCCGGCCCTGATGGTTGCTGGCCACGTGGCGCACGATCGAGAGCCCGAGCCCGGTGCCGCCCGAGTCACGGCTGCGACCATGGTCGACCCGGTAGAAGCGCTCGAAGATGCGCTCGAGGTCGCGGGTGGGTATCCCCACCCCGGTGTCGGTGACGGCCAATTTGATCTCGCCGTTGGATTGGCTCCCCGCCACCCGCACGACGGCGTCCTCGTACGAGAAGGTCACCGCGTTCTCGAGGAGGCTGTGGATGGCGGAAACCAGTTGGCGGCGATCGCCGATGACGTGGACCGGCGGGTTGGGCTCATTCAGCTCGATGGTAATGCGTCGCTGCTCGGCTGCCGCCCGGACCCGCTCGACCGCCTCGGCCATCACCAGATTGACGTAGATGGGCTCCCGGGGCGGATCCTCTTCTGACTCGATGCGGCTGAGATCGAGGAGGTCGTCGATGATGCGGCTGACCCGGAAGGCCTCGGTGTGGATGCGCGAGGCCAGCCGCTGGGCCACGGTCGGGTCGGGCTCGACGGTCAGCGTCTCCGCCAGCAGGCCGAGCGCACCCATCGGCGTCTTGAGCTCGTGGCTGACATTGGCCACGAAGTCGCGGCGGATCTCCTCGAGCCGCCGGCGCTCCGACACGTCCTCGATGATGGCGATCACCCCCAACGGCCGGCGCCCGTCGTCGACCAGCCGGGTCCGAACCATCAACGTCTGCCGGGGCGGTCCGTAGAGGTCGAGCGTGCGCTCGGCGGACCCGTCCGTCCAGGCGTTCTCCAGCAACTCGGTGACGGCCTGGGCGGCCAGGGCGTCACCGTGGCGATTGGTCATGAGGCCCACGGCCCGGGCATTGCGGAACGCCACCTCTCCGTTCTCGTCGCACACGATCACGCCCTGGGGGAGGGTGTCGAGGGCCCGTCGTAGCCGGATGGCGTCGGAACTGGCCTCGGTCACTGCCTCGGACGCCTCGCCGGTCACCCGCTCGAGGTGCATGAGCACCGGTTCCACCCCCCCTTCGTCGGGCGGCTCCACCCCCAGCCGGTTGGACAGGGCGATCAGTCGTTGCTGGAGGGCCCGGCGACCGGCCCGGCGGCCCTGCCGGGCCGCGATGACGACAGCGAGGACGGCCACCACCGCGAAGACGATGTACCCGATG
>DASZGT010000140.1:0-16743 GCA_035938575.1 Acidimicrobiales bacterium
GTGATGAGCACGGCCAACCTGGAGCAGGCGGTTGCATCGCGGGACGCGGCCATGGCCGAGGTGCGTCGTCTCCGTAGTTCGCACAGCTGGCGTCTGACCGCGCCGGTGCGCGCCGTATCGGGCATTGCTCGTCGACTCCGCCGCTGACGTGGTGGGAACTCGGAACGGTTGCAGGCCGTGAGCACGAGGACGGCCGTCCTCGGCCACACCGGACCCGTTGAGGAGGTGGAGGGTGCCGATGCCCACCCGGTGCCCTCGGCAGGTCGCCGGCGCTTCACCATCGCCGTGATCGTCGCCCAACTCGTGGTCAGTGTGCCCTATCTGTGGGTCCTCTGGAGCCTGTGGACGGGAACGGCAACTCCGTTCCGACTTCTCGCTCCCGACAACTTCTACGACTTGCAGGCCCGGGCCATGCTGTCCGGCCACCTGTATGTGCCCGACGGTTCGTTGGGCATCGAGGCATTCATCCACCACGGGCACCAGTACACCTATTTCGGCCTGTTCCCGTCGATCCTCCGGATGCCGGTGTTGCTCTTCAGCCACGGCTTCGATGGGCGCCTCACTGCTCCGTCCCTGCTCCTGGCCTGGGTCGTGACCGGGGTGTTCAGCTCGTTGCTGCTCTGGCGGGTGAGGTGGATGATCAGGGGGCACGCCCTCGTCGGGCGGGCCGAGGCCGCCTGTTGTGGCGTCATCGTCGGCGCCATCACCGGCGGTTCCGTGCTCATGTACCTCGCCGCCTCCCCCCGGGTGAACCACGAGGACCTGGCCTGGAGTGTGGCGCTCACCATCGGGTGCGTCTTCGCCCTGCTCGGCGTGCTGGAGCGACCGTCGTGGGGGCGGGTGCTGGCCAGCGGTGTGTTGGTGCTGGCTGCGAACCTCAACCGCAGTCCCACCGGCTATGCCTGTGGCATCGGCGCCCTCCTCATCGCCGGATGGTTCGCGGCCAACCGCCACCAGGCTGCAAATCGTCGCTGGGCCCTGCCGATGCTGCTGGCGGGTCTGGTGCCGATCGCCCTCGGAGGCGTCGTCAACTGGCTCAAGCTCGGACTGCCGTTCGGTCTGTCCGAGGCCGACCAGGTGTGGACGCACGTCAACGCCCACCGACGCCTGTTCCTGGCGGCCAACGGGGGCGGCACATTCGGACTGAAGTTCCTCCCGAGCACCCTGACGGCCTATTGGCAGCCGGTTGGCCTGCACTTCCGATCGGTGTTCCCGTACCTGACGCTGCCGACGAGCCCGGCGCAGGCGGTGGGGAACGTGCTCCTCGACCAGACCTATCCCACCGCCAGCATCCCGAGCTCGATGCCGCTGCTGTTCCTGCTCGGCTGTTGGGGAGTGATCACCGCCGTCCGCCCCCATCCCATCGGTCGTGTGGGGGCCATGAGGCTGCTGCTCGTAGCCACCGCGGCAGGGACGGCCGGGGTCTTGTTGATCGGGTACATCGGTGATCGCTACCTGGCGGATTTCCTCCCCTTCCTGGCCCTCGCCGCCATGATCGGACTGGTCGACATGTGGCGGCGGCTCGACGGCGGAAGCCGACGGAAACGGGCGGTCGCCCTGGTGGCCGTCGTCACCCTCGGCGTCTTCAGCCTGTGGGCCAACGTGGGGGCGGCCGTCACACCCTCCAGCCTCTGGACTCCTGGTCAGGCCCAGCGATTCGTGCAGTTCCAGAAGTCGGTGAGCGGTGGATCGATCGGGTCACTGGTGGAGCACGGTCCCACGCTGCCCTACTTTGCACCGGCCGGGACGCTGTTCGCGGTCGGGGACTGCTCGGGTCTCTATGTGTCAACGGGATTCAGCTACCAGACCGTACCGGGCCAGCAACTCCAGCATCTGACATGGATCCCCGTCGAACAGGGGCCCGGAATCAACCACACGCTGACCGTGGAGTTCAATCGGACGGTGCGGCCAACGGATCGACCGGTGGTGCTGATGACCTACGGGAAGAGCTCACTGCTCATTGTCCCTACGGGCATCAATCGAGTCAGGTTCGAGGTCAAGGACCCGGGCGCGCCGTCAGTGCTGTGGCCGCCGGCGACCACTTCATCGGTGGCCGTCGAGCCGCATACGGCGTACGGGGTCGTCGCCATGACCGACCCCAACATGAAGATGATCCTGGCCGGAGGGATGGGAGTCGGGATCCAGCACTACCTGGCCGGGAACGGACCGGCCGTGATCGCCACCACCGCCGGCACCCCTGGAAACGCCGCCGTCCTGGCTTCGGTGACCGACGTCTCCCCGGCGGCGTCCCCCATGACGCTGTGCACGAGTCTCGTGCCACACGCGGCCGGCTGACCTGGGCCCGCCGGCCGTCCCGTCAGCGTCCGGGCGAGCCGAATCGGCGTAGGCGCCGCAGTCGCTCCGCTCCCAGCACGGCCAGCGTCTGCCTGGCAGTGGCGTCCCAGGTGAACCGGGCCGAATAGTCGAGTGCGCCCATCCCCAGCCGCTTCCTGAGCACCTCGTCGACGAGGACGGCGTCGAGGCCCTCGACCATCCCGTCGGCGTCGTCGAACAGAAGGCCTGATTCACCGTCGACCACTGCGTCTTCGTGACCGCTGATGCGGGACACGACGGAAGGGGTGCCGCACGCTCCGGCCTCGGTCACCGTCATGCCCCAGCCCTCGCGCAACGAGCTCGATGCCACCACCCAGGCCCGGCGGTACAGATCGATGAGCGCCTCCTGATCGATGTGGCCCGGCAGTTCGATCCACTCCTCGGCACCGTGGGCACGGACCAGCGCCTCGAGCATCGGGCGCTCGTAACCCTCCCCGGCGATGACGGCGCGGAGATCGGGATGGCGGGGCTTCAACTGCACCAGTGCCTCGATCAGCAGGTCCAATCGCTTGACCGGTACCAGTCGACCGACGGCAACCACCAGTGGCACCTCCGACCTACTGGCCGCGGGCGAGAAGTGGGGCTCCACGCCCGGTGGGACCACGGTGATGTTCGAACCAGGCAATCCCAACCGTTCGACGATCTCGGCCTTGGACGACGAGGACAGGGTGACGATGCGACTGCGCCGGTACACCGGCGGGGCCCCCCGGTGCTCGAACGCATAGCCGAGCTCGGCCAATCCCTTTGGTAGGACCATCTTCCACATCTCGGCGTGCACGTGGTGCAGGAAGACGATCCTCGGGCACCTGGCCCACAGGGGGGAGAGGAAAGGCATGCCGTTCCAGATCTCGACGAGTCCGTCCCCCCGGCCGAGGTGGCCGAGCACCCCGGAGATCATGGTGCGGGGGAAGATCGAGTAGCGACCCAGACGCCGGGTGACGGTGTACCCATCTCGTCGCATGAACCTGTGGGCGTCCGGCACCGACGAGGTGGTCATGTTGACCTTGATCCCGGCATGCGACCACGCGGACAGGATGCGGTGGGCGTGCAGCTCGGAGCCACCGGCCTCGGGGTCATCGAAGTCGCGCCACGCCACGACGTCGATGCTGGCGAGACCTGCGTACTCGGCGATCTCCTCGAGCGTCAGGGATGCGAACGGCTGGAGCTCGGGGGCGTCGAATGCCGGCAGGCCGGCCGGCTCGGCACCACTCTGAGTGGTCGCGTCGGAGGACACGAGGTCGTCCCAGTCCGCGGGGCCCGGTGGGGTCATCGTCTCATCGTCCGAAACACGCTCCATCGAAATTCCCCCCAGCGCCGATCTCGACCCAACGGCCCACCCAAAGCGCACATTGTAGTGCGGGCCTGGTGGGAGTGCCTCTTCCAGGCCGGAAAGCGTTGTGGACCCTCCCGGCCCCGGTGGCCGGCCGCGCCTTCTACGGATCGGTGCGGTCCGGCGCACCGCGCTCGACGCCCGGACGATTGTCCCTGATCCGGAGCACAATGAGCCCAAAGAGACGATGCCACCACGCTGGTAGGCCTGTCTAAGCTGACCGCTACCCATGGCAGATCTGTCCCTCACTTCCCGCGCCCCGGCGGACTCCCCGTCAACGCCGCCCGCCGACGGCGGGCCCGGGTACCGGCCTCCCTCCCGGGCCCGGTCCGCGCTCGATTACGCCATCTTCGGCTTGCTGGCCTTCGTCCCGATGTTGGCCACACAGCCGGGCACGGTGAGCGACGACACCAAGACCTATCTCTACCTCGACCCCGGTCGCTATCTGCGTCAGGCGATCTCGCTGTGGGATCCCAACATCGCGCTGGGGACGGTCACCCACGAGAACATCGGTTACCTGCTCCCCATGGGGCCGTTCTACTGGGTGCTGGCCGAGCTCCATGTGCCTCTGTGGATCGCCCAACGCCTGTGGCTCGGGACCATCCTGTTCGCGGCCGGTGCCGGAATGATCTACCTGTGCCGGACCATCAAGCTGTCCGGGGCCGGCTGCTACGTGGCCTCCCTGGCCTTCATGTTCACGCCCTACGTCCTCCAGTACGCCGGGAGGATCTCGGTCATCCTGCTCCCCTGGGCCGGACTGCCCTGGATGCTGGCGTTCGTCATCCTGGCCCTGCGGCGCGGGGGTTGGAGGTACCCGGCTCTCTTCGCACTGGTCGTGGCCCTGGTCAGTGGGATCAACGCCAGTTCCATCCTCTACCTCGGCATCGGACCGGCGCTGTGGCTGCCCTTCGCCGTGTTCGTGCTGCACGAGAGCACGTGGAGGAAGGCATGGGCGGTGGCCTGGAGGATCGCCCTCCTCTCGGCCCTGGCCTCGCTGTGGTGGGCGGTCGGGCTGCAGGTGGAGGCGGCCTACGGCGTCAACATCCTCAAGTACACCGAGACCCTGCTGTCCACCAGCTCCAGTTCCTCGCCGTTCGAGGTGCTGCGAGGACTCGGCTACTGGTTCTTCTACGGGAGCTCCGACCAGACCGGCAACTGGACACAGGCGGCCGTGGCCTATACCCAGCGGCTCTGGCTGCTGGGTCTGTCGTTCGGGATACCGGTCCTCGCCCTCCTGGCCGCGGCCACGGTCAGATGGAGGAAGCGGTCATACTTCGCCCTCCTCGTCGTGGTGGGAATGATCCTTGCCGTCGGTGCCTTCCCGTACTACCACCCCACGGGTGTCAGCGACCTGATCAAGGCGTTCATGTCCGACACCACCGCAGGTCTGGCCCTCCGGTCCACCGACCGAGCCTCCCCGCTGCTCCTTCTCGGGTTGGCCGTGTTGCTCGGTGCCGGCGTCAACGCGGCCATCCGTCGGCTTGGGACCTACGGGCTGGCCATCGCGGCGTTCGTCATCGCTGCGATCGCCGGAGCCTCGGCGCCGCTGTGGACCGGCTCGACGGTGGTGAACGGACTCACCCAGCCCGCAACCCCTCCGGCCTATGTCAGACAGGCGGCCCGACATCTGAACGCCACGCATCCGGGCACTCGGGTGTTGGCACTGCCGGGCAACAACTTCGCCGCCTACACATGGGGCGACACCATCGACACCGTCTACCCGGGCCTGCTGACCCGTCCGTTCGTCACCCACGAACAACAGACCATGGGGTCGATTCCCACCGCGGACCTGCTCGAAGCAGTGGACGCTCCAGTGCAGGAAGGAACGTTCGACCCGAACTCAATCGGGCCCATGGCCTCGTTGATGAGCGCGGGTGACGTGCTGGTCCAGTACGACCAGGCGTACTCGACCTACAACACGCCGAACCCCCTGCAGATCGCTGACGGCCTGAAGGTTGCCCCGATCGGCCTGAGTCATCCGATCTCCTATGGCCAGCCCAAGCCCAACGTGTCACTCGTTCCGCACTTCGACGAGCAGTCCCTGGCCGGTCAGGCCCACCAAACCCCGACCGCGCCCCTCGTCTCCTATTCCGTCGACCACCCTCGCAATGTCGTCCGTGCCGAATCGCTGCTGGCCCCACTGGTGGTGTCAGGCAACTCGCCCGGACTCGTCAATGCCGCGTCGGTCGGCCTCCTGGCCGGCAATCCGACCGTTCTCTACTCCGGCACCCTCGACACGGCGCCGGACCAACTCAGGAAGCAGGTGCTCAAGCCCGGGGCGAACCTGGTGGTGACCGACTCCAACCGCAAGCAAGGCTTCCGATGGAATGGGATCCAGCACAACAGGGGCTACACACAGACTCAGGCGGAAGGGGCTGCCACCGCCGGGCTCACCGACGACCCCTTCAACTCGCCGATCGACCTCTTCCCCAAGGCTCCGGCCGACGCGCAGAGCACGACCTCTTTCAACGGAATCGCCTGGGTGGAGGCGTCGAGCTACGGCTCACCCACGCAGTACCTCAACGACGAGCGCCCAGCCGCCGCGCTCGACGGCAACCTGCAGACGGCATGGGCCGACACGCTGTTTCCGACCGACCAGTGGTGGAGCGCCGAGTTCACCCAGCCCAGGACGGCCGACTCCGTCAACCTCGTTCAGCTGCAGATGGCTCACCCGAGGCAGGTCATCACCAAGGTCACCTTGACCTTCGACTACCAGCAGCCGGTCACCGTGGAGCTGGGGCCGGCGTCGCAGACGCCGGCCGGGCAGACCATCGCCTTCACACCCCGCACGTTCTCCAACCTCCGGATCACCATCGATGACTCCCACCCCACCAAGTACCACGTGCGGGCCGGCTATCAGAATCCGGTCGGATTCGCTGAGGTGCGCATCCCGGGGGTGAATGCCCATGAGACCGTTGCGATGCCCCAGGACCTCCTGCGTTCGGTGGGGAGTGCATCACTCGTCGATCCCCTCACCTTTACGATGACCCGCCTCCGTGGATCTGGCTATCCACCTCGGGGGGATGCCGAGCTGACCCTCAACCGGTCGTTCTGGCTCCCCACCGCCCGGACGTTCACCCTGACCGGTCAGGCCCGGATCTCCCCAAACGCCGACGACCAGACCGTCGACCGGGTGGTCGGCCGGGCCGGCGCCGCTTCCCCTGTGGTGGTGGCCAGTTCGAGCAGCCGTCTGGCCGGCGACGTCCAGGCCGGGGCCACGGCGGCGCTGGGCGGCGATCCCTCGACGTTGTGGGAACCGGGCTTCGGCGTGACCCAGCAGGTGGGAAGTTGGGTGCAGTTCATCGTGCCAAATCCGATCACCTTCGATGCCCTGCATCTCAAGATCGTGGCTGATGGCCGGCATTCCGTGCCGACCTCCGTGACGGTGTCGGCCGGAGGGGCGCAGGAGCGACTGGCGGTGCCGTCGATCGCGGACAGCAGTGTCGCCGGCGCGGCGGCGGACGTTCCCCTGACGTTGTCGAGGCCACTGACCGGTGGGACCATCCGTGTCACCGTCGATTCGGTGCGCATCGAGAACACCAAGGACTACTACACCCAGTCTCCTTCGGCCATGCCCATCGGCATCGCCGAGGTGGGCATCGCCGGCCTGTCGGCTCCGCCGTTGCCGACCGCCATCCCCACCCAGTGCCGTGACGACCTGCTCTCGGTGGACGGGAGGCCCGTGTGGGTATCGGTGCAAGGGGCGTCGGCCGCGGCCCTGGCCCGTGAGGCGTTGCCGGTGAGGTTGTGCGGTCCCGACGCGGCCGGGCTGGCCCTCGGCTCAGGCGACCACCAGCTGGACTCGACCTGGGGCGGTTCCGTCGGGCTCGATATCGATCAGCTGGCATTGGCATCGGCCTCCGGCGGCGGAGCGGCGACCCTGGGACCCGACGGCCAGGTGCCCGCCCCGGTGACGGGCCGGGCTCCCCAAGTGACCGTCGGCCACGAGACGGCGACCGCCATGCAGGTGTCCGTGTCCGGGGTATCGCATGCGTCGGCGCCCTTCATGCTCGTGCTCGGGCAGAGCATCAACGCCGGTTGGAAGGCGACGGTGGGCGGCCACAGTCTCGGTCAGCCGCTCCTGGTCGATGGCTTCGCCAACGGATGGCAGGTCGATCCGGCGGTCCTCTCCTCGGCCATCCACAGCGGGAAGATGACCGTCGACCTGCGGTGGGCGCCGCAGCGGCAGGTGAACTTCGCCGTGATCATCTCGGCCATCACCATCGTTGTCTGCCTGCTCCTGGCGTTCGTTCCGCGCCGGCGCCGCCGGGCGAGCGGGGAAGAGACCGACCCCGATCTGACCGTCGACTCGGCCTCGGACCATGGGGCAGGCCGCGGGTCGGTCGACGTGGTGGAGCGGCCGGTGGTCGACGACCAACCGGAGCTCATCACGGCCTTCGACTCGAACGAGGACCAAACGACCGTCCGGCGGGCCCTGGTCATCGCCGCACTGATCGGCCTGGCCGCCGCCATCATCTCCCCGCCGTTCACCGGCATCGTCATCGCCGTGGCCACCTTCGTGGTGCTGCGGGTTCCACGACTGCGACTGGCCCTGGGCCTGATCGCCGCGGGACTCGTCCTGGCCACCAGCGTCTACATCATGATCCGTCAGGGCCGCGACTCGGACCTCCCCAACGGTGGGTGGCCGGGTTCGTTCGGGCTGTCGACCGACCTGGTGTGGGCCGCGGTGATGTTCCTCATGGCCGACGCCGTCATCGAAGTCATCCAGAGACGGTCCGCCGCCAAGCGCCGTCGGGCCGGAACCGTCCCCGGGGCGGAGCCAGCCGACCACACCGACGGGAGCGGGGCGATGACGGGTCGCCCCGGCGGGTGAGCCCGGTGGCCAGTACCTCAGGCCCGATTTCCCCACAGGGTTGCCGGTCGGGTGCCCCAGGCCACCTGACGGGCCAGTTCGCCGCTCACGATCGGAAGGTCGGCCGCGTGGGTCACGCCCACCACCGTGGCATCGGTGGCGATGACCCGCACGGGCAGCCCGGCGTTGCAGGCGACCATGGTGGCCACCACCTCAGGCAGGAGCACCTCCGCCTTGGGCACGGACGTACCGGTGGCCATGTCGGCGATCACAGCCTCGTCGTCCAGGCCTGACGCGGCCATGGCCGAGCCGAACACGTCCCAGATGGCGGGCTGGAACCCCCACAGGTTGACCGAGGCGGGAAGCCGAGGGTCGAGCTCGACCGGATCGAGCCCATCGTCGGAGCGAAATGTCACGCCGTCCGGTTGGCGGGCCACTTTGCGTCGCTCGACGAGGCCCACCAGCAGGCCGTCGGCGTCGACCTGACAGATGCCCCGGGTCACCGGGTCGTCGGTGGCCACCGTGGAGCCCAGCGCGTAGCCGACGAGGGCGTGCTCCCCGCTCGTCGAGGCCAGGTGGCGGGCCAGCAGACCCATGGCCGCCTCGCCGTAGACGTCGTCGGCGTTGGCCACGGCGAACGAGCGCGTGGTCCCGAGGGACTCCTTGGCCGCCAGCACCGCGTGCACCGTCCCGAGCGGGACGCGTTGCTCGGCGAATTCCACCGCCACCGAGGAGGGCCAGCACCGTTCGACGTGATAGCGGACGGCCGGGGCGGTCTCGGGGTGCAGGACCAGCACGATCGGTCCGAACCCGGCGGACACGGCGTCGCTGACCAGCAGGTCGATGACGGCCTCGCCGTTGGTTCCGATCGGTGCCAGCGGCTTGCAGCCACCGTACCGACGGGCCAGTCCCGCGGCCAGGACCACCAACGGCGACGCCGAGCCCGGCTCGACCGGCGGGTTCACCCGCCCCAGCGCAGCACGGCACTGGCCCAGGTCATGCCGCCGCCGAAGCCAGTGAGCAGTACGTGATCACCCTGGTGGAGCCGATCCGTCTCGAGCGCGTCGACCAGCGCCAGGGGGATGGATGCCGATGACGTGTTGCCGTAGCGGTCGATGACCACGACCGCCTTCTCCTCGGGGATGCCCAACCGCTGGCAGGCGGCGCTGATGATCCGGAGGTTGGCCTGGTGGGGGACCATCAGGTCGATGTCGTCGGTGGTGAGCCCCGCCTCGGCGATGGCCTGTTCGGCCGACTCGGCCACCACGCGCACCGCCTTCCGGAAGATCTCTTTGCCGTCCATGTAGAGGAAGCCGCCGTGGTCACACTTGAGGAGATGGCGCAGCGAGCCGTCTGCACCCAGCTTGAACGAGAGGAGTTGGCCCGGCCCGTCGACCGCCTCGAGCACGACCGCTCCGGCGCCGTCCCCGACCAGTACGGCGACCGATCGGTCGTCCCAGTCGGTGATCCGGCTCAACGTCTCCGATCCGATCACCAGGAGCCGTTCGGCCCCGATGGCCAGCATCCCGTGGGCCACCGACAGGGCGTAGACGAAGCCCGAGCAGGCGGCGTTGATGTCGAAGGCACCGCCGACGACGCCGATCCCGTCCTGAACGGTGGCCGAGGTTCCGGGGACGATCTGGTCCGGGGTCGTGGTGGCGAGGATCACCGCGTCGATCTCGTCCGGCCCGCGTCCCGCCTTGGCCAACGCGGCCAATCCGGCATCGATGGCCAACTGGGACGTGGTGCCGCCGATGCGCCGCTCGCGGATGCCGGTGCGCTCCTGGATCCAGGCGTCGTTGGTGTCCATGCTCACCGACAGGTCGTCGTTGGTGACGACCTTGTCGGGGACCGAGATCCCCCAGCCGGTGATGATTCCTCCACGAGCGGTGATCACCGCTCAACCCGCCTCGAGCACGTGGATCCCGATGAATCCTGCATCAGTTCTCCCGCCATGGCTCCCGATCATGCCACCGGTGTTGACCGCCACCGCCAATCGAGCCCCCTCGACCTGCCTCGGGCCCGCACGGCCGCCCAGCTGCGTGCACAGCTCGATCACCTGAGCGATGCCGGTGGCACCCAGCGGGTGCCCCCTGGCCACCAGGCCGCCGCTGGGGTTCACGGTGAGCCCCTTGCCCCCGATGGACGTCGCGCCGGCCACGGTGGCAGGCCCGGCATCACCGGGCTTGAAGAACCCGAGCGACTCGAGAGCGTAGAGCTCCTCGGGGCTGGTGGCATCGTGCAGCTCGACAGCATCGACGTCCGCCGGGTCGATCCCCGACTCCTCCCAGGCGGCGGCGGCGGTCTCGCCGAGCCGGTCGTGGTAGTCGAAGTCGCCGTTGCCCGACCGCACCGTGCTGGCCCGGATGCGAGGGGCACCCGGGGCCGGGTCGGCCGACAGGACCACCGCTCCTGCCCCATCGGTGAACGAGGAGCACATCATCCGGGTCAGGGGGAAGACAATCGAGGGTGAATTGAGCACCTCTTCGAGCGTGACCTCGGTCTGGAACTGGGCGTCGGGGTTGAGGGAGCCGTGGCGGCGGGCCTTGACGGCGGCGGCCGCGAACTGCTCGACCGTGGCACCGCGCTCCTCCATGAGGCTCACCGCCCACGTGGCGTTGAGGGCCATGAGCACGGATCCCGAGGGGTTCTCCATCTCGCTGTGGAGAAAGGCGCGGTCGATCTTCGGAACACCGTCCTCGATGCCCGCCAGTGTCTCCCCCCGGTCGCCAGTCCACATCTTCTCGACGCCGACGGCGAGGACCGTTCCGGCGCCGGCCAAGGTGGCCAGGGTGGCCAGGTGCAGCGCCGAGGACCCACCGCCGCAAGAGTTGTCGACGTTCACGATTGCGGCGTTGCGGAGCCCGGCGTCACTGAGGTACGACTGGCCGCGGAGGCATCCCTGGTCGAGCAGGCGGCCGGCGGTGGCATTGCCGAAGACGACCAGGTTGACCTGCTCGGGATCGACCTGGGCGTCGGCCAGGGCTTCGTTCACCACGGTGAGGGACAGCTCCTCGGCGGTGCGGTCCCGGCGGTTCATGGGAGTCAGGGCGGTGCCCACGATGTGTGCGCGGTGGTCCATGGTGTCCTCGTTATCCTCGCAGCGCCACGCCGGCCCCGGGCAGGGCGGAGATCAGGCGCTCGAACTGGTCGATCGGTTGGTCCGCCGTGACATAGACCGCCACGTGCTGTGCCCCGGCCCCGCGGAAGAGGGACACGACCTCGGCGACCTCGGTGGCCGTGCCGCTCACCAGATGGCGCTCGAACGCCTTGGCCGGGATGCCGTACAGGGAGGACATCCATCCGGTGCCGCGGCCCCGGGCCGTCGCCGGATCGTCGTCGATGCTCACGAACAACACCATCGCCGGGGTCACCTCGCCGGCGGTGCGACCGGCCCGGTCGACCTCCTTGGCCAGGCGTTCGATGGCCCCGCCGTAAGCCGTCGGGCTGAGGAACAGGGGCATCCAACCGTCAGCCAGCGCTGCCGCCCGACGGAGGGCGGCTTCCGAGGAACCTCCGACCCACACCGGTATGGGGGAAGGCGCCGGGAGCTGGCGGTAGCGGGCCGCCCCTGCCCCTTCGGGTTCGATGTCGGCCAGGCCCTGCCCCGAGGCCCACGACCGGCGGAGCTCGACGATGCCGGCATCGAGCAGGCGCCCACGTCGGTGGTAGTCGACGCCGGCCTGTTCGTACTCGCCCGGGTGGCTTCCCACCCCGACGCCGAGGATCATCCTGCCCCCCGAGAGGGTGTGGAGGGTGGCGGCCTGCTTGGCCACCACCGAGGCCTGGCGAAGGGGCAGCTGCACCACGCACGTCCCGACGGTGGCCCGCCGGGTGGCTGTGGCGGCCACGGTCAGTGCCACCATGCACTCGAGGCAGGGTCCGTGCCAAAACACGTGGTCACAGGCCCACAGGGCGCTGGCTCCGAGGTGTTCTGCCTGGCGACTGACACCCGCCAGGTCGCAGTCCGGTCCCGCAACCGGGCCCGGGTGCTCCGGCCAGGAAGGGGCCGCGCCCTGCAGGAAGGTCGGAAGGATCAGTCCGATCGGCCCCAGGCCGGTGTCGGGGGGCTCCATGGGCACGCTTCATCGTAACCTCCACTGCCCACAGGCGCGATCGACCGGCATGCTGCGGGGTCGGCCAGGGCGGCGGATCCGGCCTCGACGACGGCAGATTCGGCATCGTTGTACGGGATGGTGCGCTGACGCGGCAGACTGGAGGTGGTCGATTCGACCCCGGAGCAACGTTGCCGGGCACGGCATCGAGAGGACTGAAGGTGGAACCCGAACAGGCAGACCGTGGAACTGAGGCCGGCTCTCCCGCCGAGTCCACGCCGGAAACCGGTGTGGACGGCCCCGCGGAGGAAGTGGCCGATCTCAGCGACACCGAGCGCGGGGAGCGGTTGGCCCAGCTCAACGGCTTGATCGAGCTCATGCGGCCGGCGGTCCAGGCCGACGGCGGCGATCTGGCCCTGCTGTCCGCCGACGTGGTCTCCGGCGTGGTCGAGGTCCAGCTGCAGGGGGCCTGCAGCTCCTGTGCGGTGAGTGCCTCGACCCTCCAGGGCGGGGTGGAGCGCATCCTGCACGATCGGCTCCCGTGGGTGACCGAGGTCAGGGGCGGCGTGGACGAGTCGTTCGATCCCTTCGAGAGCCAGTCGATGGGCCGCGGGGGTTACGTACCGACGTTCTGAGCCCGCTGATCCCCGGCATCTGAGCGGGCGGGGATTCGTGGCGGGCGCCCCGCCCCACGGCTCCGGTGCCGTAGGATCCCCTGTTCATGGACCCCGACGCTGACCGGGGCGTGGCTCTCGTGGGGGACCCACCATCCGGTGCGGAACGTGTGGACCCCGGACGGGGGAGAGGGCGACACTCGATGGCCGCCGGCCGAGCCGAGCCGGCGGGGCCGCCCGCCCTGGTGCCGCCCTCGCCGTGGTTGACGGTGCTGGCCTTCGCCGTGGTCATCGTGCCGTTCGCCATCGCCCTCGGGCGCCTGGTGTCCGCCTCAGGCCAGCGCCTCTACCTGCCTGATGATCTCGCCCTCATCGACCTCCACACCCGCTCCGCCCTGCACTGGCGCCAGCAGCTCGGGGTCTTCGACCACAACGGCTGGAACCACCCGGGGCCGAGCTACTTCTACCTGCTGTCCCTGGTGTACCGGGTGCTGGGGTCCGGGGCCCGGTCCCTGTTCGTCGGGGCCACCCTGCTGAATGCCGGCGCGGCCGTGGCCTGCCTCGGCGTGGTGCGCCGACGGACGACGCCGGCGCGGACGCTGTGGGCGGCGTTCTGGATCTGCATCCTGGCCTCCATCCTGGCCGTGGTCGGCCCGGGCAGCGTGACCTACTCGGAGGGTGCACTCGGCGGCCTGGTCAGCCCGTGGAACCCGATGATCGTGATTTTCCCGCTGTTGTTGCTCGTGTTGCTGTGCGCTGGCGCCATGGACCGGTCGGTCCTCTCATTGGTGGGCGCGCTGGTGGTGGGCTCGTTCATCGTCCAGACCAACATCTCGGCCCTGGTCCTGGTGGCCGCCCTGCTCCTCCTCACCGTGACCGCCTCGGTGGTGACGTCGGTCCGGGACCGGCGCCAGCTGACCCTGGCCGATGGCGACCCGGACGCCGACGGCCGCCCGTCAGTGGAGACGCAACACGCCCGAGGTCCTCGGACCTGGGCATGGGGGATCGCCGGATCGGCGGTGCTCGTGCTCATGTGGCTCCCGCCCCTCATCCAACAGTTCACAAATCACCCCGGCAACCTCACCCTCATCGCCCGGTTCTTCAATGCCGCCCACCTGACTCCGTCGCTTGCGGCCAGCCTGCGGTCGGTGACGGCCGTCTACGGGGTGTTGATCAGTGGCCCGTCCGAGGTCATGAGCACATACCTCGGCCACACACCGCACCACGTGGTGGCTGCGGTGGCCTCCACGGTGATTGCCGTGATGGCCGCCGTCGCTGTCACCGTCGTCGGCGTCCGTCAGCGCAACCGCTTCGCCGCCGGGCTCGGCGCACTGGGCCTGGTCGGATTCGTGGCCATGGTCGTCTCGGTGAGTCGCGTGGTGGGGGTGGTCTACGGCTACCTGGTGGTGTGGGCCGTCGCCCTTCCCGTGTCCACCTTCATCGGTGCCGGCATGGTCCGGGTGCCGGCCGGCGGGCTGTCCCTCCGGGGGCGACCGTTTACCTCGGCTCCTGCCGTCCGCCTTCTGGCCTGCCTCGTGGCCGTGGGCGCCTCGGTCGTCGTGTGCGTCCGAGTGGTCGACCTCCCGGCGTTGGCGACGGTGTCCGATCCCGAGGTGGGTGCCCTGACGGCGCTGGTGGTCCCCGCGCTGCACGGACGGAGCAGCGTCTTCGTCAACGATGGCGGTGCGGGCCGCGACCCGCGCAGCCAACTCCTCGGCGTCGAGAAGTTCATCGGTGTGGTCAACCAGCTCGACGAACGTGGCTACCATCCCACCGTCAACCAGTTCTGGAGGGCCCAGTTCGGTCCGGGCTTCGAGGCCGACGGTACCGAGGGCCACTCTGTCGAACTGACCACGTGGACACCGTCTTCACCGGCCCGTCCCGGGTACCGGGGGCGGGTGGGGGATCTGGCCGTGACGGTGACCGGGACGGCCGGTGGGCACTCGACCGACCCGGCGGACTCGCCCCGGTCCTAGCGGGAGGCCGCCACCCCGGAGGTGGCGGTGGTCGACATCGGTTGAGCCGCCCGGTTGGCGTTACCGAGGGTGAGGATCTGGGTGAGCAGCCACGGGGCGACCAGCGCCGCCCCGGCCGGGCTCACGTGGATCCCGTCGGCGAAGCGCGCGTTGACCCCGTTGATGAACTGGGTGTAGTGACCGCCGGGGTCGAGGTGGGCGTTGAGATTCTCGACCACCACGCCTCCCCCCGATCCGGCCGCCACCTGGTGCAGCAGGCGGTTATACGTGTCGACCCGCGCCGGGTCATCCTCGGGCCAAGCTGCCCCGTTGGCCTGTTCGGTCTGGTGGTAGTAAGGAGCGGTCAGGAGCACGACGGTGGCCCCGGTCGATCGCAGCGTGGCGATCGCCTTGTTCATGGCCTGGGTCTCGTCGTGGTTGAATCCCGCTTCTCCGATGTGCGTCCACGTTCCGTGGATGAACTGGTCCCGGACCTCGTACTCCCCCTCCTCCAGCACGACCACGTCGGGATGGAAGTTCTCCACGTCGGCCTTCCAGCGGGTCAGCTGGTCGTTGCAGGGGACGAAGTCCTTGCCACCCCGCTGACCGAGTGCCTGGGACACCAGGGTGCCGTGGAACATGGTCGGATTGAGGAGGAATCCGCAGCCGAACACGCCATCACCTCCGAAATGGACGGCCAAGTGGTTCGGATTCGGGCCCAGGCCGAAGGCCAGGAAGCTCGCCTCGGAGTCGCCGAGCAGGATGTATCGGATCTGCCCTCCCGTTCCCGCCGGCACGGCGGGGGTACTCGGTCCTGTCGCCTCCTGCGACGACCGGGCCGCCGCCGGAACGGCGGTGAGAGCGGCGGTGTCGACAGCCGGGGTGGCCCCCGCTGTCGACGCCACCACCAGGACGGCGGTGCCCCCGACGGCCAGCGGTGCGGCCAGCCATCCCCGCCAGCCGCGCAGGACGCCCCGGCGGATGGGCATCTCCAGCACGTGGTATGAGATGGCGGCCACGCCTACGGCGACGGACACCCGGACGGCGAACAGGGGCCAACCCGACAGCCCCGTGCGCTGGTGGTCCAACAGGACGAAGACCGGCCAGTGCCACAGGTACAGGCCATAGGAGATGGCGCCGATGTAGCGGACCGGCCGGAGCGACAAGGCGCGCGTCCAGGGGCTATCGGGGACGAGGGACACGCTGGCCACCACCAGGGCCGTGGCCACGGCGATGAGGGCGAAGCCCCCGTGATAGATCCAGGCCGTGGCACTGCTGTCGGTCACCGCCATCCAACCGACCACTGCCAGCCCCGCCGCCCCGGCGGCGATGAGGGCCGCCCGGGCCAGAGGCGTCAGGCGGAAGGAGCGGACGAGCGAGGCGGAGCGGGTCGACGGGCCGACCCCACTGCCGCCGCGCGCCACGAGCGGCTCGGCGAGCACGATGGCCAGTGCCGCCCCGATCAGGAGGGCCTGGGCACGGGTGTCGGTGCCGTAGTACACGCGACTCTCCCCGATTCCGCCGTGGAAGAGGATCGCCATCCCGAGGGCGCTGGCCACTGCGCCCACGACCGTGACGGTCAGCAGGATGCGCAGTGATCGGGTCCAGTGGAGCAGCCCGAGGACCACCAGGGGCCACACCA
>DASZGT010000141.1:0-7448 GCA_035938575.1 Acidimicrobiales bacterium
GGCCGCTTCCACCAGCTCGCGGAAGAGCGGGTGGGGTTGATCGGGACGACTCTTGAATTCGGGGTGGGCCTGGGTCCCGACCCAGAAGGGGTGACCGGGGAGCTCGATGAACTCGACCAGACGGCCGTCGGGCGAGATGCCAGAGCACACCAGGCCGACGTCTTCGAGGCGGGTGCGGTAGCGGGGGTTGACCTCGTAGCGGTGCCGATGGCGCTCTGACACCACCTCGGTGCCGTAGGCCTTGGCCACCTGGGACCCGGGGAGCAATCGGGCACTGTAGGAGCCGAGGCGCATGGTGCCGCCCTTGTCGACCACGTCGTTCTGGTCGTCCATCAGGTCCACCACCGGGTGCGGGGTGGTGGCGTCGAACTCGCGGGAGTTGGCACCCTCGAGTTTGGCCAGCGACCGGGCCGTCTCGATGATCATCACCTGGAGACCGAGGCACAGTCCCAACAGGGGCAGGTCGTGTTCACGGGCGTAGTGGGCGGCGGCGATCTTGCCCTCGATGCCGCGCTCGCCGAAGCCACCGGGTATGACCAGGCCGTCGAAGCCCCGCAGGCCGTCATGATCCAGGAGGTCGGGGACGTTGGCGGCCTGGATCCATTCGATCTGGACCTTGGCCCCGTGGTGGAACCCGGCATGGCGGAGAGCCTCGACCACCGAGAGATAGGCATCGGGAAGGTCGACGTACTTGCCGATGATGCCGATCCGCACGGGCCGGACGGCCGCGTCGACCTGCTTGACCAGGTGCTCCCAACCGCTCAGGTCGATCGGATGGGATTCTTCGTCGTAGCCCAGCAGCCGCAGGACGTAGCGATCGAGCCCCTCTTCGTGGAGGACCAGGGGGATCTGGTAGATGTTGGCGGCGTCGACGGCGGACACCACCGCCTCGATGGGCACGTCGCACAGCAGCGAGATCTTGCGTTTGAGGTCGTCGGAGATCATCCGGTCCGAGCGGCACACGATGACATCGGGTTGGATGCCCCGGCTGCGCAATTCGGTCACCGAGTGCTGTGTCGGTTTGGTCTTCTGCTCGCCCGAGGGACCGAGGTAGGGCACCAGGGTCAGGTGCACGTAACACACGTTGTCCCGGCCCACGTCCCGCCGGAATTGGCGGATGGCCTCGATGAACGGGACGATCTCGATGTCGCCCACGGTGCCGCCGATCTCCACGATCACCACGTCGACGTCGTCGGTGCCGAGCCCTTTGACCCGCTTCTTGATCTCGTCCGTCACGTGCGGGATGACCTGCACGGTCTTGCCCAGGTAGTCGCCCCTGCGCTCCTTGGCGATGACCGACGAGTAGATCTTGCCGGTGGTGGCGTTGGAGTCGCGGTGGAGGTTCTCGTCGATGAACCGCTCGTAGTGGCCGAGATCGAGGTCTGTCTCACCCCCGTCCTCGGTGACGAAGACCTCCCCGTGCTCGAACGGGTTCATGGTGCCCGGATCGACGTTGATGTACGGGTCGAGCTTGCACATGGTCACCCGGAGGCCGCGGCACTTGAGCAGCCGACCCAGGGACGATGCGGTGAGCCCCTTGCCCAACGAGGACGACACCCCACCGGTGAAGAAGATGAACTTGGTGTCGTTGGCGGTCCCCCCGGTCAGACCGTGGGGACCGGCCGAGCCGGCGGGCGTCACGGCACCGGGCCAATCATCCGGAGGGGGCTCGAAGGGTGACGGAGGAGATTCGAAGGGTGCGTCGGCCGCCGTTTGCTCCGCGAGCAGTTCCGGCCGGCCATCCATGTCGGGCACCTGTCGAGGCTAGCGGAATCAGGCGCCGCAACGTGCGGACCCCTCCGGTCGGCCGGCCTTCGAACCCCACGCCCATCAACGCGAAACGGGCTCCGAGACCCCGTCCAACAACTCCCGGGCGTGGCGTCGGGCCGAGGCGCTGTCGGGGCGGCCCGACAGCATCCGGCTGATCTCGACGACCCGGCCCTCGACGTCCAGAGCCGAGACCTCGGACCGGGTCCGCCCCTCCTCCTCGGCCTTCCGCACCTCCAACTGGTGGTCGGCCAGGGCGGCCACCTGAGCCAGATGGGTGACCACCAGCACCTGGGCATGGTGACCGAGACCGGCCAGGGCGGCACCGACGGCGGTGGCCGCGGCGCCGCCCACCCCGGCGTCGACTTCGTCGAAGACCATCACCCCCGGGGATTCGGTGACGGCCAACCGGACCGCCAACATGGTGCGCGCCAGCTCTCCCCCGGATGCGACCTTGGTCAGAGGCTGGACGGGCTCCCCGGGGTTGGCCCCGAGCGAGAACGCGACCTGGTCCGCGGGGCCGGGCCCGTCCACGGTGACCGAGAACCGGGCCGAGGGCATGGCCAGGTCCCGCAGGGTGGCCTCGATCTCGGCGGCCAGGCGGGGGGCGCTGTCCTTCCGGGCCGCGGCGACCTGTGACTCGGCGTGCTCGAGGATCTCCCGGGCGGATCGGATCTGCTCGTCGAGGACGGAGGCCCGCTGCTCCTCGAGCTCGATGTCGGCCAGGCGGGCCCGGGCGTTCGACTCGAAGGCGAGCACCTCTGCGAGGTTGCTCCCGTACTTGCGCTCGAGCTGATGGAACATCTGGCGGCGGTTGCGGATCGTCTCGAGCCGTTCGGGGTCGTCGTCCCAGGTCTCCACCACGGTGCGGAGCTCGCCGGCCAAGTCGGAGAGCTCGGCCATGATCGAGCGGGTACGGGCTTCGATCGGGGCCAGCGGCACCCGCCCGGCCAGGGCACGCGAGGCCCCGGCCAGCCGGTCGAGCGCGCTGGTCTCGTCCGATTCCGAGACCTCCGAAAGGGCTTCCGCCGCCGCCTGACGGTGGGCCGTCGCCGCGGCCAGTCGATCCTCCTCGACCTCCAGCCGATCGTCCTCGTCGGCGTCCTCGATGCCGGCCGCGGTGATCTCCTGGATCTCGTAACGAAGGAGGTCGACCTCCCGGGCGCGCTGGCGGGCATCGCCTCCCAACCCCTCGGACTCCCGGGTGAGCCGGCGCAGGTGGCGGCGGGCCGTGTCGAGGGCGCTGAGGTCGATGCGACCGAAGACATCGAGAGCACCGCGTTGGGCCTCGGAGTGGGTGAGCGACCGGTGCTGGTGCTGGCCGTGCAGCTCGATCAGCCTGCCGGCGATCTCGCCCAGTGCCCCGATGGTTGCCATGCGGCCGTCGATCCACGCCTTGGACCGGCCACCGCGCAGGACGGACCGGGCCAGGACCACCTCGGTGTCGGCCTCAGCCTCGACCCCGTCGACGGCCTCGCTTTCGACCCTGTCGACACCGCCCGTGGACACTCCGACATCGGCGCCCTCGGGGGGAAGGAAGCCGACAGGGACGAGGAACCGACCCTCGACCACCGCCTCGTCGGCGCCGGACCGGACCACGGACGGGTCGGCCCGCCCTCCGAGCAGCAACCCCAGCGCTTCGACGAGGAGCGTCTTCCCAGCGCCGGTCTCGCCCGTCAATGCCGTCATGCCCGGTCCCAACGACACGGTGACGTCGTCGATGACCCCGAGATTGCGGACGCGGAGTTCGACCAGGCTGGGAGGCAACGCGCTCGTCCCCCTACCGATCGGCGAGATGGAACTTCGCCCGGAGGATGGCGTGGAAGTCGCGGGCCCCGAACGTGACCAGCCGGGCCGGTTGGTCGCCCTCGGAGCACTCGACGGTGGCCCCCGGCGCCAACACGGACACCGTCACCCCGTCGACGACCAGCACGGCGGAGCGGGGCTCGCGGACCTCCAGCCGGAGATGCTCGCTCGGCTCCAGCACCAGGGCCCGATCGAAGAGCATGTGCGGTGAGACCGGGGTGACCACGATGGCCCGCAGCCGGGGTGAGAGCACGGGCCCCCGGGCCGAGAGGTTGTAGGCGGTCGATCCCGTGGGCGTGGAGACCAGCAGGCCGTCGGCCGCGTAGGTGACGAACGGCCGCCCGTCGATGGAGGCGGCGATGCGCACCGTGTGCCCGGGCACGGTCTTCTCCACCGTGGCCTCGTTGAGTGCGGTCCGGTGGGCCACCCGTTCGCCGTCGGGCCCCGTCACGACCACCGACAACGTCATCCGCTCCTCCACCTGGTGCGATCCGGAGAGGAAGCCGGCCAGCGCCTCCTCGAGACCACTGGGCTCGACCTGGGTCAGGTAGCCGAGCCTCCCGATGTTGACCCCGAGCACGGGGATGCCCTTGGCCAGGGCCGCCTCCACCGAGCGGAGCAACGTCCCGTCGCCACCCAGGCTCACCAGCAGATCGGCTCCATCGGCGGAGACCGAACCGTCCGGTTGGAGCGCGGACACGGACTGGTGGCCCCG
Source organism: Acidimicrobiales bacterium (assembly GCA_035938575.1). GTDB lineage: Bacteria > Actinomycetota > Acidimicrobiia > Acidimicrobiales > RAAP-2 > Bog-756. The sequence goes on from DASZGT010000141.1 coordinate 4,289, forward strand.
TTCGGCCAGCCAGGTGGCGGCACGCTGGCTCAACGCCGCCGCCTCCGGGCGCTGGGAATTGGCATGGAAGGCGATGAGGGCCATGGTCCCTACCGCCTCCACCCGGTGGATTCGCTCTCGGCGACCGCGGCATCCAACAGGGCGGAGAGCTCCCGGTCCGGTGCTGCGCCCTTCGACCCGGCTCGTGCGTCCGAGGGTGTGGCTGCATGGACCAGGAACTCGACGTTTCCGGCGGACCCGGTGATCGGTGATGGCATGGCCCCCATGATGACTGCTCCGGCGGCCCCGAGCGCGCCCGCCACCTCGCCGAGCGTCCTCCGGTGGATGGTCGGGTCGCGGATGACCCCCCTGCCGCGGGACGCCTCCACCCGGCCCGCTTCGAACTGGGGCTTCACAAGGATCACCACCGACGCCCCCGGGGCGGCGACCTCGCCCACCAGGACCGGGACGGCGCGGGTCACCGAGATGAACGAGAGGTCGGCGGTGACCAGGTCGACGGGGCGCCCGCCCACGGTCTCCAGGGTGACGTCCCGGATGTCCATGCGCTCGCAGTTGACGACCCGAGGGTCGGCGCGCAGCCGCTCGTGCAACTGGCCCCGGCCCACGTCCACGGCCACCACCGAGGCCGCGCCGGCCTGCAACAGGCAGTCGGTGAACCCCCCGGTCGAGGCACCCGCATCGAGTACCCGCGCCCCATCGGGATCAATGGCGAAGCGATGCAGCGCCGCCTCGAGTTTGGCACCGCCTCGGCTGACGAAGCGGGGCGGCGATCCGAGCAGCTCGACCGGCTCGGCCGATGCCACCAGGCGGGCCGGCTTGTCGGCGATCGAGCCGGACACGAGGACCAGTCCCTGTTCGATGAGGGCCACCGCCCGGGGCCGGCTCTCGACCAGTCCCCTCTCGACTAGGGCCCGGTCGAGCCGCAGCCGGGCGGACCTGGTCAGTCCGCCGACCCGCGGTCCCGGCCGGCGGCGGGCGGAGCCTTCTTCGCCGCCGCCTTCTTGGCCGGTGACTTCTTGGCCGCCGCCTTCTTCGCCGCCGCCGTCTTGGCGGGTGACTTCTTGGCCGCCGCCTTCTTCGCCGCGGTCTTCTTGCCGGCCGACTTCTTAGCGGGAGACTTCTTGCCGGCCGCCTTCTTCCCCGCGGCCTTCTTGCCGGTCGTGGCGGCCCGTCCGGCCTCGGCGGAGCGGCCGAGGAGCGTGGCCACCTGCTTGGCCAGATCCTCGAGGCTGGTGATGCCCACGCTCTCGAGTTGCCGGGACACTTCGTGGCGTACCTGGGCCAGCAGCGCTTCGCGGCCCTTGCGGCTGCGCTCGACCAGATCGTCGACCCAGGCTCTGGCGTCGCTGCCCTGGAACTCACCGCTCCTCACCAGCTCCTGCACCAACTCCTCGGCCTTGGCCCGTGTCATGTTGGTGAAGGCGATGCCGGCGTCGAGATACTTCTGAAACGGATCCTTGTTGGCCATTTGTCCACTCTACCTGGAGTGCTTGCTCGCAGCAAGCACTTTTTCAAGGCCCGCCGGCCAGGCAGGCGCGGACCAACGACACGAAGTCCGGGGCCCGAACGGCCACGGGCACGTCGAAGCCCTGGGCCCCGGCCGGGGTCACTCCGGAATCGACCAGCGCAAAGGGGATGCCGAGTCGTTCGGCCAGCCGTCCGTCCGTACGCGGTTGGTCACCGACCATCACCGCCGAGGCATCACCGTCGCCCAACCCGAACCGCTCCTTCATCAACGCCGCCATCGCCTCGTGCGGCTTCCCGGCAATTTCGGGTGTCACCCCGGAAGCGGTGGCGACCGCGGCCAGCAGGGCCCCGGAACCCGGCACCAGGCCGGCGGGGGTCGGGTGCGTCGGGTCCTCATTGGTACCGATGAGCCGGCCGCACTGCCGTGCCGCGGCCGCCGTGGCGGCCAAGATGTCGAAATCGAAGGTCCGGCTCCATCCGACGATGACAGCGTCCTCCGGCCCTTCGTCGACGGTCTTCACGCCGCGCGCCTCGAGGGCCTCGAGCACTCCCCCTTCGGCCAGTACCTTGACCGACTGACCGGGCTGGACCAGCGATGCTGCTGCGGCCGCGGATGTGGCCAGATCGGCGGCCACGGATGCGATGCCGGCCCCGTGCAGACGGGCAACCAGCTCCGTGGTCGTGGGGGCGGAGTTGTTGGTGGCGAACACGACGCGGGTGCCCTGTGCCCGGAGGGTGGACACCGCCGCAGCTACATCCCCGATGGGCTGACCGGCCAGCCACACCACGCCGTCGAGGTCGACGATCCACACCGAGGCGGAGGCCAACGTGGCGGTCGGCGACCGACCGGCGCTCATTCCGGGGCGGTGTCGGTGGCCCCGGACTCCGCCTTCTGGACCTTGCCGCCTTTCCGGGTCCGGCGGGTGGCGTCAGCCAACTGGTCCGCCGACTCGAGTACCCGCGAGATCAACCCTGAGAGATGCGACAGCGGCTCGATGGGGAGCCTCTGGTCTGGATCGACGGCCGACGGAGGTGCACCGGGATCGCTGACCTCCGACGATGGGGCCAGGGGCCGGGCGCTGAGGTCGGCGATCCGCTCACCGGTCACCTTTGCCGCCCGTTCCCAGTACGAGCGGAACATCCCGATGTCGAAGGCGCCGTCGCGCACCCGGGCCTGGTCGAGCAACCGGGCCGGAGGCGCCTTGAGGTCCCGGACCAGGTGCACTGCGGCCAGGGCCTTCAGCCCGTACCAGGTGGGATCGAACTCCCACCACCGGAACCCCTGGCGGGCCGAGGCCGGCAGGTAGTGGTGGTTGTTGTGCCAACCCTCTCCCCCGGTGAACAGGGCCACGAGCATCGAGTTCCGGCTGGTGTCCGGGGTGGCGTACCGGCGCCGACCGATGAGATGGGCCATGGAGTTGACCAGGAATGTCCCGTGCCACAGCAGGACGGTGGAGAGGAAGAAACCGATCAGCAGGCCCCCCCACCCTCCGATGAGGAAGCAGGCGACGGCCACCAGCCAGGGGCCGATCCACGAGTGACGCTCGAGAAGCCGCAGTTCCGGATAGGAGGCGAAGTCCTTGATGGTCGAGAGATCGGTGGCCTTGTACCTGGTCGACAGGATCCAGCCGACGTGGCTCCACCAGAAGCCGTCCCGCGGTGAGTGCACGTCGTCGTCCAGATCGGTGTAGCG
>DASZGT010000142.1:0-8813 GCA_035938575.1 Acidimicrobiales bacterium
TCTGTGTCGCTGGTGAGGAGCGGAGGGCGTCGCAACCGGCGATTTGCTCCACGTCTGTCGATGGTGAGCGCTGCTGTATCTGTCTGATGCCGTTGTGTCTGTCTGGATGGGACTGCCTGAAGCGTGACTTCGGTTGCCCGGCGTCAGCATGGCACTGCGGTCTGACGCCACATGGCTCGGCCGCCGCCGGGAATCTGAGGGCGTCGAACTGGAATACCGACCTACCCGGTCAAATCACCGCCGTATCTACTCAAAGCACAATATATTGTGGTCAACCCTCCCCCGAGGTACGAGATAGTGGGTCTATTACAGCAGCGTAGTTACACCCCTGTCAATGAATTCTTTGGAAATCTCACCCGCGGAGCGGCGAGAACCGCCTGCTGGGAGGCTGCTCGCGAAGGTTCGCAAAAGTATTGCTCGCCGCAAGCCATCTCGGCACTGGCCGCAGGGGTAGCCGGGGGTGAGCGGGAGGTGGCCGGATGTGGCCGGGGGGTGGCCGGATGTGGCCGGGGGGTGGCCGGATGGACCCCGAGGGCGCCGGTAGGCGGCCGGCTGACGGGGGGGCGGAGACAGCGGGTGGCGGCAGAGCCGGAGGAGATGTCGGCGCATCACTACAGTCCAAACCGTGGCCTCCCGATCGCCAGTCTCCATTGCCGTCGACGCAGGGACGACCGGGGTGCGGGCGCTAGTGGTGAACGAGCGGGCTGGCGTTGTCGATGTGGCCTATCGCGAAATCCACCAGTACTTCCCCCGGCCGGGTTGGGTCGAGCATGATCCGGTCGAGATCTGGGAAGCGGTGCGATCGACCCTCGCCGAAGTGGCCGGACGGCTGGCCGACGGCAACCGGGTGGCACGGGCCATCGGCGTCACCAATCAGCGAGAGACGGTGGTGGCGTGGGACAGGGGAACCGGCGAGCCACTCGCCCGCGCCATCGTCTGGCAGGATCGACGCACCGCGGCTGCCTGTCGGGCGCTCGAGGACGCCGGCTACCTACCTCTGATCCGAGAGCGAACGGGCCTGGTCCTCGACTCCTACTTCTCCGCCACCAAGATGCAGTGGCTGCTGCACGAGGGCGGGCTGGCGACCGGAGGTGGCCTCGGGTTCGGCACCGTCGACTCGTGGGTGCTGTGGAATCTGACCGGAGGCACCAACGGCGGGGTGTTCGCCACCGACGCCACCAACGCGTCCCGCACACTGCTCTTCGACATCGTGGTCCGGAGATGGTCGGATGAACTTTGTGCACTCTTCGGCATACCCCAAGAGACCCTTCCCGAGGTACGGCCCTCATGTGGGCGATTCGGCCGGGTGTCCGACGCTGCTCTGGGCACTGACTCCCCGCTTCGTGACACGCCCATCAGCGGAATAGCCGGTGATCAGCACGCAGCTCTGTTCGGGCAGGCATGTTTCAACCCGGGGATGACGAAGGTCACCTTCGGGACCGGCAGCTTCGTACTGATGAACGCGGGTCCCGTCTGCCCCGAGCCAGTGGACGGGTTGATAACGACCTTGGCGTGGGACCTCGGGACCGAAGGTGACGTGGCTCTCGGAGCGGACGGCGGGCCGTCCATGGGCCGATCGTCGCTGGCCTACGCCCTCGAGGGGTCGGTCTTCGTCTCCGGAGCCGGCGTCCAATGGTTGCGGGACGGGATCGGGATCATCGACGACGCCACCGAGATGGAGCCTCTGGCACGTTCGGTGGAGTCCAGCGATGGTGTCGTAGTGGTTCCTGCTTTCACAGGACTCGGGAGCCCAATCTGGGACCCGGCGGCCAGGGGAACCATCCTCGGGTTGAGCCGAGGCCTGGGTCGGGCCCATCTGGCCCGCGCCATGGTCGAGGCGATGAGTTTTCAGGTCCGCGACGTCCTCGATGCCATGGGGTCCTCCGGAACCGCGCCGTCGGTCCTCCGGGTCGACGGGGGGGCCTCCGCCATGGGGCTCCTCCTGCAGCTGCTGGCCGACCAGTCCCGTTTGCCTGTGATCCGACCCCGCTCGGTGGAGACGACCGCCATCGGTGCGGCGACCCTGGCCGGGCTGGCCGAGGGCGTGTGGGGCTCCCTCGACGAGCTTGGCTCTCTTTGGACCGAAGACGCTGATTTCGCTCCGATGGCGTCCCCTGCGGAGGTCGAAGCGGCCCACCTTTCCTGGGTCCGGGCCGTCGAACGGTCACGCCACTGGAGCTAGCCCTCGGGCTGGTTCCGGTAGCGGCCGCTGGCGCTAGCGCTCGACCATTTCCTGCCATCCCCGGTCGGCGATCTCCGCCATGATGGAGATCCATTGACGCTCACGGTCCCGCAGGACCGGATCGCTGCGCCCCACGATGAGGACCAGGTCGGCGTGGACAAGGAGGGCGGTGGCTACATCGCTTTCCGACTCCATCGCGTAGGGCGGCGGGCTCATCGCCTGCAGGGCGAGGGCTTTGAGTTGCTCATCGTCAGGCAGCTGACCGTCGCAGGTCACGAGCTGCGAAGTGTCCCTGTCAAGCACGGCGACGAAGGTTGCGGCCAGGCTCCGGCGCACCCGAACGATCAGCAGCTCGAGAAGATCCGTGGAGGAGTGCTCCTTGAACAGCTCGGAGGCCACTTCGAGTAGCTCGGTGCGGTGGTCCGGTAGCGGCCCGTCGACCGGGCGCACCGATTCGATGGAGACACCGTCGACCTCGTGAATCTCGTCCCGGAGGAGATCGATGAGGTGGTGCCCGGCCAGGCCGACGCCGAATTCGTCGACAGCGGTCCCGCCCTGGCGTTCGAGGATGTCGATGGAGATGACGTCCCCGCCCACCGATCCGATCCGGCTGGCCACGGCACCGAGCGCCCCCGGCCGATCGGGGAGGTGCACCCTGATCAGGTAGTTGACCACGACATCACGTTAGGCCCTCTCTGTGTCCGGACTGTTTCCTGTGGATTACAGCCGATGGCCTCCTGTCGGGGTGCCCGCCCCGGAGGCGCCCGATCGCAGGCGCACACAGGCGGGGTCGCAACCCGCACGGTCGGGCATTCAGCCGGCCTTGACGCGCGTGGCATAGAGATCGACGTACTCCTGCCCGGACAGTCGGGCGATTTCCGACATCAAGGCGTCGGTCATCTCACGCAGCTTCACCTGCTCACGCTCTTGGGCCGTGTCCGGCGAGTCGTTGGTCGAGCCGTCCGCCGAGCCGTTGGTCGAGTCGTCCGTCGAGCCGTTGGTCGAGCCGTTGGTCGAGCCGCCCTTCGAGCCGCCTGCCGAGCCATTGGTCGAGTCGTCCGTCGAGCCGTTGGTCGAGCCGCCGGCCGAGCCGCCGTGGTGTGCTTCCCCGGAGGGACCGACGGCCATCGTCTCGCCCGGACAGGGAGAAGCCATGGGAGGGCCGAATCGAATGGTGACCGAGTGGAAGGGCCGCATGACCATGCTGCCGGGGGGCTGTACCGCCCGGGTGCCGACGAGACCCACCGGGATGATGGGCACATCGCACCCCAGCGCCAACCGGGCCACTCCGGTGTGCCCCCGATGGAGACGTACGTCCGGCGCCCGGGTCCCCTCCGGATAGATGCCCAGAAGCCCTCCGGCCCGGAGCACCTCGGTCGCCGTGTCGAGGGCCCGCTGCGAGGCGTCCCCGCCACCCCGCTGCATGGGAATCTGACCGGAGGCCCGGAAGAACCACGCCGTCCGCCAATTGTCGAAGTACTCGGCCTTGGCCACGTAGGTCAACCGTCTTCGGAGAGCAAGGGGCAGGAAGAAGGAATCGCAGAACGACTGGTGGTTGGCGGCGAGCACGGCAGGGCCATGGGTGGGAACGTTCTCGCGACCTTCGACCTTGACCCGCCAGAGCAGATGGAACACCGGGCTCAGCACCACCTTGAGGATCCAGTAGGCCATGGAGCAACGGTATCTCCGCATGTGATGAACTGCACCGGATGTCCGTTCGACCCCTCGGACCCTCCCGGCGCAGCCCCGGCTCCCCCCTTGGCGACAGTCGGGCGGCGAGTTCGTGGTCGGTGCTGGGACGCACCATCAGCCTCCCTGTGGAGGTTCGCCGGGCCGCACAATGGGGTGTGCAGTACCTGGTGCCGCTGGACGCGGCCCAGCGCATCGTCTCCCCCACCGGCCTCGAGGCCACGGGGCCGATCCCGGGCCGGGCCCTCGTGGCTCTGGCGGTGTGCCGGTACGACGACACCGACCTCGACCCCTACCACGAGGTGGCAGTCAGCTTTGTGGTCCGGCCCCACGACGCGCCGGCGCCGGCGTCGGCAGCCCGGAGGACCCTGGAGTTCGCCACCGGGGCCATCGGCGCCTACATCCATCGCCTCCCGGTGGACCAGGAGTTCACCTGCGTGGCGGGCCGGGATATCTGGGGGTTCCCGAAGTGGGTGACCTCGATCGACATCGACGAGCCATCGACTGTCCGCCCCCGACCCGGCTCTGCCACGTCCGTGCGCCTGGTCGACAACGGGGTGCACGTGCTCACCCTGGGTATCGCGGCCGGCGGCCGCATCCCACTGCCCTCCCGGGCACCGCCGAGCTACTCCTTCGCCGACGGCGTCCTGAGACGGACCACCTGGACGACGTCCTCGGAGGGGACCACGGGGCGCTTCGGGGGGGCGAGCCTGACGCTGGGCGACCACCCCATGGCCGACGAGTTGCGCTCGCTGGGACTGCCCAAACGGGCGCTGTTCTCGTCATCGGCTGCGGAGATGAGGGCCTCGTTCGACGGCGCCGAGGTGGTCACGCCACCGTGATGATGGCCGGGACTCCCGACGAACCGACCGAAGGAGCCTGGGACGTCCGCAGCGACCTCCCGATCGACGTTCCGACGCGACGTCCGGAGGGTCGCCGGGAGCTCCGTCCCGAGAGGCGATTGACCCTGGCCGGGTGCGCCCGTAGCTTCTAGTCACCATGCCCCGTCGACTCACGCCCAAGGGTGCCCGGCGTCGGCGAGACCTGATGGAGTTCGCTGGGCACGCCTTCGCCGCGGACGGCTACCACGCCACCTCGGTGTCCGACATCGTCGACGGCCTCGGCGTCGGCAAAGGGGTGTTCTACTGGTACTTCAAATCCAAGGATGAGCTGCTCACCGAGATCCTGGCCGACTCCCTTCGTTCCCTGCGCCTGGCCCAGCGGGACGCCATCGCCGGCGAGCACGATCCCGCCCGCCGCATCGAGCAGGGAATCCGGGCGTCTCTGCGCTGGCAGTCGGAGCACCGCCACCTCTTCATCCTGATGGAGTTCGCCCGTACCGAGCCCCGGTTCGCCCCCATCATCCGCCAGGGCGACCAGCAGGCCGTGGCCGACGCGCTGCCCCATGTCAGCGCCGGTATCACCGCTGGGCTGCTCCGAGGCGAGGACCCGGTCGTGCTGACCGAGGCCATTTTGGGGGTCACCGCCCACTTGGCCCGGGTGCTGGTGCTCGAGGGTGGCGAGGACCCCGACGAGGTGGCGTTGGCAGCCATCGCCTTTTGTCGCTCGGGGTATGTGATGTCCGACAATGGCGAATCGACCAGGAGGATCGCGTGACCGAATTGGTAGCTCAACAGGCCGGCCCGTTCATCGAGGGACTGTATTTCGGCGAGTGCCCGCGATGGCACGAGGACCGGCTGTGGTACGTGGACTTCCACTCCGGTACGGTCTCATCGGCGGGAGCGGATGGTGACTCCAGGGTCGAGGTCGAGGTCCCGGGCGATCCGGCCGGCATCGGGTGGTTGCCCGATGGGCGTCTCTTGGTTGTGGCCCGGAGGCCGCGCACGGTGCTCCGCCTCGAGGCCGACGGTCGCCTCGTCGAGCACGGGGATCTCAATCCCATGGCCGCCTTCCATGGCAACGACATGGTGGTGGACGCCCTGGGTCGGGCCTATGTCGGGAACTTCGGATTCGACCTCGACCGATTCATCGAGGAGAAGGGAGGGGCGGCGCTGGTTGAGCCACCCGGACCTCCGAGCACCCCGCTGATCCGCATCGACCCGGACGGAACGGCCCACGTGGCTGCGGAGGACATGGCCTTTCCCAACGGGACGGTCATCTCCCCCGATGGCCGGACCCTGATCATCGCCGAGACGCTGGCCGGGCGACTCACCGCCTTCGACGTGGGTGACGATGGGACGCTGACGGGGCGAAGGATTTGGGCGTCCCTGACCTGGTGTGCGCCCGACGGCATCTGCCTCGATGCCGAGGGCCGGGTGTGGGTGTCCAACGCCATCTCTCCCGAGTGTCTCCTCGTGGCCGAGGGTGGCGACATCGTGAGCCGGGTGGCGACGTCCCAGACCTGTTTCGCCTGCATGTTGGGCGGCTCCGATCGACGCACCTTGTACATGATGACGGCGCCGAGCAGCACCGAGTCGGTGGCCACGGCCAGCCGTTCGGCACGCATCGAGCAGGCCCGGGTCGAGGTCGGCGGCGCCGGCCTGCCCTGAACCGGCACCAGCGGATCAAGGACCGGGTTGGCGGTGCGGGCGGCACACGCCCGAGGCCGACGCCGGCCGGTGGGCGCGGGTCAGGGCGAGGGAGCCAGCGGGCCAGGCGGGTCAGCGCAGGCGGGCGGGTCAGCTGGGCAGCCGGGTCAGCGCAGGCGGGTCAGGGCCTTCCGGAGGCTGCGCACACCCTGTCCGATGCGCTGCTCGTTCTCGATGAGGGCGAATCGGATGTGGGCATCGCCGCCGGGACCAAAACCCACGCCCGGTGAGGTGGCCACATCGGCCTCGCTCACCAGGTATTTGGCAAACTCGAGCGATCCCATCTCGAGATAGGGCTCAGGGATCGGTGCCCACACGAACATCGTGCCCCGAGGAGGGGTGATCTCCCACCCGATTCGATTCAGTCCGTCGCACAAGGCGTCGCGGCGGGCCTGATAGGTCTCGTTGATGACCTTGGGATAGTCGGGGGCCTCGTTCATGGCCACGATGGCGGCGATCTGTATGGGCTGGAAGGTCCCATAGTCCAGGTAGCTCTTGAGTTTGGTCAGCGCCTGCACGATGGCGGCATTGCCCACCAGGAAGCCGACACGCCAACCCGCCATCGAAAACGACTTGGTCATGGTGTACAACTCGACGGCCACTTCCTTGGCTCCGGGTACCTGCAGAATCGATGGAGGCGTGTAGCCGTCAAACGCGATGTCTGCGTAGGCGAAGTCGTGGACCAGCACGATCTCGTGCTCACGGGCGAAGTCGACGAGCCGGGTCATCCAGGCGAGGTCAACGCACTCGGTGGTCGGGTTGTGCGGAAAGGAGATCACGATGACCCGGGGCTTGGGCCACGCCGACTCCCACACCTCCATCAAATTGTCGAAGAAGGCCTCGCCCGGGCTCCCACTGGTGGCGGTGCCAGGACCATCGAGGCGCACATGGCGGACATCGGCGCCGGCGAAGAGCGGCGCGTAGATATGGATGGGATACGAGGGGGACGGCACCAGAGCGGTGTCCCCCGGGCCCACCAGCACCCACATGAGATGCGAGAGCCCCTCCTTGGCCCCGATGGTGGTCACCACTTCGGTGTCGGGGTCCAGTTCGACCTCGAACTTGCGAAGGTAGAGGTCGGTGATGGCCTGTCGGATCTTGGGGATGCCGCGGCTGGCCGAATAGCGGTGGTTGCGCGGATTGTGCACCGCCTCCGCCAGCTTCTCCACCGCCACGTCGGGAGACGGCAGGTCAGGATTACCGAAGCCCAGGTCGATGACGTCTCGGCCATCGCGGCGAGCAGCTGCCTTCAGATCGTTGATGGTGGCGAATACATAGGGGGGCAGCCCATTGATTCGGCGAAACTCCATGGCGCAAGGTTACCGCCGGACGATCATCTCTCTTGACACCATCGGGCTCCTCTCTCGACGCCATAAGGACCGCTCGACCCACCTCCGATCGACGCCTTGGGCCAGGGCTGTCCTGACCCACGGGTCATCGGGCGGTTCGGACCGCCTCGGCAGCCTCGGCGACCATCTCGAGGGACTCGGGCCACGCACACACCGCCCAGTTGGCTCCGGCCGTGGCCAGCTCGGTCAATCGAGCGGTCGCTTCCGCAGCACTGGCGCCGATCGGTCCCCCCCAGGTCACCTCGATCCCTGTCGCGGTCAACTCGGCGATCCTCATCGGATCTCCTTCCCACAGGTTCACGGCGGCACCAAGGGGGTATGCCAGCTCGATGGTCTTCGGAAGCCCTCCACCCACCCACACCGGTATTCCCTGGCGTTGGACGTCGGCGGCCACGGCGAGCAATCGGGCGCGACGTTCGTCAGCGGACTCGAACGGCAGCCCGAAAGCCTCGTTCTCCGGCCGGCTCAGATGATCGCCGGTGCCGAGTCCGGCGATGAACCTCCCGTTGCTGATCACTGAGAGGCTCGACAACGCGGCCACGAGGACATGGTCGGGCAGCAGCCCGACCCGGGCCACCAGCGTCCCCACCGAGATGGTGGAGGTGGAGGCGGCCACGGCCCCCAGGAGTGGTCCCGAGGAGAGGGCGGGGCGATCAGGTTGGCCCATGGGCCACAGGTGGTCGAAGCAGAAGACGCCATCGAGGCCCAGCGACTCGGCCCGGAGTGCACCCTCGAGCGCATCATCCGCCTGACTTCGGAATTGGGGCAGGGTGACACCGATCTTCACGCCTGCCACTGCTCCTGGAGCACGGGTCCGCGCGCTATGCGGTCGATTCGACCCTGGCCTTCAGCTCGCGCAGCGCAATCGACATGATCCGACTCTGGGCCCGCATCTTGATGAAGCCCGGTAGGGGCACCTTCATCTCCACCTCGAGATGGTAGGTGACCTCGGTCCCTCCGCTGCCATTGGGAGCGAAGACGTAGCGCCCATCCAATTTGGAGGTGATGTCCCCCTGGGTCTGGACCCAGGCCAGAACCTCGGGA
>DASZGT010000143.1:0-13980 GCA_035938575.1 Acidimicrobiales bacterium
GCCTACGACGAGCACTGCCGGCTCGTCGGCCTCGAGTGCACAGGCCGGTGGTCCACCTGGTCGCGGGCACCCTTCGCAGCGGGCGGGGACTACGCCGTCTCCATCCACCGGGCCACCGGCTGAGCATGGAACCCCGGGAGAGTGGCGGCGAGCGAAATCCCATGTTCGTCTACGACGAACAGCTGACCACCATGATCCTGGACTACTGCCGATGGCGCCTGGCCCTCGACCCGGTCCCACTCGACTTCGGAGGAGCCCAAGCCTCATCATTGGCGGCGAGCCTCGAGGGACTGATCAACCGGGAGGGAACGGACGCCCGTCGGGTCATGGACGTCTTCGACGGCGAGCTGGCCACGGCCGTGGTCTCGTGTGACAGCCCTCGCTTCCTCTCGTTCATCCCCGCCGCCCCCACCAAGGCCTCCCTCCTCTTCGACATGGTCGTCGCCTGCTCCTCGCTGCAGGGAACCTCGTGGTTGGAGGCGGCCGGCGCGGTGGCAGCTGAGAATCAGGCCCTCGGCGTTCTCGCCGACCAGGCCGGGCTCCCCCGGGGTGCCGGCGGGTGCTTCGTGTCAGGAGGGTCGGCGGGAAACCTCTCGGCCCTGATGGTGGCTCGGGACACCGCCACCCACCGCATGGGAGACCGGTCTCCCCACCGACCCCTCATGGCGGTGAGCGAGGAGGCGCACCCCTCCGTGGGCAAGGCCCTGCGGGTACTCGGGGTCGGGGCGCTCCTGGTCCCCTGCGAGGACCACCGACTCACGGGGGCGGGTCTGCGGTCCGCCCTCGACAGCCACGCCAGGGGTGCCGATGTCGTCGCCGTGGTCGCCACCGCCGGCACCACCAACGCGGGGATCATCGACGACCTGGCCGGCGTGGGCCAGGTCGCCCGCCAACGGTCCCTGTGGTTCCATGTCGACGGGGCCTATGGCTGCGCCGCCCTCTTCGCCCCCTCGGTGCGGGATCGATTCGCCGGCATCGAGATGGTCGACTCCTTCGTGGTGGATCCTCACAAGTGGCTCTTCGCCCCCTTCGACTGCGCCGCCCTCGTCTACCGGGAGCCCAATCTGGCCAAGGCCGTCCACACCCAGGACGCCTCCTACCTCGACGTCCTCCACAGCGACGCCCCGGAAGAGTGGAATCCCAGCGACTACGCCTACCACCTGACGAGGCGGGCCCGTGGCCTGCCCCTGTGGTTCTCGCTGGCGGTCAACGGCACGAACGCCTATCGCGACGCCGTCGAAACTGTGCTGGACGTGGCCCAGCGGTCAGCCGATCTCATCGAACGCCTGCCCTACCTCGAGCTGGTCCGTCGGCCCGAATTGTCGGTCGTCCTGTTCCGTCGGACCGGGTGGCGTCGGGCCGACTACGAATCGTGGTCAGCCAGGCTCCTCGCTGACCAGATCGGTTTCGTGGAGCCCACGACGTGGGAGGAGGAGCCGGTCGGCCGTCTGGCCCTCCTCCATCCCGACACATCGGTGGCAATCATCGAGGAGATCCTCGCCACCATGGCATGAGCTACGAGTCGGTGTCGCCGGCGCTGTAGGAGTGGGCACCGGTGCCCGCCAGCCGACCACGATCCACAATCAGGTACTCGTCGCGGATCGGACGGTCCGCCAGCCAACACTCGAGAATCTCGCGGGCGCCGGCAGCGTAGCGAGCCTGCGCCGAGAGGGAGGTGCCCGAGATGTGCGGGGTCATCCCCTCGTGCGGCATGGTCCGCCACGGGTGGTCAACGGGCGGGGGCTGTGGAAACCACACGTCGCCCGCATACCCGGCCAACTGCCCGTTGTCCAAGGCGCGGACCACTGCATCGCGGTCACAGATCTTGCCCCGGGCCGTGTTGACCAGGTAGGTGCCGCGCCGCATCCGATCGAACATGGCATCGTCGAACAGGTGCTCAGTCTCCGGGTGAAGGGGTGCATTGATGGTCACGACATCACACTCGGGCACCATCGATGCCGTGTCGGGGTGGAAGGTGAGGTTCAGCTCGTGCTCGATGTCTTGGGGAAGACGATGGCGATCGGTGTAGTGAAGCTGCACGTCAAAGGGTTTGAGCCGCCTCAATACCGCCAGTCCTATGCGTCCGGCGGCCACACTTCCCACCACCATTCCCTCGAGGTCGTACGACCGCTCCACGCAGTCGGCGATGTTCCATCCTTTCCTCACCACCCACTCATGGGAGGGGATGTAGTTCCGCACCAGGCCCAGGATCATCATCACCACGTGCTCGGACACGCTGATGCTGTTCGAATAGGTCACCTCGGCCACGGTGATGTCTCGCTGCATGGCGGCATCCAGATCCACATGGTCCGAGCCGATCCCTGCGGTGAGCGCCAACTTGAGCTTGGGTGCCTTGGAAATTCGCTCGGCGGTTAGGTAGGCGGGCCAGAAGGGCTGGGAGATGACCACGTCGGCATCCACCAACTGCCGTTCGAACTCCGAGTCAAACCCGTCCTTGTCCGAGGTCACCACCAGGGTGTGTCCCTCGGATTCGAGGAAGGGTCGGAGGCCCAGTTCGCCGGAGACCGAACCGAGCAAGGCACCCGGGGTGAAATCGGTCCCGCCGGGGCTAGGCAGGGACTGGCCACCGGGATAGTGGGCAAGCCTCGGAATGTCGTCCCTGGCATACGAGGTCGGGTACCCGTCGACCGGATCCGGATAGAGCACGCACAGTACTTTCAATTCCGTCATGTGATCCTTCCGCATTCCTGGGGGGAGGCCTGCTCAGCCTGTGGCGTCGGCTACCGAGCGAGGCTATCCAGATGTGCGACGCCTTTCGACCGCCGGTCCGTCCCCTGCCGGGCCGTCGGCGTCCGGTCCAGACCGAGGACCGCCATCGCCAGGTCGAAGGCCCGGGCCCTGTGGCTGCGAGCCGTCGGCCCGGCGTCGCATGAAACACTGTGACCGGACGCGACAAGGAGTGGAGCATGGCATCAGAGGTCCGGGGGGTCGTGGCGATGGCAAAAGGAGACCCGGTTTCACTGGTCACCGTCGTGGTGCCTGAGCCGGGTCCGGGAGAAGCCCTCGTAGAGGTTCAATCGTGTGGCGTCTGCCACACCGACCTCCACTACCGGGAGGGCGGCATCAGCGATGAGTTCCCGTTCCTGCTCGGTCATGAGGCGGCCGGCGTTGTCGAGACCGTCGGGCCCGATGTCACGTCGGTGAAGCCCGGTGACTTCGTCGTCCTCAATTGGCGCGCCGTGTGCGGAGAATGCCGCGCCTGCCAGCGCGGGCGGCCGTGGTACTGCTTCAACACACACAACGCCAGCCAGAGGATGACCCTCTCCGATGGAACGCCCCTCGCCCCCGCCCTGGGCATAGGAGCATTTGCCGAGAAGACACTGGTGGCGTCCGGCCAGTGCACAAAGGTGGATCCTTCGGCCCGTCCCGAGGCCGTCGGCCTGCTCGGCTGCGGCGTGATGGCCGGCCTCGGGTCGGCCATGTTGACGGGTGAGGTCGGAGCCGGGGACTCGGTGGCCGTCTTCGGCTGCGGCGGCGTCGGCTGCGCCGCCATCGCCGGGGCCCGGCTGGTCGGGGCGGCAACGGTGATCGCCGTGGACCTCGACGCCGGCAAACTCGAGCTGGCCCGCCAGTTCGGCGCCACCGACGTGGTCGATGCGTCGAGTCAGGACGTGGTCGCCGCCGTTCGGGCGCTGACCGGCGGATTCGGCGCCAACGTCTGCATCGAAGCCGTGGGGAACCCCACGGTGATGGAACAGGCCTTCTACGCCCGGGATCTGGCGGGCACCTTGGTGCAGGTGGGCGTGCCGACTCCGGACATGCGAATCGATCTTCCCATGATCGACTTCTTCGGCCGGGGCGGCCAACTGCGTCCCAGCTGGTACGGCGACTGCCTGCCCTCGCGGGACATCCCGATGCTGGTGGACCTCTACCTCCAGGGCCGGCTCGACCTCGATCGATTCGTCACCGAGACCATCGCCCTCGAGGATGTGGAGGAGGCCTTTCACAGGATGGAACGGGGCGAGGTCCTTCGGTCAGTCGTGATGATGTGAGGCCTCACCGCCGCTCACCTCGGGTTCGCGAATTCCGTCGCGATTTCCGGCCGTAGTCGGCACCGGGACGTTGAGCCGGTCCAACGCGGATGCCGTCATCCAATCCTCGGCTCCCGAAGCCACGAGGGGCCGGACGGGACTCGGTGCGCCATCTGGTCGCGAAGCGGGCGCGGCCTCCTGAGCTGGGAACCACCGTCCGCCGGTCGACCTTCGGTAGGCTCCTCCCCATGCCCAGCGCGTGTCGGCCGGCTCGGCCACGAGTGTCCCGGGAGGACCGTCGCCACGATGGCAACCGACCCGCCGGACACTGACCACGGCGGCCTGAAAGCCTCACGCCCTGTGGATCTCGATGCCTACCGGGTCGCCGTGTCCGAACTGACCGCCGAGGTCGATCTCAAGAGCGGGCCCGGGAGCGAATCGGATATCGAGGCCCTCCTGACCGCCCGGACCGCCGAAGCGGAGTTTCACCCCGTGCTCGAGTGCGCCCCCGACGGCAAGAATGCGGCCTTGGCCCAGCTGCTCAGCGAGGTGCGGCACTACCGCCCCAACCATCGCAGCTCGGCCGGCGACGTCTCCGGACTCGTCCGGATCTACCTCCTCTCCCAGATCGACGCCATGTGGTGGTCGGGGGCCGACACCTTCGAGACCGACCAGGATGTGGTGGGCTCCGCCGATCTGGTGAGCATGGAAGTGCTTCGCCGCCGCGGCTTGTTGCACTTCAAGTACCGGCTCCAGCCCCGTGGACTGATGGGTCGATCGCGGGATTGGGCCTTCCGTCGGCTCATGCCCCGGCGCCAGCCTCACACGGCGGGAATTCGCTTCACCCATGCCCGGCCCGAGTTGATCGCCCTGCTCAATCAGCTCGCGCTGGAATTCGCCGCCGCGGCACCGCCGGGGACACCGGCGTTGTGGGTGACCAGTGCAACCCGCAGCGCCGAGCACCAACGGCATCTACGCGATCTGGGATATGCGGCCATGATCCCCAGTGCGCACTGCTTCGGGTTCGCCTCCGATGTCGAGATGCGATGGTTCGCGGAATTCGGCGCCGATCGGATCTTGGCCGAGTTGCTGCTGGAGCGCCAGCGATCCGGGCTGTGCAACGTCATCGACGAGGGCCAGGCGTGGCACGTCTGCATCAACCCGGCTGCTGTCGAGGAGCTCCGAAGAGCCTACGACGCGCTTCTGGCCGCCTGACCGTGTGCGGCATCGCCCTGATCGTCGGACCGGGTGCCAATCGCGCCCTGTTCGACCGGATGATGGCCTCCATCCGGCCCCGTGGCGACGTCGAAGAGACACTGTGCGAGGAGGGTCGGATGCTGGGCACCCAGCGTCTCCGGATCGTCGACCGCGATCACTCGGTCCAGCCTTGGGTGTCGGCTGACCAGCGGTGGGCCCTCTGTTACAACGGTGAGGTCTTCAACTATCGCGAGCTCCGCGATGAGCTGACCGCACTCGGGCACCAGCTGCGCAGTACCGGCGACACCGAAGTCGTCCTCGAGTCGTTCCTCGAGTGGGGGGAGGAGGCCGTTCACCATCTGCGCGGCGAGTTCGCCTTCGCCGTGGTCGAGCGCGAGACCGGGCGGGTGTACGTGGCCCGGGATCCCATCGGGGTGAAGCCGTTGTACTGGTCCCACCAGGGTGGAAGGCTCAATGTGGCCTCGGAGGTCAAGGCGTTGGTCCCCGCGGGGGCGGCCGTGGTCGAAGTGGCGCCCGGCCACGCCGGTTGGGGGTCGCCCCAGTGCCCACCCGAGTTGTCCCCGTACGTCGACCTGATGCGCCTGGCCGAGGGCGAGGATCCCATCGACGACCCCGAGGAGGCCGGTCGCCGAGTGCGAGAGGCTCTGGTCGACAGCATCCGGGTACGGGTCGATACCGACCTCACCGTGGGGGTCATCCTGTCCGGGGGGCTCGACAGCACCCTGACCCTGCTCCACGTGCAGGAGATGCATCCCGACTGCGTGGCCTTCACCGTGGGCACCGGCGACAGCGACGACCTCCGGTTCGCCCGCCAGCTGGCCAGAGAGCTCGGCGTCCACCACGAGATCGTCGAGCTCCGGCCGGGGGACATCCGTCTCAGCGACATCCGCTCGGCCATCCGGATGGCCGAGCTGACCGAGTACGGGGACGTCATCAACTCGGTGGTCAGCCGTCCCCTGTTCGAGCGGGTGCACCGGTGCGGGGTCAAGGTGGTGCTGTCGGGTGACGGATCCGACGAGCTGTTCGGGGGGTACAGCATGTACCAGGGCGTGGGCGCCCAGCTCAGCGGTCAGCTCTTCCGCCACAGCATCCGCAACCTCAGCCGGACCGAGCTGCAGCGGGTGGACCGGATGTCCATGGGACAGGGCGTCGAGGCCCGCGTGCCGTTCCTCGACCTCTCCCTGGTCAAGTTGGCCCTGCAGATTCCGCTCGACCTGAAGGTGCGCGATGGGATGGAGAAGTGGATACTCCGCACGGCGTTCGCGGACATCCTGCCCGACTACGTCCGGCAACGCCCGAAGAACCCGATGTCCCATGCGTCCGGACTCCACGAGCGCATCCGGCTCTACCGACCTCTGTTCGCACGGACCTACCGATCCTTCGGGTACGACGTGGCCGAGCCCATGCGCCGCGACTTCTCCTCGGTGCTGGAGCGAAACGGCCTCGATCTCGACCGCGCCCTGGCCGCACCGGACCTGTGGAGGGACTACAGCGCCGCCGAGCATGCCCGCGACCTGGCCGGCGCGGTCAAGTGGAACCTCACTGCCGCGGCGCGGCGGCTCAGCGGGCCGAGGTCCTGAACCTCGCCTCGCCGAGGATCGGTCAGGTGTACCCCTGGGCGATGTGCTCGATCCACCAGTCAGGGGCGGCGTTCATCAGCGTCTGCAGGTCCCAGTAGTCCCACCACCGGACGATGGCGCCGTCGCGGAGCTGGTGGACCGAGACGAACGGGAGCGTGACCTGCTCGCCGGTATGCCAATGCCACGTCTCCGAGTGCTCGGTCACCACCGTGTCATCCTCGACCACCATCAAGCGCAGGTTGTGCTCATAGCCGGAGATCCGCTCGAGACCGAGGCGCAGTCGGGCCACGATGAGCTCGGGCCCTCGGGCCACGTCCTCTGCCGGCGAGGGGACGTCGGTGTACTCGCTGTCCGCCGTGAAGAAGGACGCGATACGGTCCCAGTCGCGCTCGTACAGCGCCCCCCAGAACGCTCGGATCCTCGCTCGGTTGTCCTCGGCGGTCACGGCGTCTCCTCGCGGGTGGCCCGGGTGGCGCCGATGAGAACGGGCGGATGTCCCGGTTGGCGACCAGGTCGGCCGGGACATGATCGCACGTCATGCCGCGATGCGGGGAGTCCGCCTCCCGTCGTTCGCACCCGGCCCCACGGAAGAGGCTTCCCGACTCTCCGCTACCGTCGAGCCTGTTCGGTCGTGGGAGTTGCGCCGGTCACCGGAGGGAGCCCGGAAGGGCTCCGCCAACTGCGACACCAGCACCCCGGGGTGCCAGCGGTCGCCGGCGGCCTGCTCGGTCCTCACGGGTCGGTGGGCCAGTCCGGTCCGACAGGGCGGCGCCCCCCGGACAGGGAATCGGGCGCGACCGGCCAGCACGTCCCACACCGTGAGCACGATGCCCAGGTTGCACCCCTCGGCATCGTCGACGGAGTGATGCAGCCGGTGATAGGCGGGACTGACCACGACGCGGCCCAGCGGCCCCAACGACCACGGAACGTTGGCGTGCGGGAGAGTGCCGAGACAGACATAAGAGGTGATGAGCAAGGGGGCCAACCCCCCGTCGCCCATCAGGGCGATCACCGGCACGGTGGCCAGGCAGAACCCGGGGAGATGGCTGAGCGGGTGGGCGCGGAAGGAGGTCAGGACGCTCAACTCCTCCTGACTGTGGTGGAGGGCATGCATCCTCCACAGGGGCGTGATCCGATGTTCCGCCCAGTGGGCGAGCCAGTTCCCACCATCCATGAGCACGAGGGTGACCACTGCCAGCAGCCAGCGGGGACACGACGCCGCCCACGGGGCCCCGACCCACCTGGCGTGGCTCCCGAACAGATGGGCGAAGGCCACGCCCAACAGGGTCATGAGCGGGACGACGGCCGCCACGTGGACCACGAAGAAGGCGGCGTCGTGGACATGACCCCTGGCCAGCACCTCCCGGCGCTCCGCCGGCCACCATCGCTCGCACAGGACGATGAGCACGACCAGGGCCACGACCGCCGGTGCCACCAGCCGCGCCCGCCCAGCCGCCAGGTCAGCTCCCAGCCTCCCGCTGCGCTCGAGGGTGCGGATCCCGATCCAGCACAGCCAGGCCGAGACGGCGGCCAGGACGAAGGAGGGCAGGTACAGTCCGCTCCGCCACCGCCGGGACACGGTCCCGTCGGGCTCGACCGGCTCGCCCGACGGGGCAGGCATCCGCGGCCGCACTCCGGTGACCACCGTCATCAGGTCGGCTCCGGGCTCATCGGTCGGTAGGCATCAGTAGCCGTATCCCCCGCCGCCCGGCTGGGTGACCGGTGGCGCCGTGACCGGGGGGGCGGTGGCGGGGGGTGCGGTCATCGGTGGTGCGGTGACCGGGGGTGACGTCGCCGGGGGTGCGGTCATCGGTGGCGCGGTGGCCGGGGGTGCGGTGGTCACTCGGTTGGATGGCGGCGGTGGCGGCGGAGCGGTCGTGGTCGTCGCTACCCCTGTGGTCGACGGAGCCGCCGGCGGTGGTGCCACCATTGCCACCGGGACCACGAACCACGTGCCACCTGTTCCCTGGCCGTTGGTATCGCCGGGCTTGGTGTCGCCGGAGAACCGATAGAGCGGCATCCCTCTGAACGTCACTTGCAGCCCTCCGCCGGGAAGGGCGACCGTTCCCAGGTCGGCGGAGCTGACGCCCGCAGCCCCGGTCACATGCACGGACCCGGCCGGGACGGTCAAGGGGGGCCACGTCGCCGCGCAGCCGCCCGTACAGGTTGGCGTGCCGGTCCCGTCCGCTGAATACCGGTAGAGGGTCCTCCCCGACTTGTCGACCAGGATCACCCCCAACGAGCCGCGTGAGGTTGCCGCCACTGTTGACGCCGTCGATTTTGCCGCGGTCGTCGTCGTCGTTGCCACGCTCGAGCCACAGGCGGCCGCCACCAGCACAACGGCGCCGAGGGCGCCCCCCACCAGCCACCGGAAATGGCCGGCTGCTACGGACTTCGACTGACCTGCAGCCTCGGTGGCCCTCGTCCCGGCGATGCGCACGTTGTAAACCGAACCGATGTGGACCATGGGAACAGCACCTCTTTCCGGTCGCGTTCCCAGTACTACGCCGGAAGGGCAGGCGGTGTTCAACCCGTGACCGATGGCGCAAGGCCGCACAGACGCCCAGTCCGTGGCGGACCGATCTGTCAGCGTGCCTTGCGGGCGGCCTTCCACACCGAGCCGACCAACAAGCCGGCCACCAGGAAGGCCAGGACGAATCCCGCCCAGTCCCGAGCCGAGTGGTCGAGGCACAGGAGTGCCACGGCCCCGATGATGGCCACCGCACCGACAAACAGTTCCGGAGTGTCGCCGATCAGGAATTCCCACCAGAAGTGTCCGAAGGCGGCCAGGGCCCGAGTCATCGCCGGTCGGGAGGACGAAGTGGAATCAGCCACGATCGACCTCGGCGATGGACACGGCGGTTCCCGATTCGACCGGTGTATCCAGCCGCGCCGGACGGACCGCTCGGATCAACAGCCAGGCCACCGCTCCGTACACCGCCACCAGCACCGGAATGGCCAGGTCGGAACCGGGCCAGTGGACCCCGACCCCCTCCCCCGACCAGAAGGTGCCGAAGCTGACCAGCATCAGGCCGACGCCCATCTTCAGAGCATTTTCTGGGACCCCCGAGAGCTGGCGGTGGATGACGAGCCCCACGATCCCGACGAGCACCACCGCCGCCCCGGCGGCGGCTGCGGCCAGGCCCAGGTTGTGGGACGTCGTGCCCAGGGTGATGACGATGACCACCACTTCGAGCCCTTCGAGAAACACACCTTTGAACGCCACGACGAACGCGGTGGCGTCCCGGCCCGTCGCCCCCTCGGAACCTGCCAGCTCTTCCACCTGCTCGGCAAAGATGGCGTCCTCGTCATGCTTGGCCTTGAGCCCGGCCGCCCTCAACACCGCCTTGCGCAACCACTGCAGGCCGAACACGAGGAGCAAGCCGCCGACCACCAGCCTGAGCACGGACAGCGGGACATAGTGGACCAACGCCGGACCGAAGGCGACGACCAGCCCGGCCAGCGCCGCCAGGGCCACCACGACGCCCTCGAGGGCTGACCTCCATCCCCGGGTGACGCCGACGGCCAGCACAATGGTCAGGGCCTCGACCATCTCCACGGTGCTGGCGAGGAACACGGCCAGGACCACGATGACGTTCCCGCTGTGGACGGTGGTGGCGATCATCAGCTGCTTTCCACTCGGTCCAGGAGGCCATCGTCACGCGGACGAGCGCCGTCCATGATGGCCGTCGCTCCGGACGACGGATGCGATGGTGACACTCCGGCGGCGCCTCCCGGAACGGACTCGATGGTTTCTCCTGTCATCGGACTCCGCGGCATCCCCGATCACTCCCCTGACCCGGGCAACATACATCGGGCACGCCCGCTGACGGGACACGGGCAGTTCTCCCCGGCCCGGTGCGGGAGGCACGGCAGCACGAGGTGGGCCCACTGCCGGCCTCACGGTTACCGCCCGACCGGCGGCACCGACACTGACTCTGCGACGGGCGGCGCGACGGGCACGCTGAAGGCGACGGCCCCCGCCTGCCATGTGAGGTCGAGATCGGAGCCCCCCAGGAAGCGATCGTCGAGCTCGAGAATCATGGTGCCGTGGGCGAACGCCCAGAGGGCCTGGGACAGGTAGGCCTGTCCGGTCACGATGAAGAACGGCTCGCCGGCCCAGTCTTCGAGGCCGGCCAGGAGGTCAGCTCGGGGAAACGCCGACGAAGTGGTGAGCCGGTAGCGGTTGGGATGCGAGGTTGCCTCGGACCGGTAGGCAGCCAGGAGCGAGGCCACCGGGCCGTCAGGCCCGGGGTCGGCCACCGAGTGGTGGAGGGCGTCACCCATGTCGAAGAGGGCGTCCTCCACCAACGCCACCTCCAGCGCCGCTTTGCTGTCGAAGTGCTTGTAGATGGACGGGGCTCGCATGCCGACGAGTTCAGCCAGGTGCCGCATGGTCAGCGCCTCGGTTCCTTCGGTCTCGAGTAGGCCGAGAGCCGCCCGAACCAGCTCCGCCATCCTGGTCGAGCGGACCCGGCGCTCGGGCCTGGACGTCACGCCGAGTCTCCGATCGACTTCGGTCACCCCGCGGCCCGGATCAGGAATACCGGGTGGCGGGGGGCGACAGCCTCGATCTCCTCGTCCGTCGAATCGGCATCGATCCCGTCGAAGAAGGCTCCGACCTCCATCTTCCACCGGCGGAGATAGGCGCGCAGCACGACCGTCTTGTCATGGCCCGACACCTCGCTGGCCACCCAGTGCGTCCGGGTACGACCGAGCAGGAGGTCGAGCCGCCCAGCGGCGGCGCGGACGTTGCGCACCCACTGTCCCTCACCCCGGGCCGAGACCAGATAGCGGTCCCCGTCGAGCTCCAGGACGTTGACGGGAACCCGTTGGAGCGTCCCCGTGGCGCGGCCGGGCACTTCCAGCACGCGGCTCCCCCAGATGCTGAGTCCGACCCGGGTGAGGCCGGCCACGCCTCTGTTGAAGACATTCCGGGTGAACCAGCCGGGCCGGCGGTAGTGGGCCCCCTTGGGCGTCTCGGCGGGTCCGGGCCGCTCCGTCCCGGGATCCTCGACCCGATCCCTCCCCTCCTCGTTTCGTCCTTCTGCCATGGCCTTCCTCCTTCTGATTTGGGCTTCTGCCGTAAGCTAACGTCGTTAGCTCCAGAATAAACTAACGGTGTTAGCCTTGTCAACCCCCGACGAGCGGCTCACCACCTCGGCCCCGGCAGACATCGGCCACGGGGTCCAGAGCCGTGGCCCCGGCCGTTGCGGCCGAAGCGCCGCACGGCGCCGCATCGCGCACCGCGCATCGCTCGCTATACATGGGGTCTGCATTCCTGGGGTCCGGAAGTCGAACGAGGTGACGTGAACGATCCGCCCGAAGACGGGGGCGTCGAGGACGACGCGGTAACGGTGGGAAGCTCCCACGTCGATCACCGCTGATCGAGCGCGGTCGACCGTGTTGCGAGACGAGAGGATCCTCCTCACCGGCCCGACCGGGCAGATCGGCCTCCCCATGGCCGACTACCTGAGCCGGGACAACGAGGTCTGGGGCATCGCCCGCTTCGGCGACCCGGCGGCCCGGGAGCGGGTGGACGCCCTCGGTGTCATCACGCGGTCCTGCGACATCGGGAAGGGCGAGTTCGACATGCTGCCCACGAACTTCACCTACCTGGTCCACCTGGCCGCCTACCAGGGGCCGGGAACGAACTACGACTACGCCATCACCGTCAACGCCGAAGGCGCGGGCCTGCTGATGCAGCACTGCCGGACGGCCAAGGCGGCGCTGGTCATGTCGACCTCATCGGTCTACCGGCCACACCAAGACCCGATGCACGCCTTCGTCGAAGGGGACCCGGTCGGCGGTGGCACCAGCCCCTGGGCACCGACCTATGCCGTCTCCAAGATCGCCGAGGAGGCCGTGGTCCGCCAGAACGCCCGGTCCCTCGGCCTGCCCACGCTCATCGCCCGGATGAACGCTTCCTACGGACTGAACGGTGGCCTCCCCACCCTCAACCTCGGCGCGGTCCTGGCCGGCACGCCGATCATCGCCCGCTGGGACCCGTGCCCCTACACGCCCATCTTCCAGGACGACATCAACGATCAGGTCGAACCGCTGTTGGGCGCGGCCAGTGTGCCGGCAACCATCGTGAATTGGGGCGGCGACGAGGTCGTCACCATCCAGGAGTGGTCGGCCTACCTGGGCGAGCTGACCGGCCTCCGGGCCGAGGTGGTGGTCTCGGAGTCCGTCGGGTCCCACCGGGGCATGATCTCCGATGCCGCCAAGCGACGCACACTGACCGGGCCGTGCCGGGTGGGTTGGCGCCGGGGGCTCGCTCGGGTGGCCGACGCTCGCGGCGTCTCGGCGGCGCCGGGCTGATGCAGCGAGCCGGTGGACCGACTCGCCACCACGGGGGACCGACGAACGACGCCGCGCCCCGCTGACAAGAAGGAGACACAACCGTGGACACCAAGGGAAGTGCCCTGGTCACCGGGGCAAGCCGGGGAATCGGCCGCGCCATCGCCATCGAGCTGGCGGATCGAGGCTTCGACACCTCCGCGGCCATGCGCGATCCCGGCGACGGCACCGACCTGGCCGCCGCCACCGCAGGCCGGCTCAGAGTGGTCCGCACGGATGTCAATGACCCGGGCAGCTATGACCTGCCCGGAGACCTCCGCGTGCTGGTGAACAATGCCGGCGTCGACTCCCCGTACCTGCCCGTCGAGCACTCCGACCTGACGGACTGGCGCTCGCTCTTCGAGACCAACGTGTTCGGGCTGGTGGGGATCACCAAGGCCGCCATCCCGACCCTGCGGGCGAACCGCCCCGCGGTGATCTGCAACATCTCCTCGTCGTCGATCCTGGCCTCCGTGCCCTTCTATTCCGCCTACCGCGCCAGCAAGGCGGCCGTCTCGGCCTGCTGCGACAGCCTCCGCGTCGAGCTGGCTCCCTCCCAGATCCGGGTGGTGGAGATTCTCCCGGGCCCGGTCGACACCGACATGTTCCGACAGAGCACCGGGGACCAGGCCGCCACCGGCTTCGACCGCTACCGGGCGATGGCTGATCAGGCCGCCGAGCTTCGCCGGGAGACCGCCGATCCTCTGGTCTCATCCCCGCAGGACGCGGCCGCACTGATCGTCGATGCCATCCTCGATGAGGGGGGACCGATGCGGTACGGATGCGATCCCCTGTCCATCGGACTGCTCGATCTGTGGCGGCAGTCGGACGACGAGACCAT
This sequence comes from Acidimicrobiales bacterium, assembly GCA_035938575.1. Classification (GTDB taxonomy): domain Bacteria; phylum Actinomycetota; class Acidimicrobiia; order Acidimicrobiales; family RAAP-2; genus Bog-756. The sequence goes on from DASZGT010000143.1 coordinate 13,974, forward strand.
GTTCGAC
>DASZGT010000144.1:0-1596 GCA_035938575.1 Acidimicrobiales bacterium
TTCCATCAATACCGGCTCATTTCCCACTGCAGAACAGTTCGAAATGCGACACTAGTAGTGCAACGGATGACGGCGGCACCAGGGTGGATCCATCACATCCGAAACCCACCGCAGCGTCCTCGAAATCGATGGAGGGACCATGGACACGGAATGGATGAGCGTCGGAAAGTGCAAAGACCTCTCGCCTTCCATCTTCTTCCCCAGCGACGGTGTCGGAGTTCAGGCGGCCCAACGCATCTGCGCCGAGTGCCCGGTGGCCGATGCCTGCCTCGAATATGCCCTCGACGAGCGCGTCGATCACGGCGTGTGGGGCGGTAAGTCCGAGCGCGAGCGCAGAAGGATGCTCCGCCGGCGCCGGGTGAGTCGCACCGTCTCCGTCTGAAGCCTGAACGCTCGCCGGCTGACGTGCCCGATCACGGGCTCCTGGCCGAGTGTGTCATCAACATCAGCGACGGTCGGAGCCGATCGACGCTCGAGGCCCTCCGCCACGCCGGGGGGACGGCGTTGCTCGACACCCACTCCGATGCGGAGCACAATCGAACGGTTCTGACCCTCGGCGGACCACTGGCCATGGTGGAGGACGCGGCGCGTCACGTGGTGGCCACCGCTGTCGCCCGTATTGATCTCCGCTCCCACGCCGGCATCCACCCTCGGCTCGGCGCCGCCGATGTGGTGCCATTCGTGCCGCTGGCCGGATCCGGGACGACCGAGCAGGCTTGGGCCCGGGTGATCGAGGCCAGGGATGGTTTTGCCCGATGGGCCGGTTCCGACCTCGAACTACCCTGCTTCCTCTACGGTCCCGAGCGATCGCTTCCCGAAGTGCGCCGTTCGGCGTTCCGGTCGCTCACGCCGGACACCGGCCCAGAGCGGCCGCACCCGACGGCGGGAGCCACCGCGGTGGGAGCCCGGCCGATTCTGGTCGCCTACAACGTGTGGATCGCCGCCGACCCCGGCCCCGACGGTCCGGATGGGCAGTCATCGGCCCCGGCGGTGGCACGCTCGCTGGCCGGCAGGCTGCGAGGCCCCGCGGTCCGGGCCCTGGGCCTCGAGGTGGGCGCGGGAGCGCAGGTCAGCTTCAATCTGATCGACCTGGGCGCGGTGTCCGTGGTCGACGTCTACGACGCCGTGGCTGCCGGTGCGGAATCGTACGGTTGCACCGTGCTTCGGGCCGAACTGGTGGGCCTCATCCCCGAGGTCGCTCTGCGGGCCGCTCCCCGGGACCGCTGGGCAGAGCTCGACCTCGGTGAGGACAGGACCATCGAGGGCCGCTTGGCCGCCGGCGGCTACCCGATGGGATAGGACCGCGGCGGTCGGGAACCGGGTGTCAGCCCGCCGGGTCAGGCGCTGACGTTGGCCCGCCGCTGCATGGCCCGCTGACGACGCAGCCGGCGGCGCTCGCGCTCGGACAGACCGCCCCAGATCCCGAACTTCTCACCGTTGGCCAACGCATACTCCAGGCAGTCGTCGCGGACGACACACCCCCGGCACACTTCCTTGGCCTCGCGGGTGGATGCACCCCGCTCGGGAAAGAACAGATCGGGGTCGACCCCCATGCAGTTCGCCCGGGTCTGCCAACTGCGCTCTTGGGGTCCGTAC
>DASZGT010000145.1:0-15069 GCA_035938575.1 Acidimicrobiales bacterium
GCTCCGGCGGTGCCGTACCTTGATCCAGTCGTCGGCGAACCCGATCAGGGCGGCGCCGAGGATGGCCAGCATGATCAGTGCCCCCGAACGCGAGAACGTCACCTTGGGATTGGCATGGGCGGTCAGATAGCCGATGACCACCGCGGCCACGATGCCGATGCCGCCCATGGTCGGCGTCCCCGCCTTGGCGATGTGCACCTGGGGTCCGTCTTCGCGGATCTGCTGGCCGATGTTGTTCTTGACCAGCCAGCGGATGAGCACCGGCGTCGACAGCACGGCCACCCAGAGCGCCACGCCGCCCGAGGTCATGAGCGAGATCACCGGTCGACGTCCCCCGCCCCACCGGCGGACCGCTCGGCGAGGGCGCGTGCGAGCTCGTCCCGGTCGTCGAAGGGCAGCTCCCGTCCACCGATGACCTGGGTGGTCTCGTGACCCTTGCCGGCCACGACGACCACGTCACCGGGACGGGCCCTGGTGACGGCCACGCGGATGGCCTCCGCCCGGTCCGGTTCGACCACCAGCTCGGTCGCCACGCCTATGCCCGCGCGGATCTGGTCGATGATGACCATGGGGTCTTCCGATCTCGGATTGTCCGAGGTCAACACCACTGCATCGGCGCGACGGGCGGCCACGGCCCCCATCTCCGGACGCTTTCCCCGATCGCGATCGCCACCACACCCGAACAGACAGATCACCCGGGCCGGGCCGGCCAGCTCCCGGGCCGCCGACAGCGCTCCGTCGAGCCCGGCCGGCGTGTGGGCATAATCGATCACCGCCGCGAACGGAAGGCCGGAGGGCACCACCTCCATGCGCCCGGGTATGGGCGGGACGGAGGCCAGGCCCTCCGCCACCAGGTCGTCGTCAACGCCGAGCGAGGAGGCGACCGTGGCCGCCAAGAGGGCGTTGTCGACGTTGAACGCCCCCGACAGCGGAATGGTGACCTGGCGCCCGTGCCACGTGAACGCGCTCGACCCGATCGAGAGCCTCACGTCGCTCACCGCCGACCGCTGCACTCGGACCACCCGGTGCTCGGGGAGCTCGTCGGCCAGTCGCCGGCCCCACCGGTCGTCGACGTTGACGACGGCGAGCCGTGCTCTCGACGGCTCGAACAGCCGGGCCTTGGCGGCGAAGTACCCGTCCATGGTGCGGTGGTGGTCGAGATGGTCACGGCTCAGGTTGGTGAAGGCCGCCACATCGAAGACGATGCCGTCCACCCGGTGCTGGCTGAGCGCGTGGGACGACACCTCCATGGCCACCGCCCGACGGCCGTCATCCCGCATCCCGGCCAACAGGCCCTGCAGCACCGGTGCCTCCGGGGTGGTCCGGGCGCCGTCCAGGGTCCCGATCACTCCGGTGGGGCGTCCCGCAGCGTTGAGTACCGATCGGATCAGGTGAGTCACCGTGGTCTTGCCGTTGGTGCCGGTGACGCCCGCCATGGTGAGGGCACGGGAGGGGTGGCCGAAGAACGCCGATGCCACCGAGGCCATGGCCGGCCTGACCATTCCCGGCGCCACACAGGCCTGGGTCACATCGAGGTCCAGAAGGTGATCGCACAACAGCGCGGTGGCACCCCGCTCCACCGCCTGGGCGGCGTATCGGTGACCGTCGGTGTGGACCCCGGGGACGCAACAGAAGAGCGATCCCTCACGCACCTGGCGGCTGTCGAACTCGACCGCGGCCACATCCGTGGATGCCGGGTCGCCACGCACACCGACCACGCCGATGTCGCGGATCAGTGTGGTCATCAGCACGAGCGAGAGTTCCAGGGGCTCCGAGTTGGGGAAGGGGTTGAGCGGCGCCGGCCCGAACCCACCTACGGGCCTTCCGTGGTTGCTCCGGATGGCACCGAGACCGTGCCCGTGGCGCCGATGGCCGCGTTCGAGGCCAGCGCCGTGGCTGCGGCGGTCGTGGGGATGCCGTAGTGGTGCAGAGCGTAGGCCATGATCGTGGAGAACACCGGCGCAGCCACCGCCCCACCGTAGATGGGCGTGGGGTGGTCGAGGACCACCACGGCCGAGAGCACGGGGTTCTGGGCCGGGGCGAATCCTGCGAACGAACCCACGTAGGCGCCGGAAATGTAGCCCAGGTGGTTGGGATCGGGGATCTGGGCCGTGCCCGTCTTGCCGGCCACGGTGTACCCATCGATGGCGGCGCTGGTGCCGGTCCCCGCGGCCACCACGCCCTCGAGCATCGTCACCAGCTTGGCATCGGTCGCCGGGTCGATGACCCGATGGGCGGAGGACGCCGGGGCCGCGGCCACCCCGCCCGACGAGCTGACGGTGGCGCGAACCAGCCGGGGAGCCACGAACACCCCCCCATTGGCCACCGAGTTGTAGGCATCGAGGATCTGCTGGGCGGTCACGGCGTCATCCTGGCCGATGGGTGTCGACCCGATCGAGGTCCCGGTCCAGGCGGCCGGTCCCGGCACCAACCCCTGGGACTCACCCGGAAAGGCCAGCCCGGTGGGCTTGCCGAAGCCCAGATTGCCGATCTGGGCCAGGAGCCGGTCCTTGCCCAGCGCTTGCGCCACCTCGATCGTGCCGATGTTGGACGACTGGGCCAGTACGCCACTGGCGGTGAGGCGCTCGGTGCCGTGTTGCTCGGCGTCGTGGAATGTGTACGTCCCCATGGGCAGGGCGGCCGGCACCTGCAGCACCTGGCTGGGGGTCGTCACCCCGGCGGCCAGGGCGGCCGAGAAGGTGACCAGCTTGAACACGGAGCCGGGTTCGTAGACCTGGGTCACCGCGGTGTTGGAGGGAGCCTCCTTCACGCCGGCGGGAAGGGCGTCGGCCCGGGAGACCAGGGCGGCGCCCGAGGTGGAGGGAGTGGAGGGGCCGGCGGTGGCCGCCACCGTGGTGGCCGCCGCAGCTGGGGTGGTGGCGGACCCGGTGGTGCCGGACCCGGTGGTGGCGGAGCCGGTGGTGGCTTGAAGGTCGGCCATGGCCAGGATGTCGCCCGTCCTCACGTCCATGACCACCGCGGTGCCGCTGTAGGCGTGTGACGCGGCGATTTCGGCCGCGAGCGCCTGCTCGGCCACATATTGAACCGACTCATCGAGCGTCAGCTCCACCCCGGTCCCCGGTCGCGCCGCCACCGAAGCAGCCGTGCTCCCCGGGAGGGCGACGCCGTCTGGCGCCTGGAGCAGGCTCTTCGACCCGGCCTTTCCGGCCAGGAGCGACTCGTACTGGTACTCGAGGCCCGACGATCCGCTTCCGTCCCAGGCCACGGTGCCCACCACCGGCGCGGCCAACTGTCCGTCCGGCACCACCCGTTGAGGCTCCGGCACCAGGTTGATGCCGGTGAGGTGGAGGGCCGTCACCCTGGCGGCCACGGCATCCGGCACCCGACGGGCCAGGTAGACGAAGCCCGAGGGCTCGGTGAGCTGGGACCGGAGCGTGGCCGTCGCCACCCCGAGCACCGGAGCCAGCGCGTTGGCCAGGGTGGCCGGTTGGGTGATCAGCATGGGGTCGGCCACCACGCTCTGCTTGGTGACCGATTCCGCCAGGACCTCGCCGTTGCGGTCATAGATGCCGCCACGGATGGCGGGGACCGAAACGGTCTGGGTCAACTCCGAGGCCGAGAGCGACGCGTAGTGCTTGTGGGACACCTCCTGGACATTGATCAGCTGGACGACCAGGGCCGCAAAGACGATGACGAGCACCAGCCGCATGGCGCGCGAGCGCCGGCCCAGCAGGATGGCTGGGCTCACCGTCTGGCCGGAGCAGTCGAAGCCGAGGTTGCCGGGGGGGCACCGGCCCCGGCGGAGGAAGGCTGTTTGGCCGCAGCTGCGGACACGACCGGGGCGGGGGTGACCTGGGGGACGGGAAGGGGCACGCTGAGGCTCACCCGGGGCAGGTAGACCACCTGGCTGGGCGCCACCATGCCCTGGCTCTTGGCCTGCTCGACCACGACCGGCGGCGCCGCCTTCTGGGCCACCGCCACCTGCAGGGACTTCTGGGAGGCGATGGCGGCGGCAACCTCACCTTGGGTGGTCGAGAGTCGGACCTGGCCCTCGGTGACCAGGGCATCGGCGACCACGACGGCCAGGAGGCTGCCCACGACGAGCACGCCGGACACCCACACGGTCGACCTGCGGACAGCACGACCTGCGGTCCTGCGCCGAGGAGCCGGCTCGAAGACCCGCAGCGGCGGGCGGCGGGGCCCCGACGGGAGTGGGCGAGGTACGGCCCGGGCCGTCGATCCGCGGGTGGAACCCGTCACCGCCGGCGGCACCATCAGGCCACCTCGCCAGTGGTCGTCCGCTTGGCCGAGGTGGGAATGCGCTCGATGACCCGGAGACGGGCCGACTCGGCTCGCCGATTCCGCCCGACCTCGTCCTGGGAGGGGCGCCGGGCGCCGCGCACCACCAGGCGGAACTGCGGATCGGCGCCACACACACAGGGCAGACCGGGCGGGCATTGGCAGTTGTCGGTGGCGGCTCGATGGAACGTGGACTTCACCAGGCGGTCCTCCCCGGAGTGGTAGGCGATGACCAGGCATCGCCCCCCGGGCGCCAGCAGGTCGAGGGCGGCATCGAGAGCCGGCCCCAGCTGATCCAGTTCGTCGTTGACCGCGATCCGGACGGCCTGGAACACCCGACGAGCCGGATGTCCGCCACTTCTGCGGGTGGCGGCGGGAATGGCCGCCCTGACCACGTCGGCCAGCTGCCCGGTGGTGGCCAGGGGTCGCGCCGCGATGATGGCCCGGGCGATGCGGCCGGCGAAGCGTCCCTCCCCGTTGTCGGCGAACAGCTCGACCAGGGCCGCTTCGCTGTAGCCGTTGACCACGTCGGCGGCCGTGCGCCCTGAGGTGGGATCCATCCTCATGTCGAGCGGGGCGTTGCGTCGATAGGAGAACCCCCTGTCGGCCACGTCGAGCTGGGGCGAGCTGACCCCGAGGTCGAAGAGCACCCCGCTCAGCCCGCCCTCGTCCGGCGTGACTCCGAGCTCAGTTCGAACGGCGGCGACCACGTCCGCCACCGCGTCGAAGCGCGACCGGCGGATGATGGCGCGACTTCCGAACGGGGCCAGTGCATCGGTCGCCGCCGCCACCGCCAGGGGGTCACGGTCGATCCCGAGGATGCTGATCCCCGGGCGGGCGCCGAGGATGGCCGCCGCATGGCCGCCCCCTCCCAGGGTGGTGTCGACGATCAAGCCCTCCGGGACCGGCGCGAACAACTCGACGACCTCGGCCGCCATCACGGGCTCGTGGGGAAATGTCTGGTTCATCCGCAGTCCCTCGACCGGCACGATGTCTGCGGGTGGAGTGCCGCGACGCTCACTCTGGAAGTAGGCGGAGGAGGATTCTTCCAGCGATCCGATCGAGGGACTGCGCATGGGCCAGACGCGTTCGATGTGCACTTCGTGACGGGAGACCGCCGCCAGGCCCGCTTGGTAGGGCGTGGGCCGGAGCCATCCGACCGGGACCCCGGTGGGTGACGGCGTCTGGATGGCCGAGGCCGACGTGGTGATTCGGCGGATCGTGCTCCCTTCATCCGAGGCTCCAGGTCCATTGGGGCCGCTGAGTGGGTGGTTGTGGAGGGGGTGGTCGTCGGTGATGCAATCGACGCTCGGGTGGTCGGGGCTGATCCGATCAGGGATGGCGGTGGCCTCCACGGCGTCAGACCCATCTTGGAGCCCGCGGCGCACGATGTGAAGGCGCACTGCGTCACTCAGCCGTCGTCGCCCTGGGTGAGTCGTTGCTCCTCGGGCAGCACCTTCTGATCCCATGACTCCCGATTCCAGAGCTCGACCCGATCGATGGCCCCGAGGACCAGCACGTCCGTCACCAGGCCGGCGTACTCCCGGAGCCGTCCTGGAATGGCCATCCTCCCCTGTCGGTCGATCTCCAGCTCGTGCGACGTCGATGCCCACAATCGCACCAGGTTGCGCTCGTTCCGCCCGGTCGAAGCGCGTTCCAGCATGGTCTCCATCTGCTGCTCGAACTGGTCCGGCGTCCACAGCGACAAGCACCCGTCCTGGTACTCGGTCAGATAGCCGCCGTGCTCGAAGGGGCCGCGGAACTTCGACGGGAGAATCACTCTTCCCTTGTCGTCGAGCGAGTGCTCGTACCTGCCGAAGAACCGTGCCACTGGTGATTGCTCCCACAATGCTCCCCGCAGTGCCCGGAACCCGATCGTTCAGGTTCCTCCCTTTCACACCACTTTGCGCCACTTTACGCCCCGACCCCCCACCGGTCAACCACTTGGGCCCAAAAAGCCCCAGTTTCAAAGCAGGGTGGCGGCGGGGCGCGGCCGTCCGGGGATGAGTCGGTGGAGCCGAGCGGGATCGGTGCCGGGTGGGCGCCCCCCGGTGAGGCGGCCCGGGATCCCGCGCCCACGCCGGGGACAGGACCCGTCCGACCGTCCCGGGCCGGCGGAACCGCCGGTGCGCTACGGGCTGGCCGGCCCGGGCAAGGCGCGGATCAGCGAGGCGGCGACACTGGGGCCGTCCACCGGTCCGCTGCCGTGGTCGTCCGCAAGTTCGGCCGCACCGACCACCGCACCACCCAAGTCCGCCGCCGCCGTCCGACGCTGGGATGGCGAGAGGGCGAGGACGTCCACCAGGGGGCCGGCATCCCACCGCAGCACGCAAGCGCAGTGGAACCAGCACCCGTGCCGGTTCCGGCGCTGAGCCAGTCCGACCACCTTGCGGCCGTCGTCGGCTGTGACCTCACCCGTTCCGACGCCGCCGAAGCACACCAGCGAGGACCATTGGGTACAAGACAGGAATCCCCGGCGACGAGCGGTCAGGCCCGGGATGCCCAAGCGGCGCAGGGCGTCCACCCAGGCATCCCCGAGCCAGTCGAAGGCCCGGCTGACGTCGTTGCGCCACAGCGGGTCCCCCGTAGGCAACCAGATATCGATCCACACGGGCTCGTCGGGGGTCACCAGTACGGCTCCCCCGCCCGATCTCCTCCTGGCGATGTCGACGCCGGCTGTCGCGGCACGGGCGGGGTCGACGATCGCCGCCGGTTGGGTGGAGCCGAGCACCAGGGCCGCGCCCGTCACCCGGCACAGGGCAACGGCCCGGCGCTCGGGATGGGCCTCCGGAGCGGGCCAGGTGGCGTGGAGCGACGCCGCGTCGCCGACCCGATCCTCGACCACCCAGTCACGCAGCACCCGGTCACTCTGCCATGCCCCTGTGGCCCGCCCCCGGCGCCGGCAGGGCTCAGGCCGTCAGTTGCTCACGATGGTTGGCGGGGGGACTCAAGTACGTGCTCCAGTCCTCGCTGCCTCCCCCGCACAAGGCCAGGAGCTGGACCCGGTGGCGGGGCGCCGCCGGTGTGGCGCGTAGCACCATCCCGACCTCGTGAGGAAGTCGGTCCTCCTTGCGCGTATTGCACCGTCGGCAGGCCGCCACCACGTTCTCCCACGTATGGGGGCCGCCCTTGCTCCGCGGGATAACGTGGTCGAGGTTCTCGGCGGCCGAGCCGCAGTACTGGCACCGTGACCCATCGCGGGCGAAGACGGTACGCCGGTTGACCGCCACCCGGTAGTGACGGGGTATCTGGATGTAGCGCACCAGCCGCACCACCGAGGGCTCGGGCACTGCGATGCGCTCGGCCCGGAACACCCGCTCCGTCGTGTGGACCAGTTCGGCCTTGGTGTCGAGCACCAGGAGCACGGCCCGCCGTGAGGACACGATTCCCAGTGGTTCGAAGGTGGCGTTGAGTACCAGCGCCCGGCGTGACGGGGACATCGGCGATCGGACCGGCTCGGAGACGTTGCGGTCCGAGCCCCCCAGCCCTGCCACTTTTGCCGCTCGTTTCGACCGTCGGTCCATCAGGCTGGGAATTTAGCCCGACCTGGTTGCGCCGAGGGGTTTGCCCACCGCAGGGTGCCCGTCCGCCGGAGGTGCACCCGGCCGCGCCCCCTGGTCGACCGGCACCACTCCAGGTAGGAGATGACGTCCTCCGGCCTCGGAATGGCAGCCGCGCTCCCGTAGGCGGTGACCATGCGGAACCTCCAGAGGCGGTCGTCGGGCAGCGGCAGGTGTGGCCGCCTCCTCCACCAGCCGGGGACGGCCAGCCGCCGCAGGGCTCCGAGGGCGGCCCACCACAGACCGGGGCGGAAGACCACCACGCGCCCGATCCCGATCACGGTCCCTGGAAGGGAGCGACCCGGCTCGGGCGGGGTCACCGTGGGAGTCGGCTCTCGCCGGCCTCGGCCAGGGCCCGCCGACCCAGCGCGGCCGCCCCCACCAGCGGGCCGTCCGCGCCGAGCCCGGCTGGAATGATTCGGGTCGACCGCGAGAAGTCGAGTCGGGACCGGAGTTCGATCTCTCGCTGGGCGGCGTCGAAGAACACTGCCCCGAAGCCCAGCGCCACCGACCCGGCCACGACGGCCAGCTCGACGTCCAGGAGATTGGCCACCGAGGCCACGGCCCGACCGACCAGTGTCCCGGTACGGCGGCGGACCGCCTCGGAAGCCTCCCATGCGGGCCGCCCGGTGGCCGACTCGATCGACAGCCCGGATGCCTCGGCCTCGAGGCAGCCGCGGCCACCGCACGCGCAGGCGCGGCCTTCCGGTTCGACCACCACGTGGCCGATGTGCCCGGCGTTTCCGTCCGTTCCTTCGAGGAGCCGGCCATCGAGCACGATGCCCCCGCCCACCCCCGTGGACACCACTATGGCCACGTAGTTGCCGACACCCCGGGCCGCCCCGAGCCACCCTTCGCCGAGGGCGAGCGCCTTGGCGTCGTTGTCGACGACGACCGGCATGCCGACCAGGGCGGCCAACCGGCTCCGCAACGGGAAGCGCCTCCACCCACCGATGTTGAGCGGCGAGACGGTCTCGCCCCCGGATTCCATCGGCCCCCCGCAGCCGACGCCGCACACATCCGGGCGGGCCACGGTGGCCGACCTCACCTGATCGACGGCGGCTGCCAGTGCGCCGAAGATGGCATCGGCATCGTCGGACGCCGGGGTCGGGACCGAGGTCTGGACAAGGATCTCGCCGGCAGGATCCACCGCCGCCGCCGCCATCTTGGTTCCGCCCACATCGACGGCCAACACCACGGGCCCAGTCTGGCGCAGGCCGCTCACGGTCTCACCCAGCAGGATGGGCCCTCCGAAAGGGCGCTGATCACCGGTGGTGGTCAGTCGTCGCGGTGGAAGCGGCCGCGGATCCAGTCGCGAGGATCGTGGGCGGCATTGCTGAGGTTGCGACTGTGGAGCGAACGCGAGATGTCGTCGATGCCGGCCTTCCCCATCCGCCGGGCGTTGTTGGCAAACACCACCCCTGAGAGGAACATGACCACGACACCGATGAATCCGAGGACCACCGATCGCGAGAAGGTAAGGATCATGAACACCAGCGCGGCCACGAACACCAACGCAGACCAGATGCAGTACCGACCGGCATGGCGGTAGACCGTCTCCGACCTGACCCGCTCCGCGAACTCTGGGTCCTCGTGGTAGAGGGACTGCTCCAATTCGTGCAGTATGCGTTGTTCGTGCTCAGAGAGTGGCAACGGCTCGTCCCCTCCTCCCGTTCTCGTACCCAGCGGTAATGGCCCACCTCATCCTCGCGCAACCCCCACTCGAAAGCATCGCGCTCCCGACCTTCGAGCCGGGGCCGGGCCACTGCACCGTTGACGAAACACCGCCACCATATTACAAGGTGGCAGCCCGTCCATCATTCGATGGGGGCCCCGGATCGTCGGCCGGTCCCCACGGAGCCTCGCCCCGGCGCCGAACCCGCAGGCCCCCCGGTCCGACCAGGGACGCCGGACCGACCGATGACCCCCCGTAGCGGGCCCGGATGGCGTCGATGGCCGCGGACACCGATCCCCACGACTGTTGGATCCTGGCCGCCTGGTCGTGGGCCCGGGCCAGACGATCGCCGTCCTCGGGGTCGCGGGCACCCGCGGCCTCCCCGTCCACCGGCGCCCATCCGCCCGATGACGGCAGGTGATCCGATTCTCCCCCTCCCCGCTCGGACATCGCCGAGCCCAGGTCGAGGCTCAGCTGCATGCCGGCGTCCAGGTCGCCGAAGCCGGACAGGCTCACGCCCAGCAAGCGAACCCCTTGGCGGAGTTCGACGGAGTCAAGGAGCGCCGCCGCCACTGCGCCGATGGCCGGCGACGCATCGATCGGCGAATCCATGGAATGGGACCTGGTGGCCATGGTGAAGTCGGCAAACCGGATCTTGACGCTGATGGTCCGGGCGGCCAGCCGCGACTGGCGGAGGTTGGTGGCCGACGCATCCACCATGCGGGTGAGGTGCCGGTGCAGATCATCACGGTCCCAGAGGTCCGTGGCGAACGTCTCCTCGTGCCCGATCGATTTTGCCGCTTGATCGGGGACGACCGGTCGTGGATCCTCGCCCAGGGACAGGGCCGTGAGGTGGGCTCCCAGGGCCGAACCCAGATAGCGCTCGAGGGAACCGGCTGGGAGCGCGGCGATGTCACCGACGCACCTGACCCCGAGGGCCTCCAGTCGTCGTCCGGTGACCGGGCCCACTCCCCACAGGGCTCGGACCGGCAAGGGGTGCAGGAACTCGAGCTCCCGGTCGGGTGCCACCACGACCACACCCCGACCCGGCCTGATCTCGATCCGGGTGGCCACCGGCTTGGCCGCCTTCGATGCCAACTTGGCCATCAACTTGGTCCGGGCGACCCCGACCGAGCACGTCAGGTGGAGCTCCTCGACCACCCGACGGCGAATGTCGGCGGCGATCGAGGGCCCGTCGCCGAGCAACTGACGCGAACCGGTGACATCGAGGAACGCCTCATCGAGGGAGATGCCCTCGACCAGAGGGGTCACCGACTCGAGGATGCCCCGCAGCGTCGTGCTCACTTCCATGTACCGGTGATAGCGGCCGTCGACGAAGACCGCCGAGGGGCACAGCCGCCGGGCGACCGAGGACGGCATGGCGGAGTGCACGCCGAACATGCGGGCCTCGTAGGTGCACGCCGCCACCACGCCCCGGCCTCCCGACCCGCCGACCACCACCGGCTGCCCGGCCAGGGAGGGGTCGTCGAGGACCTCGACCGAGGCGAAGAAGGCGTCCATGTCGACGTGGAGTATCACTCGCTCTGCGACAGGGCCCGCCCCCCACTCGGATTCGGCCCCCTGGTGGTGGGTCCTTCCGACGGACGCGTCAGCCACCGAGGCGCAGCCTCCGGAATCCCTCGGCCCAGCGGACTCCGGCCTGCTTGCCGGCATCCTCGGCGCCGAGCCGCATCGCCGTCCACGCCCAATCCACGCCGTCGGGGAACTGGCTCCGATGGCAACCCACGGCCTCGCCCTTCACGTCCACGGTGGCCGAGATGTCCACCCACACGTCCGGTTCGAGGGTGCCGGACATGAGCACGGTCGACACGTGGTGCGCCGGTCCGGCGTCGGGGAAGTAGTGAGGCAGGGCGGCCGCCGGTGCAACGGCGTCGAGCATGGCCATGCCGACGATGCGATGGTCGCGGTGGTTGAAGTAGTCCTGTCCGAAGAAGACGGCGGTGGGATCAGGACAGAGCACCACTTCGGGTCGGTGGCGCCGCACGGCCGCCACCAACGCCTCACGGAAGTCGGGGTCGTCGACCAGCTCCCCGTCGGGGTAGTTGAGGAACTCCTGACCGGCCACGCCGACCAGGGCTCCGGCTTCGGCGGCCTCGGCCGCCCTTCTGCGGGCCAGGACACGACCGCCGACCGCGGGGTCGGTCGAGCCCTTGCCTCCGTCGGTGCACACGATGACCCGCACCTCACAGCCGCCCTTGGCCCAGGCGGCCAGCGTTCCCCCGCACGACACGTCAGGGTCGTCAGGATGGGCGTAGACGGCCAGGGCGCTCACCGGGACGCCCTTCAGGAGCTCGGCCACCGGCTACCCCTCCGGTCGCTTCGGGGCCGTGGTCTTGGTGAGGAGTCCGACCTCCCGCCGAAAGTCGTCCACTCCCTCGAACCCCTTGTACACGCTGGCGAACCGCAGATACGCCACCTCGTCGACGACCCGGAGGTGTTCGAGCACGGCGATGCCCACCTGCTCGGACGTCGGCTCCGATCCGCCCTCGCGGAGTTCGTCCTCTACGTCGTGGGCCACGATCTCGAGCTGCTCCTCGGTCACCGGACGGTTTTTGGTGGCCGACCGGAGCCCATCGACCAATTTCCCGCGGTCGAAGGGCTGTCGGGCACCGGAGCGCTTGATGACCATCAACGGAATCTCGTCGATGCGCTCGAACGTGGTGTACCGATGGCCGCACCCGCCGCACTCACGCCGTCGGCGGATCGCCGTGCCGTCCTCCGCCACCCTTGAGTCGACGACCCGGTCGTCGTCTGCCAGGCACCAGGGACACCGCACATGATTGAGGCTAGTCCCCGAGGTCGGGGACGTTCCGTCGGAGGCGGGGGTCGGGCAGGGTGTGCGCCGCCTCCGACACCTCAGTCAGGGGAGCACGATCCTCTCGCCCGGTACGACGTGTTCCGAGCCGGTCTGCAGGGCCAGCTTGGCCACCAGGGGACGGGGGTCGGCCGTCGGATTCACCCGCTGGGCGATCGACCACAATGAGTCCCCGGGCTGCACCGTGTAGCCCACGGGGCCGGACGTTCCCGCCAGGGCAGAACCGGTGGGGTGGGAGTGGCCACCGGTTCCGCCCAGCGGAAGAGCAAGTCCGACGAGCAGCAGCCCCATGACGGCCAGCAGTGCGCGGCGGCGGCGGACCGCAGGCGACACCCGACGCTTCGCCGGCCGGGCCGGATGCCCAGCAGGTACCAGCGTCAGCGGTGGGGACGACCAGCCGGCCGAGGTGGGATCCTCGTCCTCACGCGGCAGGGCGCTTCCTCCCCCTCCGAGCACCCGGAGGCGGGCACGACCCGATGACGGGAACGAGGGGACGCGCGCCGGTTCGGGCCCCAGCCAGAGCGCCGTCATGACCGGACCGACCAGGATGGAGCTGTCGGGCGCCAACCGCGGCCCGGATGGCGCATCGAACCTGTGTTCGTCATGGATGCATCTCACCACGAACACCTGTTCGGTGTCAAGGGATTCTTCGAACGGGTGTTTGCTTTTGGCTCGGGCCGGCAGTAGCTTCATGCAAACAGATGTTCGCCGATGGGTGTGACATCCAAGCGCAACGGGAGAGCCATGGCCCAGGTATTGAGTGTCAAGCGCAAGCAGATTCTGGACTGCATCTCCGAAGCGGTGCGCGAGCGGGGCTATCCGCCGTCCGTCCGCGAGATCGGCGAATCGGTGGGACTGACCTCGTCGTCCACGGTGCACGCCCACCTGGCGGTGCTCCAACGCGAGGGCTACCTGCGCCGTGATCCGACCAAGCCTCGGGCCATCGAGGTGTGCTACGACCCGTCCTCGAAGGTCATCATGGACTCCCGTCCCATCCGCCACGTTCCCCTCGTCGGCGAGGTGGCTGCTGGGACCGGCGTCCTCGCCCAGGAGAACATCGAGGAGCTCTATCCCCTCCCCGAGGACTTCACCGGGACCGGGACGCTGTTTATGGTCACCGTGCGGGGTGACTCGATGATCGAGGCCGGCATCGTCGATGGCGACTTCGTCGTCGTCCGCCAGCAACCCCAGGCCGAACAGGGTGACATCGTGGTGGCGGGTATCCCGGACGGGGAGGCCACGGTCAAGCGCTTCTCCACCCGCGGTGGGCAGGTGGTCCTGACCCCGGCCAATCAGCAGCTCTCCCCCATGGTGTTCGATCCGACCGACGTGACCATCTACGGCAAGGTGGTCACCGTGCTCCGTCGGCTCTGACCCCTTCGGCGACCGGCGGGCGCATCCTCCGCGGCCGCGCTCGGCCCCCCCGACGCGGAGCTACATCGTCGTCCTGATCGACCCCGATACCGCAAGCTAGCGGCCCGCCCGCAGAAACCTCTCCAGCACGCCGGCGGCCAGGGCCAGGTCGCCCGCGGTCACGTGCTCGCCGGGCGTGTGGGCCAGCGATGGGTCACCCGGCCCGAAATTGGCGGCGGGAATTCCATGTGCCCACAGGGAGGCGGCATCGGTCCAGCCCAGTTTGGCCCGGGGGGGCGACCCGGTGGCGTCCACCAGCCCGGCCAGCAACGGGTGGTCGAGCGCCGGGGGTGCACCAGCGGCAAACTCGACCAGCTCCCACTTGTCCCCGGGTTCGAGATGCAGGCCCAGTGTGTCCCTGACCGAGGCCTCGGCCTGCTCGACCGTGCGGTCGGGTGCGAATCGGTGGTTGACGACCACCGATGCCTCGTCGGGCACCACGTTGCCGGCCACCCCTCCGGTGACCTCGACGGCCTGGAGCTGCTCGACGTATTCGCAACCGTCGAGCAGGGTGCGCCGGCTCTCGTACGTGGCCAGTGCGGCCAGGACCGGTGCCAGCCGGTGGATGGCGTTGCGCCCGGCGGACGGCCTGGCCGTGTGCGCCCTGGCCCCTTCCAGGCCTATCCGGACCCGCAGGGTGCCCTGGCACCCTGCTTCGACCACGCCGCCGGTGGGCTCCCCGAGGATGGCCGCGTCGGCCTCCAGCAGCTCCGGTCGGTACTCCCACAGATGGCGCAACCCGTTGAAGCGATGGTGCACCTCCTCGCACACGTAGAAGCACCACGTCACGTCGACGGCTGGCTCGGGAAGGGCCCCGGCCAGATGGAGAAAGACGGCCAGGCCGCCTTTCATGTCTGCCGCTCCCACCCCGTAGAGGGTGTCCCCCACGATGCGGGGCTCTTCGTTGCCGGCGACAGGTGGGACGGTGTCCAGGTGGCCCGCCAACAGCACCCGGCTGCTGCGGTCCAGGTCGGTCCGCGCCACCACGTTGTTGCCGACTCGGTCAACGGTCAGCCAGGGGCAGAGGTCGAGTGCCGCCTCGACGGCGTCGGCCATCTGCTCCTCCTGATGGCTGACCGACGGGACGGCCACCAGCGCCGTGGCCAGGCCGAACAGACCGTCTGGCATCCCTTCGGTCATGTCGAGACGCCATGATGACGGAGGATGTCGTTGAGTCTGGCCTTGTCGTGGCGCTCCCCCTCGGTCAGTCGCCTGATCACCAGCACGCAGGGGAGGAAGAACTCACCTCCGGGGAATTCTCGCCGACGCGAGGCCTGGACGGCCACGCACCAGGGTGGGACGTGGCCGCGGCTCAACTCCGCTCC
>DASZGT010000146.1:0-15603 GCA_035938575.1 Acidimicrobiales bacterium
TACCCGGTGAAGGTGCAGCTGGTGAGCACGCCGACCGGACAGGTCATCGGCAGCTTCACCACCCACCTGGTCTACGCCGACACCCCGGCCGACACCCAGAAGCTGAGGCTGGCGGTGGTCCTGCCCGTGCAGACGGCGTCCACCCCGGCAGTGTCGCCCACACCGGCCGAGCTGCGTGCCGACCCGTCCGCCGCCCTGCAACCGCTGTCGGCTCGCGCCACCTCGGCCGTCACGAGCCTGGTCACCACGGTCGCCACCCAGCACTCCCGGGTTCCCCTGACCATCGAGGCCAGCCCCCAGACCCTCACCGCCCTGGCGGACTCGGGCCACCAGTCCACGGTGAACCAGCTGGCCGCCCTGGCGGTCACCCCTTCCGTCCACCAGTTCGCCTCGTCGCCCTTCACCCCGGTCAACGCCCAGGGCCTGGCGGCCAGCGGCCTCGGTAGCGAGCTGGCCCTGCAGGTCTCCCGGGGATCCCAGGTCCTCGCCACCGAGGGCATCCATCCTCCGGCGCCTCCGCCCGGCACGACCGGTCCACTCGGCACCTGGTTCGCCAGCGACGGGCTGGACGCCGCCACGCTCAGCCAGTTGCAGGCGGACGGCTACGCCCAGCTCGTCCTGCCGGCGGGCAGCGTGACCTCGGCGCCGACCAACGGATCCACAGCCGTTCCCTTCGACGTCAGCTCCAGCCGGGGCGCATCGACCCCGGCCGTCGCCGCCAACGCCGATCTGACCTCGCGTTTCACCGGAGCGCCGGGGAACCCGGTCCTCGCCGCCCACCAGCTGGTGGCCGAGGTGGCCCAGATGTACTACGAGAAGCCCAACGACAGCTCGCCCCGGGGCCTGGTGGCGATGGCCCCATCCGGTTGGGCTGACGACCCGGTGTTCGTCGACACCTTGTTGACCGCCCTCACCAACAATCCGATCATCCAGGCCACCACGACCGCCGACCTGTTTGCCACCCTCCCCACCGGCAGCTGTCGCGGCGGATGCCGGCCCACCGCGACCGCCGGCTCCGGCGGCCTCCCCGTCGCCGCCATCCGCACCCAACGGGCGCGGGTCGACGGTTTCGCGTCGGCGGCACCCACCGCCTCGAGCGTGAGCAGCCAGCTCGGTGACCTGGTGCTGGCGGCGGAGTCGGAGTTGCTCCGACCCGGCCAGCAGTCGGCGGTGCTCCGCAACGCCGGTGCCGCGGTGGACGCACAGCTGGCCCAGCTGGTGGTGGCCGGCGACCCGGTCACCCTGACCTCGGCTCGGGGCACCGTCCAGGTGACGGTCATCTCCTACGCGCACTACCCGGTGACCGCGTCGCTGACCCTCACCAGCGACAAGTTGCTCTTCCCCAACGGGACCGCCGAGTGGACCTTTCAATGGACCAGGGCCGACCCGCTGATCGGCTCCGGGTCCGGACACATCAACATCGTGCCGGTCACCGTGCAGGCCCGGGCGTCCGGCACGTCCCGGGTCACGGTGGTCATCCGCTCCCCGGTGGGCGGGCTTACCCTGTCCACCGGCCAGGTGAGCGTGCGGTCCACCGCCACCTCCCTGGTGGGCATCCTCCTGTCGCTGGGGGCGGTGCTGGTGCTGGCCGTGTGGTGGGTGCGCACCTCGAGGAAGCGGCGGGCCGGGCGGCGGGGCCATCCCGTGACCAACGCGGCTCCGTCGGAGACCGGGTGACCGGCGTGGAGATCGATGGGCCCTCGGATGTAGCGAGGACCAGCAGTCGGCGCCTGGCCGGCGCCACCGCCGGCATGGCCGTCGGCACCACCATCTCGAGGATCACCGGGGTGGGCCGCATCGTGGCCCTGGCCGCCGCCCTCAGCGGCGCCGGGTTCGCCGACGCCTACAACCTGGCCAACACCACACCCAACATCATCACCGACATCGTCATCGGCGGCGTGCTGTCGGCCACCTTCGTCCCGGTGTTCGTCGACCGTCTCAGCACCCGACGGAGCCACGAAGCCTGGGAAGCGATCTCGGCGGTGGTCACGGTGACCATCGCCATCCTCGTGGTCACCTCGGTGGCGTTCTTCGTCTTCGCCCCCAACATCATCGACCTGTACACCATCACCAACCACCACGCCGACGTCCACCAACAGCAGCAGGTGGCCACGTTCCTCCTGCGCTGGTTCGTCCCCCAACTGGCCTGCTACGGCCTGATCGCCCTGTTCACCGCATTGCTGAACGCCCGCAACAAGTTCGCGGCGCCGATGTTCGTCCCCATCGCCAACAACCTGGTGGTGATCGCCGTCCTGCTGTGGTTCCACGCCCTGGTCCCCCATCCCAGCCTGGCCACCATCGACGCCAACCACCGCGGCCTGGTGCTGCTGGGCATCGGCACCACCCTCGGGGTGGTGGTGCAGGCGGCCCTGTTGGTCCCCTCCCTACTGCGGGCCGATCTGCACGTGCGGTTCCTGTGGCGACCGGCCCACGAGGCCATGCGCACCATCACCCGCCTGGCCGGTTGGACCTTCGGTTGGGTCGTGGCCAGCCAGGTGGCGCTGGTCGTCGTCCTGGCCCTGGCCGACGGGGCCAAGGTGCCCGGGGCGGTGTCGGCCTACACGTACGCCTACACCTTCTTCCAGCTCCCGTTCGGGGTGGTGGCCGTGTCGGTGATGAGCGCGGTCACCCCGTCGCTGTCGGCCCGCTGGGCCCGCCGGGACATCGTGGCCTTCCGCCACCGGATGGCCTTCGGCCTGCGGGGCATGCTGGCCATCATCATCCCCTCGGCGGTGGGCATGCTGATCCTGGCCCACCCCCTCATCGACCTGATCCTGCTGCACGGCACGGAGACCCAGGCCGCCGCCGACTCCACCGCGGCCACTCTGGCCATGCTGTCGTTGGGCCTCCCCGGCTTCTGCACCTTCCTCTACATGGTGCGGGTCTTCCAGGCCATGCAGGACACCCGCACGGCGTTCCGCCTCTACCTGGTGGAGAACGTGATCAACATCGTTCTGGCCGTGCTGCTGGTCGGGCCGCTGGGCGTGCGGGGCCTCGCCCTGTCCCTCTCGATCGCCTACTCGGTGGCCGCACTGTTGGCGCTGTCGGTGGTCCGCCGGCGGGTGGGGGGCCTCGGGGGGGACGACCTGACCACCCCGGTGAAGCGGGTGCTGGGAGCCTCGGCGGTGATGGCGGTGGCCACCGTGTTGGCCGTCAATGTCTCGGGCGCCACCTCGGGCGTCGGCCTGCTGGCCCGGGTGGTGCTGGCCCTGGTGGTTGGAGCCCTGGCCTACGGCGCCACCGCCGCCGTCCTCGGGGCGCGCCAGGATCGGCGGACCATGGGGGAACGGGCCCGCAGGGCCGCCACCGGCGCCCGATCCTCCGGTCCCCCGTCGAACGGCGACCCGAACGGGCCCGACAGCCCCTCCGTGGGACCGTTCCATGACAGACTCGACGATCACTCGGCCCAACCGCCATACCGCCATCTGCGTCCGGTGAGCAACCGGCCGGAGGACGAACCGGGACCGGGGGGCGAGACCCAGCCGGGGCACGATGAGGAGGACTTCGATGGCCCGAATACGGGTGGTAAGTGACAGCGCCTGTGATCTGAACGCCGACCTGGCCGCCGAACGGGGGGTGACCATCGTTCCGCTGTCCATCCGCTTCGGCTCGGAGGAGTTCGTCGACGGATCCACGCTCTCCACGGACGACTTCTGGGCCCGGTGCGCCGCCAGCCCGGTCCTGCCCGAGACCTCGGCACCGTCCCCCGGTGCCTTTCAGGCCGCCTTCGTGGCCGCCGCCGACGACGGGTACGACGGGGTGCTCAGCATCAGCCTGTCGGCCGGGGTGTCGGCCACCTACCAGGCCGCGGTCACGGCAGCCAAGACGGTGGGGGACCGCATCCCGGTCCGCACCATCGATTCCCGGTCCATGACCATGGGTCAGGGGCTCATGGCCCTCGACCTGGCGGAGCTGGCGGCGGGTGGCGCCTCCCTCGACGAGTTGACCGCCCGGGCCGAACAGCTCATCCCCCGCACGCGGGTGTTCGGGGTGGTGGACACCCTCGAGCATCTCGAGAAGGGTGGTCGGATCGGGGGGGCCCGGGCCCTTCTCGGCTCGCTCCTTTCGATCAAGCCGGTCGTCACCCTGGTCGACGGCGTGGTGGCCGAGGAGTCGAAGCAACGCACCCGGAGCCGTTCGCTGCGCTACCTGGCCGACAAGGCCAAGACGGCGGCGCCCCTCAGCCGACTGGCGGTGTGCAACGGCGCGGCCGCCGACATCGACGAATTCCTCGAGATGATCGAGGGCGTACAGACCCAGCACCCGCTGGTCGTGGTCGACCTCGGTCCGGTGGTCGGCACCCATACCGGCCCGGGCACCATCGGCGTGTGCATGGTGGCGCCCGACTGACACCCGACGGCCAAGCCACCGGGTGCATCGTCGCAGGTGCACCGGCTGGCGACGGGGCCCGCCGGACTATCCTCGCACCATGGATCCGAAGCCCGAATCTCCCGCTTCACGCCTTCCCGGCTCGAGTGCCCTCGGCGATCTGCCCACTCGCGGCGCCGATCTGGTCGACACGCTGGTCGCCCTCCTGCGGGACAAGGCGGTCCGTCCGCTGACGCTGGCCACCCGGGCCGTGGTGTTCGGGATCATCATCTTCGCCGCCAGCGTGGTGACGGTTGTCCTCCTGTCGATCACCCTCATCCGGCTCCTCACTGTCTATGTGTTCGACGGCCGAGTGTGGCTGTCGGACCTGGTGGTGGGGGCGGTCTTCGTCATCGCCGGCATCGTGGCCTGGAGCCAGCGGTCCGAACCCACCGCCTCCTCCGAGGGTGCGGCATGACCGAGTCCCGGCAGGTGGTGATCATCGGATCGGGACCCGCCGGTCTGACTGCGGCCATCTACGCGGCGCGAGCCCAGCTGGCCCCGTTGGTCATCGAGGGCGAGCCGTCGTCGACCAGCGACCAGCCGGGCGGGCAGCTGATGCTGACCACCGACGTGGAGAACTACCCGGGGTTCGTCAGCGGGATCATGGGTCCCGAGCTGATGTCCGCCTTCCGGGAGCAGGCCGCTCGATTCGGAGCCGACTATGTCACGGCCAAGGCGTCACGGGTCGACCTGTCCCGGCGGCCCTTCAGCGTGTGGGTGGGTGACTCCGACGCCGAAGAGCCGACCTATTCCGCCGAGTCGTTGATCATCTCCACCGGGGCGCAGTCGCTCATGCTCAATCTCCACAACGAGGAGCGTCTGGTCGGGTACGGGGTGTCCACCTGTGCGACGTGCGACGGATTCTTCTTCCGCCAGCGCGACATCGCCGTCGTGGGAGGCGGCGATTCCGCCCTGGAAGAGGCCCTGTTCCTCACCCGGTTCGCGGACAAGGTCACCGTCATCCACCGACGCGCCGACCTACGAGCGTCCAAGGTGATGCAGCAACGGGCGTTCAAGAACGACAAGATCGAGTTCCTGTGGAACACCTCGGTGGTCGACGTGCTCGGCGACACCACCGTGAGCGGACTGCGGGTCCGGGACAACCAGAGCGAGGAGGAGTCCGAGCTCAAGGTGTCCGGGCTCTTCGTGGCCATCGGCCACGAACCCAACACCTCCCTGTTCAAGGGCCAGCTCGAGATGGAGGACAACGGGTACCTCCGCACGTTCGACGGGACTCGGACCAACGTCGACGGTGTGTTCGCCTGCGGTGACGTGCAGGACCACCGCTACCGCCAGGCCATCACCGCGGCCGGCTCCGGCTGCATGGCCGCCCTCGATGCCGAGCGCTGGCTGGAGGACCGGGCGGCAGCCCACTGATCAGATCCTCGGGACCGGGTGTCCGGGCGCCCGATCCTCACTCTGGGGGTAGCGACCGTCCCCGCAACCTGGGACGGACGGTGAGAGACCGTGCCACCACGGCCGGCGGGAATGCGCACGACCCCACGGGGGTTTGACTTAGCGTGTCCCAGTCAGGGACGCCGAGGCAGGGCCCGCAGACCGGGCAGGAGGAACAGCCGTCATGAGTGAGAAGATCACAAACCTGAGCGACGCTAGCTTTGACGAACATGTCAAGTCGTCGGACGTTCCGGTGCTGGTGGACTTCTGGGCGGAGTGGTGTGGCCCGTGCAAGATGATCGCCCCGGTGCTCGAGGAGATCGCGTCCGAGCAGGCGGGCAAGCTCGGGATCGCCAAGCTCAACATCGACGACAACCTCGACATCACGAGACGGTTCGACGTCATGAGCATCCCAACCCTGATCCTGTTCAAGGATGGCGAGCCGGCGGCCCGGATCGTCGGGGCCAAGGGCAAGGGCCAACTCCTCCAGGAGCTGTCGGTCCACCTCTCGTAGGGAGGGCCGTCCCTCGTCGGGCACCGCTGCGCGGGTTACCGAGGGTCCCTCGGGCCACGTGCCCGGAGTGAGTCCGGACCAGGGGATCCGGCTGGATGTCGGCGACTCCGGACCAGCCACCGCCGACGTGCAGCGGCGTCTCCGACAACTCGGCTTCTCGACCGGCATCGACCCGGAAGGCTCCTACCAGGTCGGGACCAGGGCCGCCGTCCAGGCCTTCCAGCACCGGCGGGGACTGCGCGTCGACGGGGTGTGCGGCGTCCAGACCTGGTCCGCCCTGGTCGAAGCGGGGCGAAGGCTCGGTGATCGCTTCCTCTACCGCCGGACCCCCATGCTCCGGGGTGACGATGTTGCTGAACTGCAGCAGCGGCTCAGCGCCCTCGGTTTCGACACCGGGCGGGTGGACGGCATCTTCGGCGACCTGACGTCGGCCGCGCTGGGAGACTTCCAACGCAACGTGGGGCTGCCCGTCGACGGGATCGCCGGCGCTTCGACGGCCTCCGAGCTCCTTCGCTTCGGTACCCGTCACGACGACACCGAGTTGGTCACCTCGGTGCGGGACCGGGAGCGGCTGCGCCAGTCACCACGGACGCTGGCCGAGCGGCGCGTGGCCATCGGCGAGGAGGGCGGGCTCGACGCCACCGTGGCCGCCCTGCGACGACTGCTGGTGGCCCACGGCGCCGTCGTCACGACCCACCACCACCCCGACGGGTCCATCCAGGCCTCGGAGGCCAACGCCGCCGGGGCCGAGGTGTACATAGGGCTGCGCCTCGACGCCGGGCCGCGCCACTGCTCGACCGCCTACTACGCCGGCTACAGGTACTCCTCCCCGGGGGGCCGGCGCCTCGCCGAACTTCTCCAGGACAGGATGTGCACCTCCCTCGACCTCCCGGACGGCGGGAGCCAGGGCATGGCGTTGCCACTCCTCCGGGAGACCCGCATGCCCGCGGTCATCTGCCAGGTCAGCCCGGCCACGGTGGTGGTGGAGCAGTCGCCGGTGATCGCCCGGGCCATCGTCGACGCTCTGGCCGAGTGGGCGGGCACGCCCTGGGACTAGATCCCGCTCCCCCACTGTCGACCTCTACCTGATACCGGGTCTGGACGTAATCCACAACGTCATGCACAGGTTGTGGATTACGCTCTACCGAGGGTTCAGGGATCGAATGCCACTGAGAGTGACTCAAATACCCCAATAATAGGATTATGTTAGGTGTTGATCACTATCCGTGGTTATCCTCAGACCGCCCGCACTTCCGTTCTGCCCACCATCAACTTGTAGATCCGCTCGAGGTCCTCAAGCGTGGCGAACTCCACGACCACCTTGCCGCGCTTGGACGTGAGGTCCACCTTCACCCGCGTATTGAGGTGGCCGGACAACAGCTCCTCCAATTCCAGGATCCCGGGCGGAGGCAGGCGTCGCTCACCAGCCGAGCCCGAACCGGCCCCGTTGGCTCCCCTCGAAGCCGGGCCCGCTCCCCCGTCCGCCCCCATCTCGCTCTCCTGGGCATGGGCCCGCATCAACTCTTCGACGGCCCGCACGGTCAGCCCGTCGGCAACGATGGACTTGGCCAGCACTTCTTGATAGCCGCGGTCCGGAGTCCCGAGCAATGCCCGCGCGTGACCGGGCGTGATCTGCCCTTCCGCCAGGAGGCGCTGGACTCCGGCGGGCAACTGCAGCAGCCGGAGGGTGTTGGTCACTGAGGTCCGGCCTTTGCCCACCCGGGTCGCCACCTGGTCGTGGGTGTGTCCGAACTCCTCGATCAACTGCTGGTAGGCAGCTGCCTCCTCCAGGGCATTGAGGTCCTGCCGGTGAAGGTTCTCCACCAGGGCCTGCTCGAGGCTCTCGGTCTCACTCGAGGTCTGCACCAGCACCGGGATGGTCTGGAGCCCGGCCCGCCGGGCCGCCCGCCAGCGGCGTTCGCCGGCGATCAGCTCGAAGTCGTCGGCCGCCTCGCCCCCGATCTGGCGAACGAGAACAGGTTGCAGTATCCCGAGCTCCTTGATCGAGGCAGCCAGCGACGACATGGTGTCCTCGTCGAAGTTGACCCGCGGCTGGCGCGGGTTTGGCTTGATGCTGCCGATCGGAACTTCCCGCAATGCAGACGATCGGTCGCCGACCACCTCGTTGGGGATGAGGGCGCTCAGCCCCTTCCCCAGCCCGCTACGACGTGCCACCGCTGACCTCCTTGGCTAGTTCCCGATAGGCGATGGCCCCGCGCGAGACAGGATCGAAAGCAGTGATGGGTTGACCGAACGACGGTGCCTCGGACAACCTCACCGTCCGCGGGATCACGTTCCGGCACACCTTGGAGCCGAAGTGCAGCCGAACCTCTTCAGCCACCTGATCGGACAGCTTGGTGCGAGCGTCGTACATGGTGAGCACGATGGTCGAGATGTCCAGGTTGGGATTCAGGTTGGACGCCACCAGATGCACGTTCCGCATCAACTGGCTCAGGCCTTCGAGGGCGTAGTACTCGCACTGGATCGGCACCAGGACCTCATCGGCAGCAGCCAACGCGTTGACGGTGATCAGGCCCAGGGACGGGGGGCAGTCGATCAGCACGTAATCGAAGTCGTCCAGAATCGACTCGATGGACTTCTTGAGCTTCAACTCTCGACTGAAGGCAGGCACCAGTTCAATCTCCGCTCCGGCCAAGGCGATGGTGGCCGGCGCCACGAACAGGTTCTTCATGCTGGTGGGCTCGACACAGTCCTCCAGTGACGAGTCCCGCATCAACACGTCGTACATCGAGAGTTCGAAGTTTCGGGCATCGATCCCCAGCCCGGTGGTGGCATTGCCCTGGGGGTCCAGATCGATGACCAGGACTCGGAATCCGAGCTCGGCCAGGGCCGCGCCGAGGTTCACCGAGGTGGTGGTCTTGCCCACACCGCCCTTCTGATTGGCCACGGCCATCACGCGGGGGAGGGCGTTGCCCGAGGCGGCCTGGGGCTCAACGTCGGGCTCATCCGCTTGACTGTTGGATGCTGGGTCGTCGGCCAGGGCCGGATCAACAACTCGGGCGTCCGATTCGGATTGCGCCCTCTTGATCGGAATCGAGAGGACGTCCGCAGACGGTGGGTCCACGGGCGGCGCTATCTCGACCGGCTCGCTGACCGAATCGACGTGCTCTACCACCGCCGGCGCCGGTCGGGGGCCCCCGACCTCTGACCGTTCCCGTTCACTCGTCGGCGGTCGCTCGGCTGTTGGTGGCAGCACGTGGTCCAGCTCGGCGTGGGCTGTGGCCACATCGGAAATTGTCTCCCGGAAGCGGCGGGTAGGCGACTGGACGGCCGGCGCGCTCGGCGGCTCGGCGGTCGAGGGCAGCTCCGCGTCCCCTGGGCCACCCGGGTCAGGCGAGTCAGATGGGGGAGGGCCGATCAGGGTGACTGCCCCGCGCTCGCCCGGTTCGGCCGAGCTGGGATCCTGCACATCCTGGGGCGAGGACTTATTACGACCTCGACGACGGCCGCGCACTATCGTCTCATCAAGTCGGCAGGCTTCAAGGCCTTCATCCTCCCCTGCTGCGAGAACCAGGTCAAGCATTTCAAGGGAAAATGTTTCACGTGAAACCCTCTACCGTCCTGGTAGTCGTAGATCAAACTCGGCCGCTCCACCCCGCCTCGTCCGTTCTGCACCGACGCCGCAATCTGGACCCGAATGCCCACCGCCGGCCCCCAGGCGAGGAGTCCCGGTCCACCGGGGCCTTCTTTCGAACGTTTCACGTGAAACATCCGGACCGACGGGATTACTGGACGGTTCCGGCTGGACGGGCCAGCCGGCCCGACGAGCAGCGATCAGAACAACGGGCGCTTGGCGGGGACGCCCACTCGCCGCGGGTAGGCATCCGGGGTCGGGCCCGCCTTCACCAGCACCTGATAGCTAAATCGACCGTCGAAACGAGCTTGGACCGAGGCCATCAACCCGAGGCGGGCCAGCCCGTCACTCGGCCACCTCTCCGAGGCGGTGCCGTCGGGCGGTTCGGAGACGATCAGGGCGCCACCAGGGTAAAGAAGGGGAGCGGCGCACTCTGCCGTCACCGCCGGCGCTCCAAACGACCGCGAAACGACCACGTCAAAATGCTGACGGAACCTTTCGTCCCTGCCCACGTTCTCGGCGCGGTCCCGCACCACTTCGAGGGGACCGTTCCTCCTCCAGCCTGCGGTCTGCTCGGTGAGGAAGCTCGTCCTCCGTTCGCTGACATCGAGCAGCACGACCCGGCAGTCCGGCCAGCACGACAGCAGCACCAGGCCCGGGATACCGCCCCCCGTCCCCAGATCCAGGACCGAGCCGGGTGGCCCGTGGATCTCGGATTCGGCGGCAAACACGAATCCTAGAGCGTGGTCGATCTGATCGGGTATGGGCATGCTGCCCAGGAAGCCCAGCTCGGCAGAGCGACGCAGAATGGTGTCTACCTGGGAAGAGAGGCGATCCCTGAGCTCGGTGAGACTGCCGGGGGGGTTCAATTGGGCACCCACGGCCACCTCCCAGAAGGATCCTTCCCGCGCTCGGTCCGCATCGAAGTGTCCTCAGGACCGACGATCCAAGCGGTCAGCGACAGGGGCGCAGCCCGAGCGGCCGGTGCCCGCATGGGAATCTGTGGACGCCCCGCCAACCCTCAAGTCGAGGGTTGAATCACCACATACCTCGAAGGCTCGGTCCCATCCGAGCGGGTCTCGACGCCGTCGATCTCGTTGACGGCGTCGTGAACGACCTTCCGATCGGCAGGCGACATGGGCTCGAGGGCCCGCTCCTCGCCCGAGCTCTTGACTTCGTGGACGATGCCTTCGGCGAACCGTCGGAGAGCAGCGGACCGCTTCTCGCGGTAGCCGCCCACGTCGACCAGAATCCGGTCCGTGCGGTTCTCGGACTGGCGCTGGACGAACGTGCGGGTGAGGTCCTGCACCGCGGCCAGCGTCGCCCCGCGGGGACCCACCAACAAGCCCAGGTCGTCTCCCGTGGCCGCCACCTGGACGGTGTCCTCGTCGATCTCCGTGAAGGTGACGGCGGCATCCAGGCCGAACTCACGCACCAATCCGGAAACGAACTCGCTCGCCGCCTCGCCCTGCTGCTCGAGGGTCAGTGACTCTTCCATGGTGTCCTCGCTCTCCCCGGACTTCCGACCGGAACCTTGTCTCTCCTGCTTCGTCCCGTTGCTGACGAGCCCGCCATCGGCTCCCTTCGAACGCCGCCGCCGGCTGCCCTGCGTGGAGCCGCCTCCCGTGGCGCCAGTGCGCTCGGCTCCCGGGCCGATCGGCGCGCTCCCGTTGTCTCCGGAACCCTCGACCTTCGATGCATCGGTGGCGCTGGCCTGGGAACGTGCCCGACTGCCGTTGCCGCCCGGCTCGGAATCGCCACGCTCGCCGCGGCGTTGCGGGCCACTTCCGCTGCGGGCCCTGGACCCGCCGCTGCCCGTGCGATCGCCACCGGCCCGCCCGCGTTCCGGTCGCTGGCGGCGTCCACGCTTCGGCGGGGGAGCAACGGGCCGGACCCGCGCCTTGACTCGGGCCTCTCCCCGAAGCCGACCGAAGAGCCCCGCCTTGGGCTCGCTGAGAATGACGAACTCGGCATCGTCCTCGGCCACCCCGAGGAGGTCGACGGCGATCTCCTTGGCCTCGGGGAGCGACTTACCACTGGCTTCCACCCACTCCACGTCTCAACGAGCCTTTCGCTCGCGCTTGGCCTTCGAGCGAGGGTGCGCTTTGGGCGCGGTCGACCCACCGTCCTCGGAATCCTGGGCCTGGGACCCGTTTCTGCCGTTGTTCGAGGTCCCCGCGGTCTTGCGTCCGGGGACGGATCCGTTCGTCCCGCCTGTGCCCCGCTTGGCGCCGGCGCCGTTGGATGACCCGCCCGCCCTCGGCGGGCTGGTCGCCTTGTTGGTGGTCCTTGCCCGCGGTGTCGCCCCCGCTCCCCCGCGTCCCGCCTTTGCCGGCGCCCCGTTCGTCCCAGCGCTCCGCTTCGCCGGCGTGGTCTTGCCGGGCGGGGTGCTGCCACCGGCCTTGGCCTTGGGGAGCGCCCGCTCGGTTCGATCGGCCACGGGAGCCTTGCCCCCGCCGCCGGGCGAACCCGCCGCCGGTGCGGTCGGCGGGCCCCCCACGATTCCCCTTCGGAAGAGGACCTCCTGTGTGACGATGCGGATCGCGCTCGACACGATGAAATAAACATTGAGAATTGCCGCCACATTTAGATAAATGAAACCGAAGATCAGCGGCATGTACTTCTGCAGCATGGCTGCCTGGGGATTGGCTTGAGCGGCCTGCGGGTTTCGAGCGTTGAGCCGGGCCATCTGGAGGTATTGCAAGCCCACGGCTCCCACCACGAGAAGGAGGTAGGGGATGGCGACGAACAGCGAGCTGTGATGCGAGAGAAGCTTCTGGGCGAAATCGATTCCGAACGAGTTCAACTGTCCGTGAGCTGCGACGATGTCGTGATACATCGTGGTGTGTGGTCCGATGTATCGGGGTTGGGCCACGACGACCTGTCCAACGGGAACCTTTGCCCCGGTCAAGGACGTCCTGTAGATCGTGTGGGTGACGGTGTTGGTTATTCCTCGAATAACGCTGTACAGAATGAAGAATGCCGGCATCTGCAATAGCATCGGGAGGCAACCCGAAGCGGGGTTCACATTGTGCTCTTTGTAGAGCTTCATCATTTCTTCATTCATCAGGGCCCTGTTTTCGGCGCCCTTGTACTTCTGCTGCAGCTTCTTCATCTCGGGCCCGAGGGCCTGCATCGCCGCCATGTTCTTGGTGCTCTTGACGGTGAGGGGGGTGATGAGCGCCATGATCAGCACCGTGAGCAGCGCCACGTCGATCGGGTAGTTGGGGATGATCGAGTAGAAGAAGGCCAGGATCCCACCGACGGCGTCCAGCAGGGGCTGGAAGATCTTGCCGATGTCCTTGATCAACGACTGCATGGGGTCCTCCGGTCCGGAACGGGATCAACGCCGTGTCGACCCCACGGGTGGCATCGCAGCAGTCGTCTGGCGGCGAGGAAGGAGCCGCGCCCGGCTCCGTGCTGCTCGATGGCCCCGATGGCGTACTCCGAGCACGAGGGGAGGAAGCGACAGCCGGTGACCCGACCGGATCGCGCCAGTTGGTAGCCATGGAAACCGGCGATCATCCAGCCCGCCAGCCGGGACCTGGGGGCCCGGTGGCCGGCTTCGCCGGGGGCCGGTGCATCGCGGTCGGAGGCAACCGGCGGCGCAGCCACCGGGGTCGGGGCCACGGGTGTCATGTGCCTGCTCCGTCGTCTTCGTGGTGCGCGGTGGGGGAGGGGCCCGCCCGGCGGCGTGTGGCCCTCTCCAGTGCTTGGCTCATGGCCACCTTCAGTTCATCGAAATCCAGCATCGGGCCCGTTGGCCCTGTGCTCACTACATAGGCACCGACCGGGAGGGTCGGCACTTCCTCGGCCATGATGGCCCGCATCCTGCGCCGTAGCCGGTTCCTGGCCACTGCTTTCCCGGTCCGACGGCTGATGGCGTACGCCACTTCCGTCTTTGACCAGGTCTTTTGCTCCAAGAAGCTCACCGTCAGCGGACCCGAACGACCGCGGAGCGCGGTGTGCCGCAACGCCTCGAATGTACGACGTGACCGGATCGGCCCGATGCCCGCCACCGAGGATCGGGTGGCTCGGGGCCCGGCGATCACACCGACAGCCGTTGGCGTCCCTTCGCCCGGCGCGACCGGATCACGGCTCGCCCGGCCTTGGTTGACATCCGCTTGCGGAAGCCGTGGGTCTTCGCTCGTTTGCGTACGTTCGGCTGGTAGGTGCGCTTCATCCATCCACTTCCTTCCTCGCCCCGAACCGTGGACACCGGCGTCGCGTCGGCCAGGGTGCCCGGTCGCTGGGATCAGGGCATTCCGCCACATGTTAGGCGCGAAACGGACCGCCGCTCTAGTCGGGACGGGGGAGGCACGTCGGATGGGCACGGTGTACCGTTCCGACCAACGCATGTAGTCAGCGGGTGTGGAACGCATGGCCTGGCCCGCCCGCTTGCCTCGAGGAACCACCCAAGGTAGCAAGGTCTGGAGCACCCCATCCTGAGCTCGCAGGAGGGTGTGTGCACAATTCGGTGCTCGTCCACACCTGTGGATATCTTTGTGGACCGATCGAACATTCCAAGGGCGGAGGCCCATGTGAACGACACTGAAGGGCTGTGGATTTTGTGTTCGGAAGCCCTGCGCGAGCAGGTGTCGGACGCCATCTGGCAGGCCTATCTCTCGGGCATCAAGCCGCTCTCGATCAAAGACAGTGAGATCGTGCTGGGCGTACCCAATACCCTGATCCGCGATCGCGTCGAGTCGCGGTTCCTGGGACTCATCCAGGACACGGTGGCCGGCACCGCCGGGCGGGACCTCGTGGTCCAGCTCGAGGTGGTGGCCCCGGTCTACGAGCCCGTCGAAGAGGGCCTCATGGGGGCGGGTGGTGGTCGACCCGGGTCGGCGGCGGACGTCTCGTCCCCGTCCTCGTGGCGCGAGAGCCCCGGCCGGCCCGCCCCCATCCGCACCGGAGACCTCGAGTCACCCATCCTGGACTCCCGGTACACGTTCGACACCTTCGTCATCGCGTCATCCAATCGGTTCGCCCACGCCGCAGCCCAGTCCGTGGCCGAGTCCCCGGCGCGTTCCTACAACCCGCTGTTCATCTACGGGGACGCGGGGTTGGGCAAGACCCATCTCCTCCATGCCATCGGCAACTACGTCCTCGAGAACTTCAGTGGGCGCCACGTCCGCTACGTGACCACCGAGACCTACATGAACGAGTTCGTCGACGCCATCCGCACCAACACCACGACCGCCTTCAAACGCCGGTATCGCGAGTGTGACGTGCTCCTCATCGACGACGTGCAATTCATGGAACGGAAGGAGTCGTTGCAAGAGGAGTTCTTCCACACGTTCAACTCGTTGTACGGGGCATCGAAGCAGATCGTGCTCACCTCGGACCGGCCGCCCAAGTCGATCGCCACCCTTGAGGACAGACTGCGCAGTCGCTTCCTCTCCGGGCTCATCACCGTGGTGGAGCCCCCCGACCTCGAGACCCGCCTGGCCATCCTCCGGGCCAAGGCCGAGCACGACCACATGGATGTGCCCGACACCGTCCTCGATTTCATCGCCACCCATGTGAAGGACAACATCCGGGAGCTCGAGGGAGCCCTGATCAGGGTCACCGCCTTTGCCAGCCTCAACCGGCAGCCAATGAGCCTGGAGCTGGCCGAACAGGTGCTGTCCGACATCGTCTCGGCCGATCAGCCCCGACGCATCACCCCCCAGGTCATCCTCGACGCCACCTCGGACACCTTCGGGTTCTCCGTCGAGGAGCTCTG
>DASZGT010000147.1:0-11707 GCA_035938575.1 Acidimicrobiales bacterium
CCTCTGCTGGCCGCGGTGATCAGCACCTCGGAGGTCTGATACTGGTTCTGCACCAGGCGGGGCAGGATGTCGTCGAGCAACTCGACCTTGAAGGCGCGGTAGCCGTTGGACGAGTCGGACAGCTGCTGGGACAGGATGGAATTCACGACCCAGGCGTACACCTTGACCCCGGCTCGCCGGAACCAGTCGGTCGTCTGGTCGACCCCGAGCCGGCGCGAGGCGATGACGAAGTCCGCGGTGTCATCGAGCAACGGCTGCACCATGGTGGCCATCTCGGCGGGGTCGTTCTGGCCATCGGCGTCGAGAGTGACGACGTAGCGCGCCCCGTGGGCCGCGGCCAGCTCGTATCCGAGGTGGAGCGCGGCGCCCTGGCCCAGGTTGACCGGCAGCACGCAGGTGTACGCACCCGAGTCGAGGGCGACCTGGGCCGTGTCGTCCGTCCCTCCGTCCACCACCACGAGGGTCGACACCTCGAGGTCACCGATCAGGGTCGGCACGACCTTGAGGACGTCGCCGATGTTGTCTTCCTCCTCATAGGCGGCGACCAGGGCCACCACCGGACCGAATCCGAGGTGCGGGTAGCGGTCGTCGAAGTCGGCCCGCGCCCGGTCCACGGCGAACCGGAGGAGAGCGGCGTTGCGCCGCCGTCCGCGGGAGTCAGGGAGGGTGAGCCAGCGAGACCGCTGGGTGGGCGCCACTACAGGACGTGTGGGTTGCCGAAGATGGCCCGCACCTTGGGTTCGAAGTGCGAGAGCGGCTCGGTGGGGTAGTCAGGGTCGAAACTGTTCTGGTCCCACTGGTCGGCGAACTGCTCCGCCAGCTCGTACCAGGGTTCCCCCCGGTAGCGGTCGCGCATGTTGGGGTCCATCTTGAAGTGCTGGTAGTAGTGGCGACCCTGGAAATCCTGGTGGACGAGGATGGTCTCGGTGACCTCGGGGCGCACGTAGGGCCGCAGGATCTCGGCCGCGATGCGCGGGTGGTTGGGCACCGACACCGCCTTGCCGATGTCGTGGCACAGGGCGGCCACCACCAGCTCGTCGTCGGCCCCGTCCCGCTCGGCCCGGGTGGCCGTCTGCAGGCAATGGGTCAGCTGGTCGACGGCGAACCCGTCGACCACGTCGGCCAGGGACTCGAGCATGGCGAGGACCCGGTCGGCCACCCGGCCCTGGTTCTTCATGGTCTCGCCACCGATCACCGACCACTGTTCCTCGGTCGAGACATCCATGCTGGTGAACGAAGTTGTCATGGTGACAGTCTCGCGCCAAAACCCCTGGCGGTCACGACGGCTACCCGGCCAGCCGCTCGAGCACGTCCGCGGCCACGATGGTCCGATCCCCGCCCAGCACCCGGTTGTCCGGGTCGCCCCCGTCTGGGGCCGACCCGACGGGTGCTCCCGGAGGGGAGCCGTTGAGCAGCGAGAGCGCAACTTCGAGCCCGCGCAGCAGTTCGCGCAGCTCGGGTGGGGGAGGGAAGTACTCCTCCTCGACGGTGACCGGGCACCTCTCGACCCCGTGGACGGGGTCGAGGCGCGCCACCACGGCCTGGACCAGCGACTCGGGAGCCGAGGCACCGGCGGTGACCCCGACCGTGCCGGACAGATCGTGGGGCAGCTCGGAGGCGTCGTTGACCCGGACGACCCGGGGACAGCCGAAGGCCACCGCCACCTGCTCGAGGGCCACGGTGTTGGACGAGTTCTCCGAACCGATGACGACCATGGCGTCGGCCCTGCCGGCCAGGGCCTTGAGGGCCGCCTGCCGGTTGGTGGTGGCGAAGCAGAGGTCGCTCCGGTTGGGCATCCACAGGTCGGGGAAGCGCTCCCGCGCCCGGTCGACGATGCCGGACCACTCGTCGTGGCTCAGTGTGGTCTGGGCCAGCAGCGCCACCAGGGGCGTCCCGGCGTCCCCGGATTCGCCCGCCCCGACGTCGTCGAGGGCGTCCACGTCCTCGGCCCGCTCCAGCAGCCGCACCGATGTGGGGGCCACGGCCATGGTCCCGACGGCCTCCTCGTGGCCGTGGTGGCCGACGTAGAGCACGGTGTAGCCCTTGCGGGCCCGGACCTTGAGCTCATGGTGGACCTTGGTCACCAGGGGGCAGACGGCGTCGACCACCACCCGGCCCCGGGCCCGGGCGGCGAGGACCACCTCGGGCGCCGACCCGTGGGCGGAGAGCATCAGGGGCGCACCGGCGGGCACGGCCTCCACATCGTCGACAAAGATCACTCCCTGGGCCCGGAACTGGTCGACCACGTGCTGGTTGTGGACGATCTCGTGATAGCAGTAGACCGGGGGCTCGAAGACCCGCACCATCCAGGCCAGGGCCTTGATGGCCTTCTCCACCCCGGCGCAGAAGCCCCGGGGCTCGGCCAGGAGCACTCGGTCGACCGTCACAGGGACAAGGCTATCGGGGTGGTCGCCTTCGTCCGCACCGGTGACGACGTCAAGGGCCGAAGGGGACCGGGTACCCTGGTGATATGTCGGCGCCCCGGGTGACGACGGCACCGAAGGTGGTCGCCGTCACCGAATCGTCACCGGCAGACCTGTCCGGGCTGCGGCCCGGGGACGAGCTCCTCCTCCTCAACGGGCGGTCGCCGCGTGACGTCATCGAATACAGCCTTCTGGTCGACGAGCCCGATCTGGACCTCGTCGTCCGCCGTCGCGGACACGGTGATCCCATCAGCCTCCGCGTGGCCAAGGAGCCGGGTGAGCCCCTCGGCGCCGAGGTCTCCTCGGCCGTCTTCGACCGGGTCCGGACGTGCGACAACCACTGCGAGTTCTGCTTCATCCACCAGCTGCCCCAGGGGATGCGCCGCAGCCTCTCCCTGAAGGACGACGACTACCGGCTGTCGTTCCTGTACGGGAACTTCACCACCCTGACCCGGTTCACCGAGATGGACCTCGAACGCGTCCTCACCGAACGGCTCAGCCCGCTGTTCGTGTCCATCCACGCCACCGATCCGGACGTCCGGGCCGACATGCTGCGGAATCGGCGCGGGGCCACCAGCCTCAGGTGGCTCACGGCCCTGCTCGATGGCGGGATCGAGGTCCATGGTCAGGTGGTCGTGTGCCCCGGTCGCAACGACGGGGCCGTCCTGCACGACACCCTGGCCGGCGTCCTCGACCGCTATCCGGCCCTGGCCACCGTGGCCTGCGTCCCCCTCGGGGTGAGCCGCTTCTCCCACGAGAGCGCCATGCGCCCGCACACCCCGGACGAAGCGGGCGCGGTCTGCGATGTGGTGGCCGAGTGGCAGGGCACCTTCCTCACCGCCATCGGAAGACGGATGGTCTTCGCCGCCGACGAGTACTACCTCATGGCCGGCCGGCCCTTTCCTCCGGCCCGCACCTATGAGGGATTCCCTCAGCACGAGAACGGCCTGGGCATGGCCCGCGCCTTCGAGGCCGCCTTCGGTGGCGACGAGCGGGCGGCCCTCGGCGTCCGGCCCGGCTTCTTCGCCGCCGTGGACGGTGCACCGGCGGCGGGCTACCGGGCCCCGCGGGCACCGGCCACCGCGCCCTCGCCGCTGACGCGTGCGCCCATCGCCATCCTGACCGGCGAGTACGGAGCGCGGGTGCTCCGCCCCCTGGTCGACTCCCTGGCCCGGGATGACATCCGGTTGGTGCCCGTGGTCAACCACTTCTTCGGGGGCAACATCGGGGTGTCGGGTCTCCTGACCGGCGCCGACCTGACGGAGGTGCTGAAGGGCGAGCCCCCGGGGCACCGCTACCTGCTGCCCGACTCGTGCCTGTCCGAGGGCCGATTCCTCGACGACCTCACCGTCGCCGACCTGCCCCGGAGCGTCGAGGTGGTCCCGACCGACGGCCTCTCCCTGCGCAACGCCCTCGAGGGCGCGCCGGTGCCGGCGGGGGCGTCGTCACCGTCGAAGGTGCCGTCGGAGGTGCCGGACGCGGTCAACCAGCGCGTACCGGTGGCCCTGGGCGCCTCCCGATGACCACCACTGCCCCCGACGACAGCGTCTCGGCGAGCGAGCGGGCGCTGGTCGTCATCGCCGGTCGTCCCAACGTCGGCAAGTCGACCCTGGTCAATCGCATCGTCGGACGCCGGGCGGCCGTCGTCGAGGAGCGCCCCGGGGTGACCCGTGACCGCAAGGAGCTCGAGGCCGAGTGGTGCGGCCACCGGTTCACCGTGGTGGACACGGGCGGATGGCTGTCGAGCAATGACCCCCTCGATGCCCAGGTCACCGCGCAGGCGGAGCGGGCCATCGCCAACGCCGCCGTGGTCCTGCTGGTGGTGGACGTGACGGTGGGGGTCATCGATGAGGATCTGGCGGTGGCCCGGGTGCTCAAGCGATCGGGCCGGCCGGTGCGGGTGGTGGTCAACAAGGTGGACTCGTCCCAGCGCGAGGCCGACGCCTGGGAGGCCATGGGTCTCGGACTGGGCCCGCCGTGGCCGGTCAGCGCCCTGCACGGGCGGGGGACCGGGGACCTGCTCGACGATGTGGTCAGCCTGTTGCCCACCCGCGGTGTGTCCGATGCCGTTGGCCGAGACGCAGGCACGGCCGTCGGGGAGCACGGAGCTGACCGCGTCGGACCCGACGTTGCCGGTATGGCGCCGGACCACGGGGCCGGGGGCCAGATTCCCAGGGTGGCCCTCGTCGGTCGACCCAACGTGGGGAAGTCGACACTGTTCAACCGCCTGGTGGGGGACGAGCGATCGGTCACCCATGATGCGCCGGGAACCACCCGCGACGCCGTGGACACCGTGGTGGAGACCCCGGAAGGAACGGTGTGCTTCATCGACACGGCCGGAATGCGCCGAAAGTCGCGCACCGAACGGGGAACCGAGTACTTCTCGGTCCTGCGGGCCCTCGACGCCCTCGATCGGGCTGACATCGCCCTGCTGATCATCGATGCCACGGCGGGGGTCACCCACCAGGACCAACGGCTGGCCGAACGGGTGGGGGCGGCGGGCTGCCCCACGGTGGTGGTGCTCAACAAGTGGGAGCTCATTCCCACCGAGGACCGCAAGGGCATCCTGGTCGACATCGGGGACCGGCTGGCCTTCCTGGGCGAGGCGCCGGTCCTCAAGGTGAGCGCGCTGTCCGGGCTGGGCGTGCACCAGATCCTTCCGGCCGTGGCCGCGGCGGAAGCCGCCTACCACTCACGGATCCCGACCGGCGAGCTCAATCGCGCCCTCAAGTCGATCCAGATGGCCCACCCCCCGGTGGGGGCCAAGATCCAGTACGCCGTGCAGGGCGCCAACGATCCGCCCACCTTCACCCTGTTCACCAACGGGCGGCTCCAGCCCACCTACCTCCGCTATGTCGAACGTGGCCTCCGTGAGCGCTTCGAACTGGGCCCGACCCCCATCAAACTGCGGGTCCGGGCCAAGGGCGCCAACGGGGGTGGGGGTCGACGGCGGTGAGGCCCGATCCAGGTGCCGCCGGCGACTGGGAACCCGTCGCCCGTCGGCCGGGGGGACGGGTTCCGCCGACCCGGGACGGCTGATTCGTGCCCTGGTGTGAGCAGTGTGACCGGCGCATCGAGACCGACGAGCTCACCGC
This sequence comes from Acidimicrobiales bacterium, assembly GCA_035938575.1. GTDB lineage: Bacteria > Actinomycetota > Acidimicrobiia > Acidimicrobiales > RAAP-2 > Bog-756. Next base: position 5,519 of record DASZGT010000147.1, read on the forward strand.
CGACGGCCTCTGTCCCCAGTGCGGAACCGAGCCGCTGGAGCATCGCAGGTCACCCTGGTACTTCAAGTTCATGCTGGTGGCCAGCGTCATCTACCTGGGGTATCGGGCCTTCCAAGGCGTCACGTGGGTCGTCCACCACCTCTGAGCCGGCATCCGGCCACACCCGGTAGTGGGCCACCACCCTCCGTGCATGCTCGGGGTCATCGATACCCTTTTTGGCATCACGGATGACACGACATGTGGTAGCAAAGTCGAGTCTGTGTCATCAAGGTGAACTCGGGGGACCCGCACATGCGCAAACGATCGATCCTGTCCATGGTCAGCCCCATGGTCATTGCCACCAGCCTGGCGGCGGCGGGGCTGGTGGCTCCCGGGGTGAGCACGGCGGCCAAGCCGGCCAAGGCCGCCCTTCCGTACTATCTGGCCCTGGGCGACTCGTACTCGGTCGGGGATCAGCCCGGCCTGGGTGCCACGGCGGGATACACCGGCTACGTGGCCAAGAAGGAGAAGCTCCAGCTCGAGAACTTCGGATGCGGTGGCGCCACCACCACGTCCATTCTCGCCGCCAACGGCTGCACCGAGTCCGGATTCGGTCCTCCCGCGGCCTTTGACGCGGTGGCCCATCCGACCACCACCCAGGAGCAGGCGGCGGTCGCCTTCATCGCCGACCCCGCCCACCATGGCAAGGTGGCCCTCATCACCGTCTCCATCGGCGGCAACGACGTGACGGGCTGCCGGAGTGCGGGTGACGTTACCCACATCCTCGCCTGCGTCAACGCCGCCGACACGGCCATCACCGCCAACGTCGGCTCGCTGGTCTCCAATCTGAACGCCGCCCTGACGGCGGCGGGGGACACCGCCAAGATCGTGGGACTGACCTATCCGGACGTGATCCTGGGTGACTGGGTGTTCCCGAGCGGTTCGCCCAACCAGAGCCTGGCCTCCCTTTCCGTCGTGGCCTTCGACGCCCTCATCAACCCGGCCCTCAGCGCGGCCTACGGGGCGGCCAACTTCGTCAACGTGACCCAGGCCCCGTACAAGAAGGCCGTCGCCGGCGACGACTCCGACGCCACCGCCCTGGGCCTGCCGCCCGTCAACCTGTCGCCCTACGGGAAGATACCGCCGGCCGTGTGGGAGATCTGCAAACTGACCTACTTCTGCTCCCTGGGCAACATCCATGCCAACACCAAGGGCTATACGTTCATCGGTCAGCTGGTGGTCGCGCACCTGGCCTGAACAGGCGCCGGCGACGGCGCGTCGACACTCCGGGGGCTAGATGTAGGTGTCGTCTCGGCGCACGACGTGGCCTTGACCATCGTCGACGGTCGTACGGTGTCGGCGGGGCCCGCTGCCGGCCACCAGAGGGATCAGCGACAGAATCGCACCGGCCACTCCGACAATCATCAAGATGACGCCCACGGTATGGATGTTGAAGCCGTGCTGATCAGGGCTCGCGGTGACGGCGAAGTCCAACACCGCTCCCACTGCGAACGCAATAATGCTCGCTACAAGTCCACTAGCCATCAGTCTGCCTCCTCGTGAGCGAATACTGACTTCTCGTCTCACCTACCCCCTGGTGCCAGCCGCCAAACACCTAGAGAAAATTGGGTTCTTCGGAGATCAGGATTGGGGATCAAGATCTCGGGGTATTGAGAGCGCGTGTGACGCTCGTGGCAAGCGGCGTGGGAATGCACAGACGGTCGTCTTCCTCTCGTACTCATCTTTGCGGGATCCAGATTCGTGTACTACGCCCTCTTGATCGCAGCGGTGATCGTGCAGTCGGCGTGGGGCGGCGCCGCTGAACATCCCAGACGTTTCGTAGGGGCTGGTGGGGTAGCCGAGTAAAGGAGAATCATGTCCGTGGAGCATTGGAAAGACGAGCCTGACGACAAGGACTTTCCGGCAGCAGAGTCGTACCTCTCGCTGCTCGTTGGTCCGGAAGTTGCTGCAAAGCTGGTCAAGGCGTTGCGAAAGCAGGCGGAGCTCGTACACTTTGCTGCGAAGGATGTGCTGCGGGCGTCACACCTGGCTCTTCTGAGTCCTGACGACTTCGAGGTCGCAGCCGACCTCCAGAAGGTCAAGCTCGGTACGAGGTTGTCCCCGGTGCTGTTGATACAGGGCGATCCCTTATGGATCGCCGATGGCTATCACCGGATCTGTTGCAGCTATCACCTTGACGAGAAGGCACAGGTACCGTGCCGGATTGTTCCTCGCCAACACTCTGCATAGCTCTGCGTCGGGGTGGGTAGGTTTCTTTCACTCACTGAGGGTCCTCCCCACAAGTTGTCCCCTCGGTGAGGTTGATCCCGGCCAGCGCCGGCCTCTTGGAAGTGGGCGGTCCAAGAGCGCCGGCGCTGAACTGGGTTTAGAGTGCCACCTCAACGGGCATGGTGGAACCATGGACGACGGACCCACTCAGGACGAGGCTTTCGCGTGCGGTGCTCCATTTACCGGTGACGATGGCAAGGTGCACACCTGTACGTTGCTCGCAGGTCACCCAAGTGGCCACACGGACATTCCAGCCCCACCGGCGGACGGCGGAGACAGGTAAAAAACGCGAAAGGCGACTCTGGGCGACCCCGGGGTCGCCCCGGTGGGAGCAGCGAAGTGGTCAGTAGGCGGCTCTGGGACTTCCTGAGCCGACTCGGGATGCAGCGAGCCATGCGGGGGCGCCGACTTGAGTAGGCTCTCGCAGGTTGCTCGATGAGGACTTGTTAGCAAGGCCATTGGCGAGCGGCCCCACGGCCGGCACACTGTGCTTTGGTACAAGGTGTCGACTAGGGACGGGCTGTGGCGCAGCTTGGTTAGCGCGCTTGACTGGGGGTCAAGAGGTCCCGGGTTCAAATCCCGGCAGCCCGACCACGTAAATGCAGGTCACGACTTTATACTGACTGCAGGGCAGGGCAGGGAGTGCATTTTGACCGCCAAGTTGACCGCCAAACTGGAAACCATCGTCCCTTGGATCACCTTCCGGGGAACCGCTGTTCGCTATCCTTCGCCACGTGAGCGGTACGTGAGCGGCGGATCCGTATCCGTATGAGCGACTCAGCGGCGCTGCCCAGCTTCAAGCGGCCGCCAGTCAACGAGGTTGTTCTCTCTGTTGCATTCGATCGGCCATCGCAATTCAGTACCGCGCACATTGGCAACTTCTGGCATACCCGCCTTCGCAAGGAGCTCCCGGAGGTCGAGGAGCAGCCGGCCTACAACCGGCCTATTGAAACCGATGGATCAACTGGACCCCGGAGTTGTAGAGACTCTCAGGACGCTCCAAAGCCTGGGACTAAATCGCACACCGGTGTCACCCGACCAGATCGCAGCGGCACGACAAATGGACATCGAAGAGGTCAAGTTGCAGCCTGCCGAAGCCCACTCCAAGAAAATGGTTTGGTACGTCAACGCGGTCGAAGGGACCACACTCCCGACCGAGGCCGGGTGGGAGTTGCTGCCCGCAGGCGAGGACCTTCTCGAAGCCTCCGACCCCGACTAGCGATGCTTCTAGTAAGCGTCGGCTGGCCACCGCTCGGCATCTACTCCGAGATGGGCAAAAGCGACGCTGAACACGGAACAGGTGTGCAATATGGGTGCCCCACTCGTGTGCCGATGGGTGGCAGGCGATAACCGCCTCTGACCCGGTGATCAGGGATACCACTCCGAACTACTCCCGGGTCGCCAAAGTAAAGTCGAAGCGTGGACTTGAGCCGTCTTAAGCCCAGCGCATTCACGACTGCGACCGCCAACCTCTCGATCGAATCGGTGTGGACGGTGGCCGCGAACCCACTGCTACTGCCTGGCTTCTCAAGCGAGCTCCAGGCAGTTCGCCTTCTCGACATAGGCCCCATCGGGCTCGGCAGTCGCTTCGAAGGAGACCAGTTGCGTGGTGAGCGGCGGTGGACGACAACGTCGACGATCACGGACTACGTCCCGCACCTTTGCATCGAATGGAGCGTCGGTGACCTGTCGAATCCGGTCTCGCGCTGGAGCTTTCTGCTTGACGAGAACGCGGCCGGAACGACTCTCTGTCACAAAGTAGTCCTCTGCGGAGGGCCGTCACCCCTCAGCGATAGAGTCGCGAATGGTCCCCGCGAAGCAGAAGCAGTGGTTCAAGACCGCCTGGTCGCCCTGCGGGAGCGCATGGCCGTAACCGTTGCCGGTCTCGTTGATCTCGCGAGGAAGTCAGAGCAGAGCGCCTCCAACACTCTCGAGTGACGCACTCCCGGTGTTTAGTGGCACCCGATCGGCGGATCGACTGAACGTTACCCGGCGTGTCCCAGCATGGATTCGGTCGGCCCACGGCGAACGTAATCCCCGGTCGCCTACGGTTGGGGGCGTGCAGGCGGCGGAGGGACCCGAGTTCAGTCGCCACCCTCATACTTGAAAGAAACCTTCACCCTGGCTCGATACGCCTTGACCTTCCCATCCTCGAGCTGGAGGTCGAGTTCAGCCACCTCGGCGATTCGAAGGTCACGCAACGACGAGCTGGCCTTGGCCACCGCCGCGCTGGCGGCCTTCTCCCACGATTCCCCGCTCGTACCTACGAGTTCTATGACCTTGTACACGCTCTCGGCCATGACAAGCTCCTCTCTCCTAGATGTTGCTTTACACATCTCCTAGATGTTGCTTTAGACACTACGCCGACCTGAACGCTGCTTTCACCGGCGTGTCAGCAGATCCACAAGGTCTCGCGGAGGCTGATTCGTGCCGCCCAAGGCCGGTGTTGTGGGCAAACTGTCGGAGTGAAGCGCAAGCGGTCCAAGCTTCCGACTCAGGTCGGGTGCGGAGTCCTAGCCGGACCAGTGTTCGTTGTTGCCTTTTACGGCGATCGGGGCGAGGCGGCCGGGGTACGACTGGCATCGACACACCGTGAGTTCGCTCGGGGATGGTGATCGGGGGTGGCAGCAGCGGGCCAATTTCATTTTGACCGGCGTGCTCTACTCCAGTGCCGCCCGAGGGTTGAGCCGATGCCCCCGGCGGACCGTTTATCCCGGTGCAGTTCCGGCCCTGGTCGCAGCGGCGGGCATTGGTCTGATTGGTTCGGGAGTCTTTGTCACCGATCCAATGGGAGGCTTCCCGCCCGCCGACCCTAGTGAAGACGGGTCCACCGACGCTGCCCTGGTCGACACTGCGCCAACTCGGGAAGGTAGACTCCACAACCCCTGTGCAATCCCCATCTTCGCCGGAATACCCGTCGCAGCGCTGGCTAGCGCCGTCGTTGCCGCACGAAGGAGGGACTACGGCTGGGCAACGTACTCAGCAGGATCGAGCCTCTTGATGCTGTGTAGCTTCGTGCTCATGGGTAGGGCCTTCGGCGGCATGCCACGGTTTGCCGGGAAGGGAGGGCTCTTCCGGCGCATCTCAATCGCATCCGGGTTCGGGTGGCTTACCGCCCTGTCTCTCCGTGCCCGCTCATCGCTCTCGGAGTGATCCTTCGACTATCCGCAAGGTGCAGTTGGGTGGCAGGAAATAACCGCCCCCATCCCGGCGTTCAGGGGCACGGTTCTCCGAGTCAGCAAACCCATTACCGGTAGTGGGTCGCGGTCCGGTCAAGTGACCCTGACTGGACGCTCAACACCCTCCCAAGAGTCTCTGGCCAGGACATTGGTGACCCCTCCACCCACAGGTGGTAGCCGGTAGATTTTCGCAGGCGGGTTGGCTACGGTGGCTGTCAATCTTGGGGGTTTCGGGATCGGGTGCGGATCCGTATCCGGTGTGGGGCTTTTGAGGACGCAATGACTTCCAAGTCCCGGTTGGGGGACAAACGTCGTCCGACTTCAGAAGCCCATGGAGACATGGGGGAAAGGAATACACATGGTACGCAAGATGCTTGTGGTCGCCGCGGCGATCGCCATGCCCATGAGCGCGGTCGCCGTCGTTGGCGCCACCGGCGGAGTCGCCGGAGCAGTGGTAGGACCGCCTGACCCAGCAGTGACGTGCACGATCAGCGCCACCGTCACATTCGCCCCTCCTGGAATCTCGTCGAACGGGCAGGTTGGGACGGGAGTCAAGTCGACCCAGACAACTGTGTCATCCGAGACCCTGGGTGGCGCCGGTTGTGTCGGCAGTTCGTCGATCAACCCGATCACGGCCAAGACCGTCAAGTGTGTAAAGGGCCAGCCCGGACAGCCCAGCACCAATCCTGGCTGCAACGGGGTAAAGGGGACCGAAGGATGGGACTCCTGGGGGGACTTCGCT
>DASZGT010000148.1:0-2441 GCA_035938575.1 Acidimicrobiales bacterium
CTGCTCGACTTCCTGCCGGCGTAGGGCCGGCTGGGGGCATCGACGGCGGGCTGTCCGGGCGTGTCGGTGGGGCGTGGCCGCCTCTCTTGCACAGGGCCGGCCGGTAGCCTTGCCGGGATGACTTCTGCTCCGGCCGCGGGCGCCCGTTCCCTCATGACCGACGTCGGGGGCCCGGTTCACTATCTCGACATGGGTGGGCCGGCGGACGGGCCTCTGCTGATCGGGGTGCACGGCCTGGGCGGGTCCCATCTGAACTGGTCGGCGGTCGGCCCGCTCCTCAGCGCGCATTCGCGGGTGCTGGCCCTCGACCTGGTGGGGCACGGGCTCACCCCCACGGGCTCCCGGACGGCCGACATCGGGGGCCACCGTCGCCTCCTGGGCGGATTCCTCCGGGCCCTGGGCGGCACACCGGCCATTCTGATCGGCAATTCCATGGGCGGACTGGTGGCTGCACTCCAGGCCGCGGCGGAGCCCGACTCGGTCGCCGGCCTCATCCTGATCGACCCGGCCCTGCCCACCTTTGGGATCGGGCTCGTGCACCCGCGGGTCATCGTCAACTTCCTGGTGTGCGCCGTCCCCGGACTGGGCGAGGGCTATCTGGCCCAGCGCCGCCGGCGCATGACCGCCGAGGAGAGCGTGCGGAGGACTATGGATGTCTGCTGCGTCGACGCCTCCCGCATCCCTGCCGAGGTCGTCGAGGCCCACATGGAGCTGGCCGCCCGCCAGGACCGCGTGCAGTCCGAAGCCGCCTATCTGCGCTCGGCCCGCTCGCTGTCATCGGTGATTGTCCGACCGGGACGGGCCGCCATCCAACTCGACCGCTTGAGCCAGCCGACACTGCTGTTGCAAGGTGCCCGCGACATCCTCGTCCCTGTGGCCGCAGCCCGTCGGCTCAGCCGGGCCCATCCGAGTTGGCGCTTCGAGATTGCCCCCGACATCGGCCACACGCCCATGTTGGAGGCACCGGAGTGGACCGGCGCGGCCATCGACGATTGGCTGGCCCGGGAGGGAGCGTCGGCGTCGGTTATGGCGTCGGGCTCGTCGTCGGGCTCGCCAGGCTCGGGTGCGAGCCCCGTGGCCGGGTGAGCTTCGTCGGAGGCAGGTAGCCGTCAGTTGACCTGGCGGTCGCGTCCCTCCCAGTAGGGGGCTCGCAACTTGAACTTCTGGAGCTTGCCCGTGGCGGTCCGGGGCAGCGCCTCTCGGAACTCCACCTGTTTGGGACACTTGAATCCGGCCAAGGCGCCGCGGCAGTGATCCGCAACGCTCTGCTCGGTCAGACCGCTCCCTTCGGCCGGAACGACCAGGGCGATGACCATCTCACCCCAGGTGTCGCTGGGGATGCCGATCACCGCCACCTCCGCCACCCCGCTGAGCGAGAAGATGGCGTCCTCGACCTCGATCGACGAAACATTCTCACCTCCCGAGATGATGACGTCCTTCTTGCGGTCGAGGATGCTCAGATGTCCCTCCGCGTCGAGCAGTCCGCCGTCTCCGGTATGGAACCACCCCTCCGCCAGGGCGGCATCAGTCTCGTCGGGTTGATTCCAGTAGCCGTCCATGACGGTGTTGCTCCGCGCCAGCACTTCGCCGTCATCGTCCACCCGGAGCTCGGTGCCCACTGCCGGAGCCCCGGCCCGCATCAGCTTGCGGGCCCGACCGCCGGCCGAGTGGCCGTCCCACTCCGATCGGTGCCGGTTGATGGTGAGTAGTGGGGACGTCTCGGTGAGGCCGTAGATCTGGATGAATTCCCATCCGAGCTCGGATTCGATTCGCTCGATGGTCCGACTGGGTGGTGGCGCGCCGGCCACGATGACGCGCGTCCGGTTCCCCCCTGGGACGGGCCGGTCCCAATCGGGGAGGGCGTCGAGGATGGCATTGACCACGGCAGGAGCGGCACAGAGCACGCTGACGTCGTGGCGCTCGACCCGTCGCAGGATTTCGGTGCCGTCGACCTTCCGCAGTGCCACCTGCGCGCAGCCCATGGCCGTGGTCGACCACGGCATGCCCCATCCATTGGCGTGGAACATGGGAAGGGTGTGGAGGTAGACATCGCGGTCGGAGAGTTGGATGTGCCAGCCGAAGACGGTGGCGTTGACCCAGCAGTTCCGGTGGGTGAGCTGGACACCCTTGGGTCGCGCCGTCGTTCCTGACGTGTAGTTGATGGTGGCCGTGGCCTGCTCGTCCGCCTGCCAGGCCAGAGGCTCGGCGTTGACCGGGAAGAGCAGGTCGTCGGTATCGGCGCCGAGCACGAAGCGGTGGTGGGTCTTTACGCCCGCGAGGTCCGCCTCGAGCTCCGGGTCGACCATCAGGACCGAGGCGCCCGAGTGCTCGACGATGTACTTGACTTCGGAAGGCGACAGTCGAAAGTTGATGGGGACCAGGATGCGGCCCCATCCGCACACGCCGTAGAAGGACGTCAGCAGTCGCGATGAGTTGTGCGA
>DASZGT010000149.1:0-5721 GCA_035938575.1 Acidimicrobiales bacterium
CAGAACTGCCGATTGTCCACTGCCCGAAAGAAGCCAGCCATTGGCCGTCGCTGGCTGCCACGCTCCCGGCCATCTCGCATGCCGAGCTCATGACGGATCCAGGAATCAGACCAACCCGAGCAACTCGGCTCCATTCCTCCAGAAGAATCGGTCATGAGTTGATTCATCGAACGTCGACACGGCGTCACGAAATACCTCAAATGGTCGCCGACCGCCTTCGGGATGGGGATAGTCGGTCGAGAACATGAACAACTCCGACCCACATTGTTCGAGTAACCAGGCGGTGTCTTCGAATGGGTAGGGCGTGAACCGCACCTGCCGGCGCAGGTACTCCGACGGCAGTAGCGGGAGGGCTTTCAACGACGGTTCAAACTTCGAGAACGATCTGTGGGCATAGTCGACGTTCCTCAGCAGTCCTGGCACCCACGTCGCGCCCAACTCAATAGCCGCTCCCCGCAATGTCGGGTGGCGTTCGAAAACGCCATCGAGGGCCAGGCAAGCGAGGAAACGCTCGGGCGAGTGGTGTATCACTGGGAAATCCTTGGCACGAAGGTTCTCACCACCGCCCAACCAGTCACGAGGACGGGGAAGGCCGTTATTGTGAAACGCCTTCGGAAGCAGTTTCCCTCCCCCGACATGGAGAACGAACGGCACTCCCGCCTCTGCGAGCCGGGCCCACACCGGGTCGAGATCAGTGTGTGCCGGAGAGAAGTCACCGGGGGCCTCGGAGGGTAGCCATACTGCCGCCACCCCTTCGTCGATCGCCTCTTCAAGTGCCACCACGGCTCGCTCCGGATCCGTGAGGGGCACGAATCCTACGGCCTTGAGGCGTGAGTCAGGGGCGCAAAATGTCGTCACGGCTCGGTTCAACGCTTGGGTGCCCCCGTAGAGGATGTCGAGATTCTCACTGCGTGCAAACTGGACCAGGGCGAAGGTCGGAAAGACCATCTGGGCGGTGATCCCGAGGGCATCGAGCACCCGGGAGCGGACTTGAGTGTCAAGAGCACCCGGGGCCATCCAGCCCTTGGGCCCCGACAGCACCTCTGGGCCGATGGTTTGATGACGGTGCTCGTCCCACACGTCCGGAAGCTTTGACATCATCTCAGTCGCCTTCGCTCCTGCACCGTCAAGAACAAGGGGCAAGAGCTGGTCTCGGACCCGGGGATCAGCGAAGGAGCCCAGCCAGTCCGCAGTCTCCATCAAGTGGCTGTCGGCGTCGAAGATCGCTGTGGTCACGTTGTCACCCCCGTCCTCTCACACATTTTCAAGCTATGTCCAGCGTAGACCCGCGCTGTCAAACGTGCCCAAGGATATGCCGAAGCGGCGATGAGGGACACCCTGGGTGGGGCTGATATGGCTCAACGCCTGCGGACGTGGACCGAGTTCGGGCCATTGGTCAGCGCAGCGTGGCCCGGTGCTCCCGTTCGACTGCTCCGATGCACTGCGTTCGGAGCTGGCCGACCTCCTCGTCGGTGACCGTGTGGTCCAGTGCGCAGAATCGGAGGCGGAAGGCCAGACTCCTCGATCCCTCTGGGACGGTAGCCCCCCGATAGACGTCGAACAACTCGACGGACTCCAGCAGCTCGCCCCCAGATCGGCGTAGCGTGCGCTCCACCGCTCCGGCAGAGACCGAATCGGCGACCACGAAGGCCAGATCGATATCGGAGGACGGGAACCTGCTGATCGGTCGGGCCTCTTCGGGGCGTCGAGGCACCAGATCGCGGTTGAGAAGCGTGCCGATGTCCAGGTCGAGCCAACCCACAGGTCGCGGACGCCCGTCCGGATCGAGCAGTCCGAATTCGCCCACGGTGGTCGGATCGAGCTCGCCGATCACACCGATCTCGGTCGACTGACCGGCGCCCCCGTTCTCGGTCGCCGGTCCGGTGACAATGCTCGACAGGGAAGCCCGCCGGAAGGGGTGGAGCACGGCCGCGTCGAGGGAGGAGGACGGGCAGTCGTCCATGGCCCAATCGGCGATGCCGAGTGCCTCGGCGATGGTGCGCCAGGCGGCCACGGCAGCCCAGGCGTCGTCGGCCCTGGCGGCGAAGACGGCGGACAGTCGCTCCGGCGCCTCCCAGGATGGCCCTCCGCCGGGGTCCGCAGCGTCGGTCCGCGGGAGTCGGAAGACCGTGCCCACCTCGAACAGGCGCACGTCGCCCTGCCGTCGGTCGGTGTTGTAGATGACCGCCCGCAGCAGACCCGGCGCCATCGATGACCGCAGGAAGCGCTCCGCCTCGACGAGCGGATTGGTGACCTCGATGTAGGGAGCGTCGAACCCGGCGTGGACCTGGTCGAACTCCGAGACGAAGGTGCTCGTCCACGCCTCGCTGGCGCCGAGCCCACAGAGCACTTCCTTGAGGAGGCGACGGTCTCGCTGATAGATGGTCAGCCGACCGGGTTGCGCCCACGACGGCGTGCGTCTGGCCAGGCGCGCGTATCCGTAGGTTCGAGCCACCTCCTCGGCGATGTCGGCTTCACCCAGGGGGGCGGGGCGGATATCGGGCCGATAGGTGGGCACGGTGACCACCAACGGGAGATCCCCGGCACCGTCCCGTGGCTCGGCGCTGATGCCCAACGGGGCCAACATCTCGGCCATCTGATTCGAGGTGAACTCAGTACCGAGGAGGGCGTTGACCTTGGCCGGCCGTACGGTGAGCGACAGCGGGGCCGGAACTTCCCCCTGGACGTCGATCACACCGGCAGCCACCGACATGGCGTCTCCGGCGCTCAGGGCCAGCAATTCACAGAATCGCGCCGCGGCGCGATCGATGCCGGCCGGGTCACATCCCCGCTCGAAACGGGCTGAGGCCTCGGTGCGCAGGGCCAGACGCTTCGACGTCCTGGCGATGGCCATGGGGGCGAAGTATGCGGCTTCGAGAAGCACCCGGGATGTCCCGTCGTCGATCTCGGACGATGCGCTGCCCATCACTCCCCCGATCGCCACCGCCGTCCCTTCGGCGTCGCAGATGAGGCAGTCCTGGCCGGTGTCCCCCAGGCCGGGTCCGGGGCGGCCCAGCGTCCGCTCGACGCCGTCGAGGGTGGTGACCGTCTCCCCGGGACGGGCCCGTCGGATCACCAGCCCGTGGCCGCCCAGGCGATCGAGATCATAGGGGTGCGTGGGTTGCCCGAGCTCGAGCATGACGTAGTTGGACGCATCGACCACGTTGTTGATGGGACGCATTCCCGCCAGTGTGAGCCGCCGGGACAGCCACGGGGGCGATGGAGCCACCTCCACTCCGGTGAGCACCGTCGCTGTGAAGCGCGGGCAGAGCTCGAGATCGTCGACCCGTACCGAGGCCAACGTCCCGACCGGCGCCCCGATCCGCGGCGCGACCGGGGCCGACGACCCAATGAGGACAGACGTGTCGGGAATAGCGAAGGGGAGCCCCAGCCGGGCGGCCAGGTCTCTCGCCACACCGGCGATGCTCGAAGCATCGGGCCGGTTGGCCTCCACGGCGATGTCGAAGATGACGTCGGCTTCGATTCCCAGCGCCTCCGTCAACGGCTGGCCCGCGCTCACGTTCTCCACCTCGTTGAGCCGAAGGATGCCCTCACGGTCATCGGACAGGTTGAGCTCCCGGCCCGAACAGAGCATCCCGTTGGAGACGACTCCTTTCATCTTGCGCCGTCCGATCTCGAACCCGCCGGGCAGGGTGGCGCCGACCGGGGCCAGCGGGACCAGATCGCCGACCTCGAAATTCCAAGCCCCGCACACCACTTCGACGGGCCCGGATCCGTCATCGACCACCACGAGGCGGATCCGGTCGGCGCCCTCGATGGCGGCGATCGAGTCCACGCGTGCCACCACCACGTCGCCGAGGCCCTCCCCGACAACCTCGATCTCCTCGACCACCAGGCCCAGGTCGTCAAGAGCGGCAGCCAGGTCAACCGGATTCCCGACGAAGGGGGCGAAGTCTCGCAACCAAGAAAGCGGTACGCGCACGGCTGTCCTCTCAGTACTCGTGCATCGGGTACTCGTGCATCGGATGTTTCCCCATCGGAATCGACTGGCGCATCAGAATTGCCGGAGGAAGCGGAGGTCGTTCTCGGTCAGGGCCCGCATGTCGGCGATCTGGTGGCGCATCTGGGCGCACCGGTCGATGCCGAAGCCGAAGGCGAAGCCGGTCCATTCATCGGCGTCGATCCCGACGGCGCCGAACACCGCGGGATCCACCATGCCGCAGCCCCCGAGCTCGATCCATCCGGTCTGGGAGCAAGTGCGACAGCCCTGGCCGTGGCAGATGGTGCAGGTCACCTCGAACTCCGCCGACGGCTCCGTGAAGGGAAAGTAGGCGGGACGCAGGCGTGAGTGGATGTCAGGGCCGAAATAGGCGGTGGTGAACACCTCGATGGTGCCCGCCAAGTCGGCGAAGGTGATCCCCTTGTCGACCACCAGCCCTTCGATCTGATGGAACACCGCCAGGTGCCGCGCGTCCTCGGTCTCATGCCGATAGGCCCGCCCGGGCATCACGGCATGGATCGGCAGTCCGCCGCTGTCGACGGCCTCTTCCATCAGATGGATCTGCACGGGCGAGGTGTGGGTGCGCAGGACCGTGCTCTCCGGTGGCCCCAGGTTCAGGTAGAAGGTGTCGAACATCGACCGGGCGGGATGGGCGGGGGGCATGTTGAGTGCCCCGAAATTGAACCAGTCCGTCTCGATCTCGGGCCCCTCCGCCACCTCGAATCCCATACCCACGAACACATCTTCGAGCGAGTCCCGGGTCTGGGACACCAGGTGCAGGTGGCCCCGGGCCACAGGGGCCGGGATCGAGCCGGGAATGAACTCGGTGAGGTCCAGCCTGTCCTCGGCCATCTGGCGTGACCGTTCTTCGAGCTCGAGGTCGTTGCGCCGCTGCTCGAGGAGGCCCTCAATGGCCGTCCGGGCCTGGTGAAGCTGCTGTCCGAGCGCTTTGCGGGCTGCCGGCTCGAGGGCTCCCAGCCTGCGGGACGCCTCGGCCAGTGGCGACCTCTTGCCGGACACCGACGCCGCCACCTGTCGGATCTCCTCGACGGATCTCGCCCCGGCGATCGCCGCCTGGGCCGTGGCGACCAGCGAGTCGGCATCGACGGGCTCAGTGTCCGAACCCTGGGTCTCCGGTGCGTCGGTGTCCGATGGTTCGGTCATCGTGACCCCCCGTCGGTCCCGCCGCCCGTCTGCTCCGCCGGGACCGGCGCCGCTGCATCCATACCCGGCATGGTAGAGCGCCGCACACCCCCGCCCGCGGGGCGCCGTTGCCGCAACGCCTCGAAGCACAGCACCGCGGCGGAGACGCTCACGTTCAGGGACTCGGCACCGCCGGCCATGGGGACCGAGACGCGCTCGTCCAGATTGTCCAGGGCCGCAGGGTCCAGGCCGGAGGCCTCGTTCCCGAATACCAGCGCCACCCGCCGGCGCCAGTCGAACGCGGCATAGTCCACTCCGCCCCGTACTGCGGTGCCTACCGTCGTGAACCCCCAACTCGCCAAGGTGGCGACGACCGACCCGGGATCTCCTCCGGCCACCACCGGGAGGTGGAAGAGCGATCCCGCCGAGGCCCGAACCGTCTTCGGATTGGTGGGGTCGACCGTCCCGTCACAACAGATCACCGCGTCGACCCCGGCGGCGTCGGCCGTGCGGATCATGGTGCCGGCATTTCCCGGATCGCGCACATCGACGAGGACGACGACCATGGCGGCGTCCCTGGTGCTCTCGAGCCCCGCCGGCACGAACCCCACCACGGC
>DASZGT010000150.1:0-10075 GCA_035938575.1 Acidimicrobiales bacterium
TCCGACGCCCGCATCCGTGGCTGGAGGGTTGCCCGTGTGCCGCCAGCGTCACGTTCAGGTAACCCGCAAGTTATCTCTTTGTGTCATGGGCCCATTTCGATTGACTGGGGTTCCGGGCCATGACAGAACACTAGTGACAGCCAGCACCGGCGGTCAGTCTCCACGAAGAACAGTCCTCAATCCACGCCCCAAAAAGATGCCCGGGTGGGCATCGAACCAACAAGGAGCCATCTGAGACATGAACCTCTTTCCCTCCAGAAACAGGCGACCGCGGCGTGGCCGAATGGCCACGGCAGCGATTGCCGGAGCTGCGGCCATGGTCGTAGTGGGCACGTTGGGAGCGGGCGTCGCCGGCGCTGCCCCCAACGCCGGCGCGCCGCAGTTCAACTCCACCCAGGCTTCCTCGCTCATCCGGGGCTCTGGCTCTGACACCACCGTCTTCATGATGCAGAGGATCGGCGACCTCTACACGACCGCCGGGCTCTACGGATGTCAATTGGTCAGTGCGGCTGGTCAGGCCCAGTTCAACGGACCGGTCTCCGTCGCCGGCAACGTCAACCAGAACTGCCAGGCCGGCTCGGCCGACATCGCCACCACCGACGACGCCGACAACTGGAACCGGGTCGAAGTCGTCCAGGGCATCAACAACGTCGGATCGGGCTCCGGCCAGAACCAGCTGTGCAATGCCATCAACAAGCCCGTGGGGCTCAATGTCGACTTTGCCCGCTCGTCAAAGCCGAGCGCCAATATCGGCGGCTGCAATGAGCAGGAGCTGGGTTACGCCAAGGACGGGGTGCCGATCGTTGACTTCCCGACGATCAACCCCTCCACCTTCGGGACCTCGACCTTCGGTGCCGGCCAGGTGGCTGGAAATGCCTTCCCGGCTGGCGCCTACAGCTCGATCAACGGCGGTGTGGTCGGCCCCGTCGCCAAAGGATGGCTCCCCGGTGACAACCCGGCGGGCACGTCCAACAAGGGCACCCAGATCGGCTCCATCTCCAACGTCGGTGCGCTCGACACGAGCGTGGCCTTCCGTCTCTGGTGTGCCCCCCACGGGGGCGGAAACGCCATCACCGACTGGGGCCAGATGACCAACCTGGGCCCGAACCTCGAGGTCAACGTGGACACCGTCAACGGATCGCCCACCGCCACCATCGACGCCAGCAGCGGAACGACCTTCCCGGGCACCATCGGGGCCGGCAATGCGGTCACTGATCCGTTCGCCACGGTCGGCGTGACGCCGTTCGCAGCCGGGACGACCAGCGGGGCGGGCGGCGCAGGCACCATGACCATGAGCAACAACGCCACCGCCACCGGCACCTTCACCTTGACCTTCGCCACCGGCGCAGCCAAGTTGGCCCAGGGCAGCGGCGTGTCGATCGGTATTCCGATCCGCATCGTCGGACTGAACACCGGGTCGGGTACGACGTTCACG
Organism: Acidimicrobiales bacterium; assembly: GCA_035938575.1. Classification (GTDB taxonomy): domain Bacteria; phylum Actinomycetota; class Acidimicrobiia; order Acidimicrobiales; family RAAP-2; genus Bog-756. The sequence continues at coordinate 1,436 of DASZGT010000150.1, forward strand.
TTCGCTCAGTTCGCTGACGGTCAGACCCGCGATGCGGCCAACGGGTGCACCGCCTCGGCCACGCTCTCCAACCAGAACGCGGCCAATGACCCGGCTTCAGCCACCGCACCCGCGGGGAACCCGTTCCACGTCGCCCTGGAGAACAACGCCCACCAGCTGGAGCTGTTCTCGCAGTCCGACTTCCCCTCGGACAACGTCGATCAGGCTATCGAAGAGGCGACCTCGCTCTACTTCATGTCGAACGGGGTGTACAACACCAACGCTTACGTGGGTCAGACGACCATCAACGGAACGAACTTCGCCGCCAACCTGGTCGGTGAGAACGGGTCGTTCTCGGGTGCGACCACCGAGTTGAACAACACCTATCCGACGGCCCGGACCCTGTCGAACATCACCAACTCCGTGGCGGTCAGGAACTCGACGGCCGGACTCATGAACTGGATCTGCGACTCGAACTCGGACTTCACCAAGGGTACGGACCTCAACAACGGTTCGAACTACGACGCCGAGTTGAGCAACATCATCTCGACCAGCTTCGGGTTCCCCCGGTTGACCGACTTGAGCAGTCCAGTGGCGGCCACACCGGCCGACAACGTCGTCGCACCCAATGACGACTGTGTCGCTCACATCCCGGTGACCACCGACGGGACCACGGCCAACGTGACCTACGCCGGGATCAACGGTCCGAACTTCCCGACGTCGATCCTCGCCGGCGGAACGGTCACGGGCACCGGCGTGCCTGGCGGCACCACGGTGACAACTGCCGGCGGATCGCCGACCGTGACGCTCAGCAACACGCTGGCCTCGGGCAGCTACACCCTGTCCTTCGTCGGTGTGCCAGGAGTGACCACCACGTCAGGTAACCCGTAGCAGCGGCCAACATTCAGCGACGTGTGACCTGGCGTCACCCGTCGTAGGCACTACCCGAGACCCGGGGTCTGGCGAGCAATCGCCGGGCTCCGGGTCAAGGGGTGTCAGGGGGACAATGCGCAAACAGAACGGCAGGCGCTGCAGGAGTGAATGGTAACAGTGAGGAAATCGACCAGGTGAGCGCACGAGATAGCGGGGCACAGATGATGCGACACGGCGCGGGCAGGCGCTACCTCACCTCGAACCGGAGCAAGGGGATTTCGCTCAGGGTCCTCCAGCTCTCGGGTGCACTGCTGTTGGTCATCGGGGCCATCAGCGCCGTCGCCCTCATCGGGACCGCCGGTGCCGGGACCGGAGTCGGGGCCTCCGGAAACACGGTTCCGGGGGCCGCCGCCGCCCAGGGCACCTTCACGGCGAACTCGCCCTTCGACAGCGGCCAGCACATCGACGTGGTCATACCCCTCAACAGCGTGCTGACTCCGGGGGCGACCCTCTTCGTCCTCGAGTGCGCAGCCCCCAACGGCGTCAATCCGACCAACACCAGCAGCTGCGACGGCAACACCGGCTACGACGGCGGGACGATCTCGGTCAACAGCGACGGGTCGGTGGACGTCACCGGTGGCTCTGCCCCTTCGGGCCTGCCCTACAAGGTCTTCGCCCTGCCCGACCACGTGTCTCTCGGCGAGGGCCCGGCTGGCGTTCCCAAGTGCGGCCTCGGAGCGGCCAACGAGTGCGTGCTCTACATCGGACAGGGTGGGGGCAGCGACCCCGGCATGTCCCAGCCCCACTTCTTCTCGCAACCCTTCCAGGTCCACACCGATCCGACCGACTCCGGCACCCTCAGCCCCGGTGACGGCTCGCCGGCCCTGGTGACGCCCGTCTCGCCCACCCTCTCGACGGTGGCGCCGGCCACCCAGAGCGCGACGGCCGACGGCGCCGACCCGGCCACGGTGACGGTGACCCTCAACGACTCGGGCTCGGCCGGGGTGCCGGGCAAGTTGGTTACCCTCACCGCGGCCGCTGGCACCTCGACCGTGACTCCGGCCTCGCCGGGGTCCGACACCACCGATGCCAGCGGCAAGGCCACCTTCCACGTCACCGATGCCACCGCGGAGACGGACACCTACCACGCCACCGACACCACCGACACCATCTCGGTGACCCAGACGGCCCAGGTCACCTTTGCCGCCCCGACGGTCAACCAGGGCGCGTCGTCGGTCATGGCCAACCCGACAGCAGTGGCCACCGGCACCTCCACCCCGTCGACCATCACCGTCACCCTGAAGGACAACTCGGTCCACGGCTCGCCGGCGCCGCTGGCCGGCCGGACGGTCACGGTGGTGGGGATGAGCGGCGGCTCGGTTGTCGTTCCCGCCAGCTCCGGATCCAACGTGACCAACGCCGGCGGCGTGGCCACCTTCCTGGCCACCGATACGGCCAACGAGGCGGTCACCTATAAGGCCACCGACACCACCGACTCGGTCCAGCTCACCACGACAGCCACGGTGACCTTCGGCTCGGCCACACTGACGGTGTCAGCCAGCGCCTCCACGGTGACCGCCAGTCCTTCGGCGGCCCTCACCGGTTCGGGGGCGGGGACCACGGTGACCGTCACGCTGCTGACAGCGGGCAGCACCCCGGTGCCCAACAAGAGCGTGACCCTCTCGCCCTCCGGTGCCGCCACGTACCTGGGCATCCCGAGTGGAACGACGACCTCGGTGACCGATTCGACGGGCCAGGCCAAGTTCACCGTCACCGACCTCACCGCGGAGTCGGTGACCATCACCGCCACGGACACCACCGACACCCTCCCTATCACCGCCACCGCGACGGTGGTCTTTTCGCTCCCGCCCCCGCCCACCATCTCGCCCACCGCATCGACCGTGACGGTCAGCAGCTCGCCGGCGCCGGCCGACGGCTTCAGCCAGGCCCTGATCTCCGTCACCGTCACCAATACGGCCGGGCAACCCGTGGCGGGCGTGATGGTGACAGTGACGGGGAACCCCAGCACGAGCGTCCTCATCGAGCCATCGACGAGTGACCAGGTACCCGGCGTCACCGACAGCTCCGGTGGTGTGCATTTCTCGGCCCGCGACACGGTGGCGGAGACGGTGACGGTCTCGGCCGTCGCCGGCGTGAACGCGACCTCCACGGGAGTCCCACTGAGTACGCAGCCCACCATCACCTTCACGGCGGGCACGGCGGACGCGGGGCAGTCGACCGTGGCCGCCAGCCCGCTCAATGTGGCCGCCGACGGGACGGCGGCATCCACAGTCACCGTGACGCTGACCGACCACTCGAACAACGGGATCGTGGGAAAGACGATCACCCTGATGCCGTCAGGGGGGAGCTCGGTGATCGCACCGCCGATGGCAACCACCGACACGCACGGTGTGGCCACCTTCTCCGTCACCGATGCGAAGACCGAGGTCGTCACCTATACCGCCACCGACACGTCGGACGCCCTTCCGCTCTTCCAGCTGGCCACGGTCACCTTCGGAACGCCGCCGCCCGTGATCCCGGCCCAAGGGGATTCCACCGCGGTCACCAACGCGTCGAGCGTGGCCGGGGACGGCACGACGGCGGCCACGATCAAGGTGGAGCTTCGGGACGCCAACGGGATGCCGGTGACCGGCAAGACGGTGGCGCTGAGCGCCTCGGGCGGTAGCTCAGTCATCACCGTCTCAACCGCGACGCCGTTCATCGTCACACCGAAGGCAACCCCGGGTGTCCGGCCCCGTGCCGCCTCGGGGTCGACGACCACGTCGACCAACAGCAATGGGAACGCCTACTTCGACGTCACCGACAAGACGGCCGAGGTGGTCACCTACACGGCGACGGATACCACCGACTCGACGGCTTCCTTGGCGGGTTGGACGGTGGCGGTGACGTTCACGGCGGCGACGGCCACCACCTCGACCACCACCACGACGCCGGCCTCCACGACCACTACGACCACGGCGCCGACCGCGCCCGCATCGGGCGCATCCGGTGGTGCCACCCCCACGGACACCTCCTCCTCGGGCACTTCCGGCAGTGGCTCATCGGGTTCGGGCAGCGGGTCGGGGCCGTCGCTGGCCTTCACCGGGGCCCCCGGGGCCCTCCCCTGGTTGTTCGGGCTCGGGTTCCTGTGCCTGCTCCTCGGCACCTTCGGGCGCCGGGCCCTGGTAGTCAGAAGGAGGGATCGGTGATGAGTTCCCCGTCATTCGACGGGCCGAGGCACTCGCGACAGCCATGGATCCTTGGCGCCGTCGCCGTCGCCGTGGTGATCGTCATCGTGCTCGTGGTCACCCTGACCTCCGGCGGCAACGCCTCGCCCACGGTCGGAGCGGGTGGGCGACCGATCGTCGTCATGACCCCGTCACCCGGCTCGTCCAGCTACCGCGATGCTCAGCAGATCCAGCTGTCGGTCGGGCCCAACAAGTACTTCGTGCCCTACACGAGAATCGTGGTCCTCGAGTGTGCCGACTCCGGCGGCCAGACCTCCAACCTGCCCAAGAGCGACGTGGGTTGCGACGGCAACACGGTGCAGGGCTTCTCGATCCTGGTGAACAAGGACGGGAGTTTCTCGACCGACCACTATCAACTGTTCTCGCTGCCGAACACGGTGCTGGGCGAGCCAGCCGATAATCGACCGGCCTGCAATCAGAGCCAGACCTGTGTGCTGTACGTGGGCCAAGACCAGACCAACTTCACGGCCCCGAAGGTCTTCTCGGCGCCGTTCACCATCGTGGCCGCCAACGTGCCCAAGGCGCCAAAGCGATGAGGGAGGCGACAGCCTCTCGCCGACTCCGCCTTCCCCGGGTCCTCTGTGTCGGGGGCGCGGCCCTGCTCATGGCCGGCGCCGTGCTCTCCTTGGTGTCAACCGAGGCCCGGGCTGCGCCGGCAACGCCCACGTTGACGATCACGCCCAGCGCCGCGGGCCACCCCTATGTGAGCGGCCAGTCCATCACGATCTCCGTCGGCCCCAGTTCGAGATTCACCGCCTATTCGCGCATCGAGATACTGGAGTGCTCGGCTCCCAACGGTGTCCTTCCGGTGGACGACACCAGCTGTGACGGCAACACTGCGCAGTACGGGTCGGTCCTGGTGGCTTCCGACGGCAGCTTCGATGTTCCGGCCTACACCATCTACCAACTCCCCAACTCGGCGCTCGGCGAACAGGCGAACCACGCCCCGAAATGCGACCGGTCGCAGGGGTGCGTGCTGTACATCGGACAGGACCAGAACGACTTCACCCAACCGAAGCTGTTCTCGGCTGCATTCACCGTAGACCCCTCCACCTCGCCCACGCCCTCACCTCCTGCCGGCCCGAGCGCGGGCGCGGGCTCGAACGGCGCCGCCGGAGCGAGCTCCGATGCGGCCGGGACGGGCCCATCGGGGACGCCGCAGCCGCACAGTTCCGCTGGGGCCGCTTCGCAGGCCGACCCCAGTGCCGCGGTATCCCTCTCGGCCGGCTCCTCCTCGACTTCCGCCGGCGTGCTGGCGTACACGGGTATCGCCGGCCTTCCCTGGCTCTTGGGCATCGGGACCTTGATGATGCTGCTGGGCACGGTCGGCACCATCCGGGGCCGGAGGACGATGTCATGACGACACTTCTCGAGGCACCTCCCCAGCCACCGCGCTTCGATCCCGATGTCCCTATCGAGCTGAGCAGGGCCGACACCGGGGCAGACCGTGCCTTTCGGATCCTGCTGGCGGCAAGCAGCACCGTCGTCCTGGCCATCCTGGTGGCCGTGGTCGCCTTCTTGGCGGTGGACGGGTGGCAGGCGCTCCAGAAGGCCGGCACCAAGTTCTTTATCGGTGTCACCTGGGCGCCCGAGCTCGGGCGCTTCGGGATGCTGCCCCTCTTGGGTGGATCGGTCGCCATCGCCCTGGTGGCCCTGATCATCGCCCTCCCCGTCTCGCTGGCCACGGCGTTGATGATCAACGAGTACCTTCCGCCGCGCCTCCGTCCCTTCCTGACCGGGGTCGTCGACCTGCTGGCCACGGTGCCGAGCATCGTGTACGGGTTCTGGGGCCTCGAACTGATATCGGGGTTGCAGGCGGCACCGGCGAAGTGGCTGGTGGCCCATTTCAGCTTCGTGCCCTTCTTCCGGACACCTCAGCCCGGAGGCTACGTGGACTCCATCTTCGCCGTCGGGTTGGTGTGCGCCGTGACCATCATCCCGATCATCACCTCGGTGAGTCGCGATGTGATGTCGCAGGCGCCCCGTGACGTGTGCGAAGCGGCCATGGGTCTCGGGGGCACCCGGTGGGGGATGATCACCGATGTGATCCTGCCCTTCTCGCGGAGCGGGATCGTGAGCGCCGCCCTCCTGGGCCTCGGCCGCGGGTTGGGCGAGACCATGATCGTCGTCCTCATGCTGTCGACGGCCAACAAGTGGACGACAGCCATCATGGGTCCGCAGGGACTGGGGTCCATTGCCAAGCAGATCACCGAGTACTTCCCGACCTCGTCCTCCATCGGGAGGAGCGCGCTGGTCCTGCTCGGCCTGGTCCTCTTCGTGAGCACCCTGGTGGTCAATGCCATTTCCCGCATGATCGTCAACCGGGCAGGGCGGCAACGGTCATGAGCCGGCCGCCGGTTCCGGTCAGCACCGTGTCCCCCGCTGGTCAGGGCCTGCCCGCCGACCCGTTCGGGCCCGGCCCCACGCCGTCGGTCGATCGGCCGCAGCGGCGGCGGCGGGTCAACGGCCAGCAGCTGGTCGAGCTGATCGGGTCGGCGGCCGCCTCGGTCTGTCTCGTCGGGATCCTCTTCTGGGTGACCGGAGTCTCAGGACCGATCGGATTCGGCGTCTCGTCGTGCGTGGTGTTCCTGACCATCTACGCCATCGTGTGCTGGCGGGCCTACGGGGTCCTGCTGATGAAGGACCGGTTGGCCACCGTCGTCGTGTGGATGGGGGGCCTCCTCGCGATGATCCCCCTGGCCGCCGTCATCCTCTACGTGATCTTCAAGGGTGCCTACGTGGCCCTGGCCCACTTCCCGCACTTCTTCACGGCCGACATGTCGGGATTGAGTGCCGACGCCCCGACCTCGGCGGTCGGCGCCGGTGCGGCCATCGTCGGGACCGTCGAGCAGGTCGGCATCGCCGCCGCCATCTCCGTCCCCCTGGGCATCTTGACCGCCACCTATCTGGCCGACTCGAGGTCGCTCTACTCCCGGATCGTCAGCTACGTGGTCGACGCCATGACCGGGGCCCCGGCCATCATCGCCGGCCTCTTCATCTACCTGTTCTGGGTGACGCCACGGGGGCACACCGGAAAGTCCGGTTTCGCGGCCGGCATGGCGCTGGCGGTGATGATGCTCCCGATCGTGACCCGGGCCTCCCAGGAGGTGGTCTCCATCGTCCCCGGCTCCCTGCGTGAGGCGGCCCTGGCCCTCGGTGCGCCGCAGTGGCGGGTGCTGGTTCGGATCGTCCTGCCCACGGCGCGGGCCGGCCTGATGACCGCGGTCATCTTGGGCACCGCCAGGATCGCCGGCGAGACCGCACCCATTCTGTTCAATGCCGGGGGCAACAAGTCGTACAACTGGAACCCGTTCAGCGGGCAGCAGGACAATCTGCCGTTGCGCATCTACGACCTGATCTTCCAACCCGGCATCAACGTGGTCAAGGACGCCTGGGGCGTCTCGTTCGTCCTCGTCCTGATGGTCCTAATCCTGTTCGTGCTGGCCAGGGTGGCCGGGTCGTCGCGACCGGGACGGCACCTGATTCCCCGGCTCAGACGAGCGCATCCGCAATGACCAGAGCCCCCGCGGCCCCACGACACCAACGGAGCGATGTCATGACCAGTTCACCGAGTTCCCAAGAGAGGGTGGCAATGAAGACCGTACGACCCGTGACGCCGAGGAGCAACGACAGGGGAAGTTCGAGACGGGCAGGAGTCCGAGCTGCAGTGGCGTTGGTAGCCACCGGTGCGGTCGTGGCTTGCCTCACCGTCCCTGCGTCGGCTGACCCGCTCGCGTCCCCGTCGGTCACGAGCACGACGGGCGCACCCTCGGGGACGGGCGCCACCACCACGCCCACCGCTTCCACCGCATCCACGACCACAACCACCTCGGGCGGCGGTGGTTCCGGAGCCGGCAACGTACTCATTCCCAATCGGTCCATCGCCCACGCCGGGACGGCTCTCAACGGGGCAGGCTCGTCGTTTGCGGCCCCGGCGATCGAAACCTTCCAGAAGGTCGTCTTTAACCCTCCCTACGGCCTGAACATCAACTACACGAGCACGTCCTCCGGTGACGGGCGCTACGAGTTCACCAACGGGACGACCGACTTCGCGGTGAGCGACATCGCCTACGGGCTCGGGGGCACCGATTCCAGCCCACCGACCTTCCCCTACATCTATGTCCCGATCACTGCCGGCGGGATCGCGTTCATGTACAACATCCCGGGCCTGTCCAAGAACCTGCAGCTCTCGAGCTACTCCACCTGCGGCATCCTGACCGGTGGCATCACCAACTGGAACGACTCCAACATCGCCAAGGACAATCCGGGGCTCTCCCTGCCCAACCTGCCCATCGTGCCGGTGACGGAGAGCGATCCCGCCGGCACCAACTACGTGTTGGAGGAGTGGTGCATCGCCGAGCAGCCCGCACTGTGGGCCGCCTTCGCCAACAAGGAGAACGCCAGCAATCCGCCTGTCGTGATCAACGCCACCAGCCCGCAGTCCGAGTGGCCACCGCTCGCCAACGGACGTGACACCACCTCGACGGCGGCAGTGACCGGCAACGTGTCGACCACAGCCGGTGCCATCGGGGGCGTCCAG
>DASZGT010000151.1:0-2005 GCA_035938575.1 Acidimicrobiales bacterium
CTGCCCGACATGTTCGGCCACATCGCCCAGATGCCCCAGATCCTCGCCCAGGCCGGATTCGATCGCGCCGTGGTGTGGCGCGGGGTGCCCTCAGCGGTCGACCGGTCGGCCTTCCGGTGGGAGGCCCCGGACGGTTCGAGCGTACGGGCCGAGTACCTGGTCGCCGGGTACGGCAACGGCGCCGCCCTTCCCGAGGACGCCAAGGCCCTGGTGCGCCGCCTGCACGCCCACCTCGAGGAGTTCGGGTCCTTCCTCCATGACGGCGACCCGCTGCTGCTGATGAACGGCAGCGACCACCTGCGCCCCCAACCGTGGCTGGGTCGGGTGGTCGCCGAAGCCAACCAGATCCAGAGCGACTTCGATCTGACCATCTCCTCACTGCCCGAATACCTCGACGCGGCGCCCGAACATGACCTCCCGCACTGGCACGGCGAGCTGCGCTCCGGTGCCCGCACGAACCTGTTGATGGGGGTCGGCTCCAACCGGGTCGACGTGAAGCAGGCCGCGGCCAGGGCCGAGCAGTGGCTCGAGCGCATGGCCGAGCCGCTTTCTGCGTTGTTCCTCCCCACCACGTCCTGGCCGGCGTCCTTGCTCGATCTGGCCTGGACCTTGGTGATCCGCAACGCTGCTCACGACTCGATCTGCGCCTGCTCGATCGATGACGTGGTGGATGCCGTCCTGCACCGATACGCCGAGGCCCGCCACATCGGGCAGGGTCTGGCCGACCAGGCACTGGCAGCCGTGGCCGCGTCGATGGCTACGGCCGGACCGGTGGTGGTCAACCCCTCGGCCCGCGACCGCAGTGGCCTGGTCGAGGTGGTCGTGCCCGCAGCCGGCGAGATCGGGCCCGACATCCAGGTGCTGTCCGAGCGCCTGGGGCTACCCGGGTCGATGACCCTCGACGGCCCGACGGTCCTCAACATGCTCGGGCTCATCCAGGGCGCCCGTATCGACGACGACACCTACATCACCGATGTCACCCTGGCCGAGGATGAGACGGGGCTCGACATCACCATCGTCCTCGGCGCCGAGGCGCGTGACGGGGTGCCCGTCGAGGAGATCAAGCGGGAGCTGTTCACCCGGCTCACCGCCCGGCCCGACACCGAGGTCCGCCTGACGCTCGATCAACCGCCGATGCGGCGCATCCTGGCCCGACAGACCGAGGTCCCCGGATTCGGATGGGCCCGGTTCGATCCTGCCCCCCTGGTCCATCCCGTCCTCGTGGAGGGTGACGCCCCGGGTGCCATCACCCTGACCAACGGCCTGGTGACGGTGGCCATCGATCCGGGCGACGGCACGTTCTCGCTCAACGGGGTCCCCGGGTACGGGCGCCTGGTCGACAGCGGCGACTACGGCGACACCTACAACTACTCACCGCCCCGGATCGATCACGCCATCTCCTCGCCCGACTCGGTGTCGGTGGCCATCGTCGATCGCGGCCCGGTCCGGGCCACCGCCACCATCACGTCGGAGTTCACGTGGCCCGATCGGGTGGATCACGACAGCAAGGCCAGGGTCGGGAAGCGCCAGGTGTCGGTGGTCACCACCGTCGAGCTCCGGGCCGACGAGTCGCTCGTCCGATTGATCACCAGTTTCGACAATCCGTCGAGGGACCATCGGGTGCGGGTCCACCTCCCCCTTCCCGAGGCGGCGGCGACGTCGCAGGCCGAGTGCGCCTTCACCGTCGTCCAACGCGGCCTCACCGCCGAAGGCCGGGCCGACGAATTCCCGACACCGACCTTCCCGTCGCGTCGGTTCGTGTCGAGCGGCGGCCTGACCGTCGTCCATGAGGGGCTCCTCGAGTACGAGCTGGTGGACATCGAGGGGACCGGGCCCGAGGGGGCCGGCGAGGCCCGGGCATTGGCTCTCACGCTGTTGCGCTCCACCGGCATGCTGTCCCGGCTGGGAATGAGTACCCGGCCCCTGCCGGCCGGGCCGATGACGCCGCTCGAGGGCCCACAGCTCATCGGGCCCATCGAGGTCAGCTACGCCCTTCAGGTGGGCG
>DASZGT010000152.1:0-7977 GCA_035938575.1 Acidimicrobiales bacterium
CACGGAGAGGAAGCCGTAGAAGTCGTCGAAGCCGACGTGCTGGGGCTGCGACTGGACATTCTCGCCGATGTGCCACTTGCCCACGGCTTGAGTCACATAGCCGGCGTCGGACAGCAACGACGCCAACGTGATCTCGCCGTCAAGCCCGCCAGGCTGCCCGTACATCGGGGGCCGCAACAGGCCATGGCGCATCGGCAGGCGCCCCGTCATGATCGAAGCGCGTGACGGGGTGCAGGACGGTTCCGAATAGCAGGACGTCAGGAGCTTGCCCCGTCGTGCCAGCCTGTCGAGATTGGGGGTCGGCGCCCCGACGGCCACGCCACCGCCGTAGCAACCGAAATCGCCCCAACCGACGTCGTCGAACAGGAGCAGGAGCACATTGGGCCGCTTGCCATTGGCGCCCCGATAGCTGGCCAAGGCGGTGTCGGCCCGTTGTTCCTGGCCCTCGAGCACGAACCGGGGCTCGAGACTGTCCCGCTCCCGTTGCGTCTCCGCCACCACCGGATCGTGTCCCATCGATTCCTTCCGCCTCCGATTCCCTGGATCCGCCGGTCAGGCCCCGGTCGGCACCGTTCGGCGGGAGCGTCTGACCGCGGCCCCGCCGCTCATGCCCCTGTCTCCAACTGTCCTGCCTCCATCCGTCACGCTGGAGACTCTCAAGCCGCGGATCCTCGGAGGAGTCGCCCGGGCCGGGCACCGGTGTCACTGTCATTCCGGCGGGTGAGGTCGCCGTTCACCAGGGTGGCGAGATAGCCGTGCGCGGGCTGCAGGATGCGACTTGCGCCTGTGGGCAGGTCGCGGTGGAGCTCGGGCGGGCAGATGCGGAGGTTCTGGAGATCGATGACGTTGAGGTCGGCTCGTTTGCCCTCCACGATGGTCCCTCGATCGGCGAATCCGTAGAGATCGGCGTTGCCCCCGCTCAGCTTGTGGACCAGCAGCTCGATGGGGAGGCGTTCGCCCCGGCTGCGGTCCCGGGCCCAATGGGTGAGGTGGAACGTCGACGCGGAGCAGTCGGAGATGAGGCTGACGTGCGCTCCAGCATCTCCCAACCCGGTGACGGTGTTGTCGTCGAGCAGCATCTCACGGCAGACATCCAGCGTTCCGTTGACGAAGTTCGACCCCAACAGCGCATAGAACGCCTTGCCGTCATCGGCGAGGAGGAGGTCGTACATGTGGACGATGGGGTCGATTCCGGCCGCAAGTGCCTGGGCATAGACGGACTGGTCGAGGCGCGGCTCATAGTCGACGGGTTCGCTCAGAGGAAAGGTGACGGGCAGCGCCGGCCCGAAGAGCTCCACAACCAGTGCCGAGAAGTCACTGGGCCCCTCGGTGACGGTCGTCTCGGCCAGGATGGCCTGGCGTACCTCCGGGCGGCGCATCTCGATGACCCGCTCGGCGAGAGGCAGATGGGCGATCTTGCGATAGGTGGGCCGACCCATGAACAGGTGGTAGGTGTCCAGGTTGGTCATGATGGTCACCGATCGGGGGATCACCTGGGGCCGGAGCGTGGCTCCGGCCAGGTTGGCCCGCGCTGCGGCGTCCAGCACCAGGCGCCAGTGCTCAGGGTCCTCGAACAGCTGGGCCACGGTGAAGGTCACCGGTCGGCCGCTACGGCGCGACACGCCCTCCAGGAGAGGAACCTCGTCGATCGGCTTGCTGCGTTCCCCGCCGAGCCGATCGAGCTGGCCGATGGTCCCGGCGACGATCGCCTCGAACACACCATGACCGGCGGAACGCAGTGCATCCGCCATCGCCAGCAGCTCCTTCTCCGGCGCAAACGTGCCGGGCACCGGTCGACCCGACCTGGCCTTGTGTCCGATGGTGCGCGAGGTGGAGAACCCGACGGCACCGGCCGCCAGGGCCTCGTGCACGATCGAGGTCATGGCCCCCAGGTCCTGCTCCGTGGCGTCCTCGTTGGCCGCCCCTCTCTCGCCCATCACGTAGAACCGTACGGCCCCGTGTGCGATCTGGGCGGCGACATCGACCGCGTAGCGTCCCTGGTCGAGCAGGTCGAGGTACTGGCCGAAGGACTCCCATCGTCCCCAGGGCATGCCCACGCTGAGGGCCGAACCGGGGATGTCCTCGACTCCCTCCATCAGGTCGATCAGCATGTCGTGGTCAGCCGGCCGGACGGGGGCGAAGCCGACACCGCAGTTCCCCATCACCACGGTCGTCACCCCATTGGAGGCTGACGGCTCCAAGGCGTCGTCCCAGGTGACCTGGCCGTCGTAGTGGGTGTGGACGTCGACCCAGCCCGGGGTGACGAACGCCCCGTCGGCGTCGATGGCCTGTCGGGCCGACTCGGTGATCGTGCCGATGTCGACGATCCGGCCGTTACGGACTCCGATGTCGGCCGTGTAGGACGGCTCCCCGGTGCCATCGACAACGGTGCCCCCTCTGATCGCCGTATCGAGCATGTCTCGCTCCTCACTGTTGGCCGATCCGAGGTGGGATGGCGTTCCGCGACTCAGTCAGCTCGGCGCACTTCGAGGTCCGTTCGATGCCGACAGCAACCGCATTGATGTTCTCATAGTGAACCGGCCGGTGCTTCGAGCCCGGCCTGACTGATCCGTTCCGACGTCCACACGCTTACGACCAGGTGAGATGGCTCGCGGGCCGCCCCCGAACCAGCCTGCGAGGTCCACCGGATGGCCCGCTAGCCGAGCGGATCCACGTCGACCCATCGGCGCTCGTCCGATGATCGGCGGATGGCGTCGAGCACCGCCATGGTCGCCACGCCGTCCGCAAAGGTGGCGGGCCGAGGGTCAGAGGCGACGGCCCGACCGAGGATGAGATCGCGGAACGCCTCCGCCAGCCTCGTGTACGGGGCGAGGTCGATGCCCCAGGAGTGCATCTGGTCGTAGGCGGTCACCAGCAGATCGGCGGGAGGAGGATCAGGCGGCGCCAGTTGGAGGTCCGGCGGAACCTCCAGGGTGCGGGTGCCCTTCGCATCGGCGACGTGCACCACGTCGAAGTCGACCCATATGGTCCCCTTGTTGCCGGCGACCCGGGTTGCGAAGAACGGCGGACCCCACGCCCCGGTGGTGCTCTGGATCACACCTTCAAGACCGCTCGTCAGCCGGAAGTGCACGGTGAACGAGTCCTCGGCGGTCCAGTCCCGGTCGGCCACCAGGGTGAGCCCCGCACTCACCCCGGCGAACTCGCCGAGGCTGGAGCGGATCTGATCGATGACGTGAGAACCCTGGGCACCGAGCCACCCGCCGCCCTCCGAGCGCGCCGACCACCACCCCGGCACCTCGCCCTCGGGATCCGCGAGCAGCGGGACGTGCAGCATGAAGGTGGCCAGCCTGGGTTCCCCGATGGCGCCATCCCGGATGGCCCGCGTGGCCAGAGCCTGGCCGGTGCCCCAGCGGAACTCGGTGCCGAGCAGGTGGACCACGTTGGCCCTTTCGGCGGCTTCAAGCATCCCCCGAGCTTCCGTAGCATCTCGGGCGAATGGCTTCTCGCAGAGAACATGCCTGCCCGCGGCGACGGCCTGGAGGACGAGCGGCTCGTGGGTGTGCGGTGGCGTGGCGATGGCGACCGCCTCCACCCCGGGGACGTCGAGCGCACTTCCGAAGTCGGTCGATGCATTCGGTATGTCGAAGTAGGCGGCCCGCTCCTTCGTCTTGTCAGGATCGCGTCCGACGAGCACGAGGACTTCGAACCCGGCGGCCCTCAGGGCCCGGACGTGGGTCAGACAGCCGAAGCTCGTGCCCACGACGACCACTCCCAAGGGCTCCTGGCTTGTGGTCATGTCGCCCCTTCATGGTCGAGTGCCGCAGTGGTGGTGTAGGGGACGGAGGTGATCCTAGAGTTTGTCGCATGACAGCTGCGCCGGAACCGACCCTGGAGTCAGGCTTGCTGAGCCCCGATGTATTCCGTGACGAGGGGCATCACCAGGTCTTCGAGGCAATGCGGAGGGACGATCCTGTTCATTGGCACGTGGACAGTGCCGGCCTGGAGTTCTGGTGCCTGACGAAACACGCTGACGTGCAGTGGGTGAGCCGCGATCCGGTGACCTTTGTGAGCGGCGCGGGCTTCACCCTGGTCGACATCGACCCGAACGACCTGCAAGGCAGCACGATGAGACAGATGCTCCCCGGCATGGACCGGCCCGAGCACACCAGATTCCGTCGCGTGGTCGGCAAGGGATTCTCGCCGAGGACCCTGCGACTGGTGGAGGATCACCTGGAGCTCAAGGCGCGAACGATCGTCGACAACATCATCGAGCGTGGATCATGTGACTTCGTCGTGGATGTGGCGGCAGAGCTTCCCCTCCAGGCCATTGCCGAGCTGGTGGGCGTGCCCGAAGCCGATCGACGGAGGATCTTCGAGTGGGGCAACGCCATGACGGGTATCGACGACCCCGAATTCGGAGGGGACAGGGAGGCGAGCATGGCCGCCTCGGCCAACATGATGCAGTATGCACAGGAGCTGCGGCGCCAGCGGATGGTGGATCCGCGCGACGACATCATCACCGTTCTCACCGGAGCGGCCGAGGGTTCGGACGGCCTGAGCGACGAGGAGCTGGCGATCTTCTTCCTCCTCCTGGTGGTGGCGGGGAACGAGACCACCCGCAATGCCACTTCCCACGGGATGCGAGCACTGATCGAACACCCCGCCGAGTGGGCGGAGTTGAGGCGTGACCCGAGCAGCGATCGGATGGCCCGGGCGGTCGAGGAGATCCTCAGATGGGCTTCACCCCTCTTGTACTTCCGCAGAACGGCCACACACGATGTCGAGCTCCGCGGCAAGACGATCAGGGCGGGAGACCGCGTCGTCCTCTGGTACCCCTCCGCCAACCGGGACGAGGAGGTGTTCCCTGATCCGTTCCGCTTCGACACGGGCCGTTCGCCGAACGATCACGTGGCGTTCGGCGGCGGGGGTCCCCATTTCTGCCTGGGCGCAAACCTGGCCCGGATGGAGCTCCGCCTCATCTTCACCCAGTTGGTGACCCGGATGCCGAAGCTCGAATTCGACGGACCGGTGGAGATGCTGCGCTCGAACTTCGTGGGCGGGATAAAGCACATGCCTGTCCGCTGGGATCCTCGCGAGGCTCTCGTCGACAGCTGACGCTGGTCCCGGCCCGGTGTCAACCCGACCGGCCGGCTATCCAATCGCACTGATTGGCAATGGCGACCATCATGCGGACGGCGGCGGTCCGATGGACACACAAATGTGGGTGGCAACCAAAGGGCATTGGCCCTGCCGCACGCGGTGGGGGAGCCGGTCACCGAGCCCGGTCGGCGTCCCGCATCGGATTCCGTTCGAAAGAAAGGTCCACCCCGAGAAGTAGAATTGGCTGGTGATCCGCTCAGTGATGTTCGACTTCGGTGGGGTGATCACCTCGAGCCCGTTCGACGCCTTTGATCGCTACGAACGGGAGCAGGGACTTCCCCCGGGGTTCATTCGCACCGTCAACTCGACCAATCCCGATTCCAACGCCTGGGCGAATCTCGAGCGCGGCGCTCTGGATATGGACGGTTTCGCCGACGCCTTCGAGGCCGAGGCACGGGGGCTGGGCCACAAGGTGGACGGTCGGGTCGTCTTGTCGCTGTTGGGCGGCGACGTTCGCCCAGCCATGGTCGAGGCGGTCCGCCTGTGTTCGGCAACGTTCGAGACTGCCTGCCTGACCAACAACTTTGGCGCTGATGACACGCCCGCCGCACCCGAGGTGGTGGCGATTCTCGCGTTGTTCGACGTCGTCCTGGAGTCACGGACCCTCGGGGTGCGCAAGCCCGAGCCCCTGTTCTACGAACTGGCGTGCGAAGCGGTCGGTGTACGAGCCGACGAGGTGGTCTACCTGGACGACCTGGGCATCAACCTCAAGCCGGCCCGGGCCATGGGCATGCACACCATCAAGGTGACCGATCCGACGGAGGCGCTGGTCGAGTTGTCGGCCGTCACTGGACTTGCCCTGGCCGACTGAGCCAGGGGAGTGCTGTGCATCCTCCGGGATCACTCCCCGGCGCCGGGGAGGTGACTCAGTCGTGGACTCGGACCAGCCGATGTATCCGCTCTGGCGTCATGATGGCAAGGTCGACCCCTTCTCGGAGTGGTCCCAGCTGCGATCGGTAGCACTCGATGGCTCTCCGCTTGATGGGGTCGTCGATCGGGATCTCGAACTCGAGGCCGAGGGCCGGACTGAGCATGAACCCCCGCTCCAGAAACCTTTCTGTTGCCCTCTCCATCTCCGACGGAAAGACCTGCGCATACGGGAGGTCCTCGTAGACGAGCCAGTCGATCTCTGGACGACTGCCGGCAACGATCAGGCAGCCGGTCGCCGTGGCTTGGTGATCCGGGTGCACCAACCCCAGCGGAATGACCCAGGTGTCGAGCTCGAGCACGTCGACGAGGGAGGCCAGATCGCCTGAGATGCGGTTTGCCAGCTCTCTGCGTTTCGTCGGGCCCTCGTAGCCGTACGTCGGGTCTCGATACTGCCAGTCCCAGTGGTCCAAATGATGACTCGACGCGCCCAGAGTCGCCGACGCCAGGAGGTCCTCGTGACGGCGCTCTCCAACGACGTCCGCCCCGGGCAGAAAGGCCCCCGAGTCAGCGTCCCAGTCAGGCAGCGGGTCGACCGTCCGAGGCCCTCCTGCGAATGCCGTCACCATATGGGATCCCGGGCGTGTTGCCAGGAAGCTGGCGCAGCTGAGGGCAAGGTCGTCCAAATGCGGCGATACGGCACCAACCTCATCGGCCACGTTTCCGCCAACACCCTTCGACAGGTCATCTTCGAGCTGGCGGAAGTGTATCCAGCTGATGCGGGCCCGACGCCGAAATGCCGCTCTGCTTGCCCCTCGCAAGCCCAACGGAGTGGACCCCCAACTTGAGGCCTTCCCGGCGGCCAGATAATCCCTGGTCGAAGCCCTGTCACACCCCGATGGTTCACTGTCAGGTTATGGATCTCGATGTAGTGACGGAGATGATGGATCGATTGGTGGAAGCCGATCCCTCCACCTGGGCCGACCGAGCATCGGTCGAGGCTCTCCAGCGCCAGCTGGCGAGGTTCGAGGCGCTTGTGACCAAGGCCACGGGGGAGTTCGACGCATGGGGGGACTGGGGTCTCGACGACGCCGGCAGCGCCCTGATGTGGCTCGTCACCAAATGCCGGATGCCGAAGGCCCAGGCCCGGCGCCAGTTGCACCGTGCCCGTCATCTCCGCCGCCTGCCCGAGTGTGCCACTGCCTGGGCGGACGGCGATATCAGCGGGGCCCATGTGGACCGCATCGCCTCCCTGCGGCGGGACGCAACCGAGGAGGCCCTGGACCGAGACGAGGCCCTGCTGCTCGACCAGGCCCGCAGTCTGCGCTACGACGCCTTCGTCCGAGCCACTGCCTACTGGGAGCAGCTGGCCGACCCCGACGGGGCCGAGGCGGGCTACGAGAAGCGCCACGCCCGTCGCGAGGTGTACCTGGTCAACACCTTCGGGGGCATGTGGTTGGGCAAGATGACCCTCGACCCCATCTCCGGGGCCGTCGTATCCGACGAGCTCGACCGCATCCGACAGGAGCTCTTCGAGGCAGACTGGGCCGCGGCGCGTGAGGACCTCGGGCGTGACCCCACGCCCGGCGAACTGTCCCGGACCCCTGGACAGCGACGCGCCGACGCTCTGGTCGAGATGGCCACCCGCAGTCGATCGACCACCGCCGAGGGGCGGCGCTCGGCCCCGCTGTTCAGCGTGCTGGTGGACTATCCGACCCTGCACGGCCGCATCTGCGAGCTGGCCAATGGCACTGTGGTCCCGCCAGGCTCGCTGCTCCCTTGGCTTGACCGGGCTCACATCGAGCGGGTGGTCTTCGGAGCGGATCGGCGGGTGGAGGTCAGCGCCACCACCCGGTTGTTCACTGGGGCCACCCGCCGGGCCATCGAGCTCCGAGACCGAGAGTGCACCCATCCCTTCTGTGACGTCCCGGCCGCCTCTTGCCTGGTCGACCACATCACGCCCTACGCCGTCGGCGGTCCCACCACCCA
>DASZGT010000153.1:0-1877 GCA_035938575.1 Acidimicrobiales bacterium
CGTTGATCTGCATGACCAGCGAGTCCTTGCGGACCCGACCTCCGTAGAGGAGCCCGGTGGTGCCGTCGTCGCCCGTCTTCGTATAGATCTTCAGCACGCCGTCATCACCGGAACGATGCTAAACGACATTGATGGAACCCCTCTCGCCTCTCTACCGCAGCCCGCTCCCGCACTCCGAGCGCCCGAGGCGGTGACGAGTGCCGTCGCCCGTGGGCGGGCGGAGTTGGCGCTGGACGTGGCTCTCCCCGGTAGCCTTCAGGGGTCATGACCACTGAGAACGACCCGCCCTCCAGTTACCTGCAGGCCGCCGCCGAGCGCGTGCTCATCTTCGACGGCGCCATGGGCACCAACCTCCAGTTGGCCGAGCTGACCGCCGACGACTTCGGAGGCCCTGATCTCGAAGGCTGCAATGAGCTCCTGGTCGTCAGCCGCCCCGAGGCCGTGGACCGGGTCCACCGGTCCTTCTTCGAGGTCGGATGCGATGTCGTCGAGACCGACACCTTCGGGGCGTTCGCCCCGGTGCTGGCCGAATACGGGCAGGCCCACCGGGTGCGGGAATTGAACCTGGCCGCCGCCCACCTGGCCCGAGGGGCCGCCGACGACTTCTCGACACCGGACAGGCCCCGCTGGGTGGCCGGGAGCATCGGGCCGGGGACGAAGTTCCCGACCCTCGGACAGATCCGCTACGCCGACCTGCGGGGCTTCTACGAGGAGCAGGTGGCGGCGCTGATCGAAGGCGGCGTCGACCTGATCATCATCGAGACGGTCTTCGATCTCCTCCAGGCAAAGTCGGCCATCAACGGTGCCCGACGGGCCATGCGGGCCGCCGGTCGCCGTCTGCCCATCCAGGCTCAGGTCACCATCGAGTTGACCGGCACCATGCTCCCCGGTACGGAGATCGGGGCCGCACTCTGCGCCCTCGAGGCCATGGACGTCGACTTCATCGGCCTCAACTGCGCCACCGGCCCGGCTGAGATGTTCGAACCACTGCGCCACCTCACCGGCCATGCCTCGACGCCGGTCTCGTGCCTGCCCAACGCCGGACTCCCCTCGGTGGTCGACGGCGCCATGCACTACGACCTGACCCCGGATCAGCTGGCTGACTTCCATCGTCAGTTCGTGAGCGAGTTGGGCGTATCGGTGATCGGGGGGTGCTGCGGCACGACGCCCGCCCACCTGGCCGCGGTGGTGGAGGCGTGCGCCGACCTCACTCCGGCCACCCGTCACATCGAACATGAGCCCGGTGCTGCGTCCATCTACACCCAGGTCCCCTTCGAGCAGGACACTTCGTTTCTGGTCATTGGCGAGCGCACCAACGCCAACGGCTCCAAAAAGTTCCGAGAGTCCATGCTCGAAGCGGACTGGGACACGTGTGTGGCCATGGCTCGCGACCAGATCAAGGAGGGCTCCCACCTCATCGACGTCTGTGTGGACTACACCGGCGCCGACGGTGTCGCCGACATGGAGCAGGTGGTGTCCCGATTTGCCACCCAGTCCACCGTCCCCCTGGTGGTCGACTCCACGGAGGCCCCCGTGGTCGAGACGGCCCTCTCGTGGATCGGCGGGAGGGCGGTGATCAACTCGGTGAACCTCGAGGAAGGCGACGAGCCGGGCACTCGCCTCGACAGCTTCCTCACCCTGGCCAAGGAGTTCGGGGCCGCGGTGGTCTGCACCTGTATCGACACCGAGGGGCAGGCCCGCACCGCCGACTGGAAGTTGCGCTCCGCCACGGCCATCCACGACATCGCCACGGAGCGCTACGGGCTCCGGTCCGAAGACCTCCTGTTCGATGCCCTGGCGCTCCCCCTCTCGACCGGGATGGAAGAGAGCCGCAAGGACGGCATCGAGACCATCGAGGGCATTCGTCGGATCAAGGC
>DASZGT010000154.1:0-6927 GCA_035938575.1 Acidimicrobiales bacterium
GGCCCGCACCCGCTCGGCGATGGCGGCGGTGTCGCCCCAGGCCACGACGGCGTCGACCAGCTTGTCGGTGCCGCCCCCCTCGAGGTCGTCGGCGAACCCCAGAGTGGCCAGGTTGCGGGCATAGTTGGGCAGCCCGAGGTAACCGGTGGTGTACTCCCGGGCCTTGGCCCGGGCCACCGCCGGATCGGACTCGAGCACCACGGCCAGCTCCGGGGCCAAGAGGGGTCCGGGGCCCACGAGGTCACGGGCCCGGGCGATGTGCTCGACCGGCACGAAGTAGGGATGCGCCCCCACCGCCCGCTCGGCGGCCAGGGTGAGCATGCGGGGCCCGAGGGCGGCCAGGACCCGTCGATCGGCTGCCACCGTGGGCCCCAGGTCATCGAGCCCGTCGAGATAGCTGACCATGCGGGAATAGGGGAGGGCGTAGGGCGTGCCGAGTTGCTCGACGATCGGCGCGTGACTGGCTCCCAGCCCCAGGAGGAACCGCCCGGGATGGGTGGCCTCGAGCCCATCCGCCCCTGCTGCTGCCTGCGCCGGGGTGGCGTGCCAGATGGACAGGATCCCACTGGCCACCGGCACATGCTCGGTGGCGGCCAGCAGCCGGCCGAACCGGTCGGGGAAACCGGGCTCCAGGCCACCAGAGCTCCACAGAGCCCGGTAGCCGAGCGATTCCATCTCGGCCGCCGCCGCTCCGGGAGCACCGTCGGCGCCGCGCCAGGTGCCGCTCCACCAGACGCCCACGCGGCCGAGTTCCATCGGACGCCAGGCTAGCTACCGGCGGAACGTCCCGTCCCGGGTCTGGGCGGTGTCCGAGATCGCCAAATGGCGCATCGTGAGCGACCGGGGGCGCGGTGGGCGGCGTCCGGGGCCGCGAGCCTCAGGCCTCGATGGCCCCGGCGGCCAGGGCACGCATCTCCGGGGGCACGAAATTGTTCTCGGTGGTCGTCTCGGCCTCGGTGAGCTCCACCATCCGTTGGGCCACCTCGGCCGGGTCCATCTGGCCGCTGGTGACCATCTCGCCGACCGAGTGGAACAGGTCGGTGGCCGAGGCATTGATCGAGGCATCGCCGAACCACTCCCACATGGAGTCGGCCATACGGTCGTTGAAACCGGTCTGGTAGGGGCCGGGGTTCAGCAGCGTGACGTCGATGCCGAGCGGGGCGAGCTCACCCCGCATGGCCTTACCCATCGCCTCGAGGGCGTGCTTGGTCATTGCGTAGGGTCCGAAGGTGGGGGCAGAGAGCACCCCGGCGATCGACGACATGATGATCACCCGCCCGCGGCCCTTGGCCACCATGCCCTTGAGCGCGTGCTGGGTGACGGCGAGCGTGCCGAACACGTTGACGTCGAACAGGCGCCGGACCCGCTCGATGGGGACATCGGCCATCGGGCCGGTCTGTCCCGCCCCGGCGTTGTTGATGAGCACGTCCATGTCCCAGGCGGCGACCTTGGCGACGTCGTCGCTGGTGATGTCGACCCGCTCGACGGTCAACTGCGGCGCCTCGGCCCGGAGGGAGTCGGCCTGCTCGTCGGTCTCGGTCGTGGCGATCACGTGGTGACCGCGCCCGGCCAGGGCCAGGCTGGCCAACCTGCCGAACCCACTTCCGGCACCGGTGATCATCACGGTCTTGGCCATGGCCGCCACGATAGGGGATGGGTTGCAGAAAGCGAATCCCTACTCACCCTGGAGGGCTGCCCTCCAGGGTGAGAGATCGAGCCTCGGATA
This sequence comes from Acidimicrobiales bacterium, assembly GCA_035938575.1. Lineage (GTDB taxonomy): Bacteria > Actinomycetota > Acidimicrobiia > Acidimicrobiales > RAAP-2 > Bog-756. The sequence goes on from DASZGT010000154.1 coordinate 1,727, forward strand.
CCGGAGGGCCGTGCCCTCTACCAGGTCCTCGGTCCAGATCGGATGGCCCGGCGGCGGGAAGCCGAACAGCTCCAGCTCCCGAGGAGTCGACCGCTCGGCGAACGTGGTCCACTCCGGATCTGTGGACTGGGACTGCGCCTGGTTGTAGCCGATCCAGTCCTGCCCGGCGCCCTTGAACGCCACGGCCAGGAGGAAGCGGGCCCGATCCGTGCCCCCGAACGGGCCGCCCCGGTGGAAGACGTCCGACCGGTAGGCGAGATACGAACCGCGCACACCGGTGGCGCTGTGCTCGGCCGCGTACAGCTCCGGCTCGTGGTCGGGCATCACTACCGGCGTCATCGCAGACACGTGGGCGGAGTCCTGCACCGAGGTGACCCGGGTGGGTTTGTCGGCTTCGGTCACATCGGAGAGGTAGAGAAACCCCTCCAGGTTCCACCACGGCGCCTCGCTGCCGGCCGGGAGCCACGAGTGGTTCCGGTCGATGTGCATCGGCTGCTCGTAGTTGGTCAGGCCCGAGTACGAGGCGGTGGCGTGGCTCTGGTAGAGCCTGATGTCCTCGGTGCCCAGGGCACGCTCGGCGAAGTCGACGATGGAGGGGTGCACGCAGAGTCGATTGAGAGAACCCGAGCCCGGAAACGGGAAGGCCGAGTTCCAACGGTGCTGTGCCCCGCGGAAGCCGGGTCCCTCCTCGGGCCAGATGAACTCCTCTTGGTGGTCGGGCTTGGAGCCCAGCCACTTCTGGGTGGCTCCCTCGGGATCTGAGTGGTATTCCTCGGAGGTCGGGAACAGCAGGTGGAGATCGTCGAGGACGTGGTCGACCTCCTCGGTGCCCACCAGGCCGTCGAGGAGAACCCAGCCGTGCTTCTGCCAGGTGTCGACCTCGGCGTCGGTAGCACGTCGTGGAGTCAAGGGACCGTCCTCCTGGGTTCGGCTCACCGGTGGAATCGAGTGCCCACAGGATATGTCGCCACGGATCCAGTGGGCCGCTGCTCGAGGCGGGTCTGCTCATGCGGGCGGCGCCGGCGTCGGTGATCGATGTGCCCCCGTCATCGGCGTCCGGATGGAGTCGGCCGATGCGGCGCGTGCCAGTGGACTTGGGACCGCGAATCGCGAGCTCCCCACTGGCGACGTAGGATCGCAGGTCACGCTGGCCCGGGTCGGGGCCTGCGCCGACAGCGGCCCGCACAAGAGGGTGAGAAGGGGAGGGCGATGGCGCTCAGCTACGACGAGGCCTCTGCGCAGGTCACGGGTCCGGACCAGCTCTTCGAGCTGGTCGAGGAGTCGGTCGACGGGATCGACTACCGACTGTTCAAGAACGCCCCATTGACGCTGGGCCAGGTGTTCGCCGGCGCCCGGGGAGCGGACTCGACGTTCATCGTCTACGAAGACGAACGGTGGACGTTCGATAAGACGATGCGCCACGTCGACGCTCTGGCCAGCGCACTCGTCACCACCTTCGGCATCAAGAAGGGCGACCGGGTCGGCATCGCCATGCGCAACCTGCCCGAGTGGATCGTGTCCTTCGCCGCCATCCTCTCCGTCGGAGCGGTGTCGGTCTCCCTCAACGCCTGGTGGACCGAGGCCGAGGTCGACTACGCCATCGAGGACTCGGGCCTCGCGCTCCTGATCGCCGATCCGGAGCGGATCGAACGCGCCCATCGTGCCGCGCACTCCCGGAACATCCCGATGGTCGTCGTGCGGGCCGACCTGATCGAACCGGGTCCCACCGGTGTCCACCGCTACGACGAGGTCGTCACGCTGGGGGACCCCATGCCCGTCGTCGAGGTCGGGCCCGAGGACGACGCCACCATCCTCTATACCTCGGGGACCACGGGATTCCCCAAGGGGGCGGTGTCGACCCACCGCGCCGTCACCCAGGCGCTCATGGCGTTCTGGGCCAACGCCACCATCCTGACCGCCCGCAAGGGTACCGACATGCTCGGCGGAGGCCGCACACCGTGCTTCATCCTCATCGTGCCGCTCTTCCATGTGACGGGCTGCGTCCCGGTCATGCTGAGCTGCTTCGGGATGAAGATGAAGCTCGTCATGATGCACCGCTGGGACCCCGAGAACGCGCTCCGCCTCATCGAGGCCGAGAAGGTCACGGCCTTCGTCGGCGTGCCCACGCAGAGCTGGGACATGCTCGAGAGCCCGGCCTTCTCCAAGTACGACACCTCATCGCTGGCCACCATCGGCGGCGGCGGGGCGCCGGCCCCGGTCAAACTGGTGGACCGGGTCGAGAAGGGTTTTGCGCGGGGCCGACCCAATATCGGCTACGGGATGACCGAGACCAACGCCTTCGGACCTGGGAACAGCGGCGACGAGTACGTGACCCACCCGACGTCGACGGGTCGGGCCCGGACCACCATCATGGACATGGAGATCCGCGACGAGCAGGGCAACCCCGTGCCGGTGGGAGAGCGGGGCGAGATCTGGATGAAGGGACCGAACCTCATCCGGGGTTACTGGAACAAGCCCGAGGCCACCGCCGAGACCATCGTCAAGGGGTGGCTCGCCTCCGGTGATCTGGGCCGGATCGACGAGGAGGGGTTCCTCTACATCGAGGACCGGGCCAAGGACATGGTGCTCCGGGCCGGGGAGAACGTCTACTGCGCCGAAGTGGAGAGTGCCATCTACGACCACCCGGGGGTCTATGAGGCCGCGGTCTTCGGTGTCCCCAACGAGCGGCTCGGCGAAGAGGTCGCCTGCGTCATCCAGAAGAAGGCAGAGTCGACGCTGAACGGTGACGACCTCAAGGACTTCCTGGCTGAGCGGCTGGCACCGTTCAAGATCCCGAGCCGGATTGCCTTCACCGACGAGCGGCTGCCCCGGAACCCGTCCGGGAAGATCCTGAAACGCGAGCTGCGCGAGCACTACTTCGCCGACGCCCGGTAGCGACCGGTCCGCCATCACCGCGCCCCAGCGCTGCACCCGGTGACGGTCCCAGGTGGGCACTCCGGGACCGATGCCCCGGACGGCTACCCCGGGAAGGCGCCGCCCGCCTCGGGGTCGTGGCGCAGCCCCGGGAGGGCCGGACCGGGGCTGTCCCTCAGGCCTTGTCCACCTTCTTGAGGGAGCCGTAGCCGCGTTCCATGGCCGACGTGATGATGTTCTCGAAGTCCTTGTCGGTCAGCACACGGGGTGTCCCGAGCGAGGCGGAGCGCCAGTAGAGCTCGGCCAGCCATTCGAGGAGCTCGAGGCGCTCCACGGCCTGGTCCATGGTGCTGCCGTAGGCGACAGACCCGTGGTTCTGCATCATGGCCGCGTTCCGCCCCTTCAGGGCCTTGATGACATTGTCGGCGAGCTCCTGGGAGCCGAAGGTCGCGTAGGCCGCAGTCCGCGGAGCACCTCCCAAGCCCAGGCAGCTGTAGTGCAACGGAGGCAACTCGTCGTGGGTACAGGACAGCGCCGTGGACGCCATGGCATGGGCATGGGTGATGGCCAGGGCGTTGGTGGCCGCGTAGATGCCGGTGTGGAGGGGCACCTCCGAGGTGGGGGCAAGGTCCCCGTCCACGATCTCGCCGTCCAGTTGGATGACGGTGACCATTTCGGCGGTCACGGTGGCCAGGTCGGCCCCGGTAGGGGTCACCGCCACCAGGTCTGCCTTGCGGGCGGAGATGTTGCCGGCCGTGCCGATGACCAGACCCTCCGCAGCCAGGTGGCGGCTCGCACCGGCCACCGCCTCTCGTTCCTCTGCCAGGAGCAGATCGCTCATTCTCAGATCCTTTCCGAAAAATCGAACACTACTGCTTGGAACGGTGGCACGGCCGGGTCGCCCTCCGTGATGGGACCTGCCGATCGGTCGGGCTGCGCACGGTCCTCTTCGGCGCTCGCCCCACCCAACGGGAATCGTCGCCGTCCCCTCACGTCGTGGTCGGGCGGTAGTGGAGGTGGACCACGCCACCGCCCTCAAGGCCGGCCACCGGCCTGCCGATGCCGTAGGCATGACCGCGCAATCGGAGCCAAGAGGGGACGAGTGGAGCGACGGTACCGAATGGAGCTGTCCTGAGTGCGGCCGTCCTGTCGAGGTGAACCCCGACACGGGAGAGCCCTTCCGCCTCTGTCGTCCCTGCTACGACTCCTACGTCCACCACGCCGGCCGCTAGTCTCCTCAGCCCGCGGGGAAGCTGCCCTCCTGCCAGCCGATGGCCGATGAGGAGACCGGACCGGGTACCGGCGCCGTAGTGATCGCCGGGGCCGCGCAGCTGGCCAGACCGGTCTGTGCTCCGTACCACGTGGTGCCGCCCGCCGCCCTCCATACCAGCCAGCAGATGCCGTCCGAGGATCGGTCCGCCATGGTGATGCTCCCCCCTCCGGATGCGTCGTTTGCGACCACGACGCTGACCGTCGACGCATTGGCCGAGGGCCCGGAGACGAACGACATCGAGGGATCCGATGCCGTCAGGGTCGAGATGTCAAGGGACCCGAATCCGCCCGCCGCGGCCGACGCAGTGGCGGCAGACGTCAACCCGGTGGACAGCGCCTGCTGGGCCTGGAGCTCGTTCGCCTGCCCGACGCCGGGAGCGTTGGCCACACCGGGCTTGGAGCCGCTGCCCGAATGCAGCGAGTTTCCCAGCAGCAGTGCGACCAGAAGGGCAGTAGCGACCAGGCTGAGCACAGTGGCGATCATCGACAATCCGGCATCGATGCCGATCTCCAGCTGCTGGTCCCTTCGTGAGCTCGATTGCATGTTCTCACCCTCCGAGCCTTCTGCGATCACAAAGCCATGGCCAAGACCCGCCGTCGTGCTCGGGACGGAGAAAGGCTGCGGAAGTGCGGTCGCGACGCCCTTAGTCCATCGGCTCGTCCCGGCATCGAACTTGAGTCTCGGTCGTGGCGACGGCACCGGCATCGCCGTCCGCGCGCAAGGAGAGGACTCGAGGAAAAGAGGAGGAGGAAAGAGAAAGGAAAAGGGGGACGGCCGCGTTGGCGCTGATTCCCCTAGTCAGACCGCCAACGGGCACGTCCCACCGCCCCCCGTCCCTGGTCCGTCCTGCCAACCAGTCGAGGGCCCCGCACACAGTTGAGCGGCCGATCGTAAGCCGAACCTACATTCGAGCTAAGAAGGCCCTAAGACCTGCGCTATCGCTCCCCGGGAGGTCGCCGGATCGTCGCCCGGCGTCGAGGCTGTCGTCGACCGGACCCGCACGGTCCACTCGTTCGCCCAGACGTCGCGAATTGCGTATTGCTCAGAATCCGAA
>DASZGT010000155.1:0-12457 GCA_035938575.1 Acidimicrobiales bacterium
CACCTACGTGCGAAAGTACACCAACATGCGCTTCGAGCCGGCGGGCATCACCGACGACCCCGAACTGCGTATCGCCACCAGCCTGGCCGACTACATCTTCCGGCGGTTGGCCGTCGACTACCTGCCGTTGGAGGAGCGCGCCGAGCTCGGAGTTCTTTCCACTGCCGAGCGGATGCAACCGACCCTGCCCGGTGTGGAGGAGACGGCGACGGAGTCGGTCGGCGTGGTCGAGTCGGAAGGGATCGATGCCATCGACCCGGTGATCGCCACGGTGGTCGACGGTAGTGCGATGCCCGCGGTGGGAGCGCCGAGCCCTGATCGTCCTGTCGACCCGGCGCCGGCGCCCGAATGGCCTCTCGCCCGTGCCGAGCCGCGGGATGCCCCCTACTGCTACCAGTGCGGCAACGCCATGCAGCGGGCCGGCTCGTGCTATGTCTGCGGGAGCTGTGGCACGACGAGTGGGTGCTCGTAGCTCCATCGACGACACCGGTGGATCGGAGCCATGCGAACGGATCCCCCGGTTCGACCGTCAGGTCGGCATTGGCCCACGCCCGGCTGAGGGCCTCCTCAACGCGGAGACCGATGTGGTCAAGAAGCTCGGCGGCCGGACCTCCCCGATGTCCGGGGGATGCCTGTGGTTGAGGAGCCCCATCAAGACGGACAATCAGAGCCGGACGAGGGAACACCCGAGCATGATCGGTCGGTGCATTGGCTGGCGGACTACGTCTACGGCACGATCTCGACCCTGATCGCCATCGCAGGCCTCACCTTCGAGCAAAACCCGGGGGAACTGAGTACCGCCGGCGTGGTCGTGGTCGGGGCCGTGGCCATCTGGCTCGCCCATTCGCTGTCCCGCTTGGTGACCATGCCGTCGTGGCGCCACCTGCGACTGACGCCCATCGATTTTGCCTGGGAGCTCAGAGGATCCTGGTCGATCCTGATCGCCGCCCTCCCGGCCACCGTCATATTCATGCTGGCCGCCATCCATCTGTTTTCGATCCAGACGGCGTTCACGGTGGCCGAGGTGATCGGTGTCCTGGCCCTGGCGGTGGTGGGCTTCGGCACGACCGCCGGCGGGGACCTGCCCATGGTCCGCCGGATCGTCTACGTCAGCTGCCTGGTGGCCGTGGGAGTGGTCATCGTGCTCTTCGAGCTGCTGGTTCACGTGCTGTAGACCGGACAGCCGTTGCCATGCCGGCTGAACGGGGGCCATGCCAGCAGGCCACTCCGCCCGCTTCGTCCCGCCCCGGTCCGGTAGGCCCGGCACCGTCCGGGGTAGGCCCGGCACCGTCCGGGGTAGGCTGACTGTGCAGGCGGATTCAGGGCCCGAGGAGGATCTGTAGTGGATCGCCATGGCAGCGCACCCGGTGTGGATGAGGAACCTGGCGGTGACGGAGCGATGGGCGTCGGATTCACCGAGGCGGAGCTGACCGAGCTGGCCATGGCCGCTGACATCGACGCCCCATTGAGCGACGACGCCGTTCCTTTGGCCGTCTACCTCGAACAGGCGCCCGGGCTGCTTCCCCAGTGGTACATGCCCGCACCCATGGCTCGCCGCGGCAAGGGCTGGCGTGTCCCGGTGGTCCTGGTGATCGTGGCGGCCTTTGTGATCATCGAGGCGTTCGGCCTGTGCAGCACCTTCGGGCAGGTCATTCCGGCCTGAGGAGCCCGGGCTTCTGCGCCTGAATGCGTGAATGCCTGAACGCCTGCATCCAGGCTGTGTGGCCACGGCAAGGCTGATGATCCAGTCCGCAATCGGACTCCCGTCGACCTGATTTCTCCAGTTCCCCGGTCCGCTGTGGACCCAGCTTTCGATTCGGGCGGGCGACAGTGGTGGCTGGTCAGGCACTTATTATCACCCTCCGCGCGGCGCCCAACGCTGATCGTGGCAATCGAAACGATCCGAGTGTTTGGTGATTGCGCACGCGCGTTTTGACCCGTCAAGATGGTCGGGACGAGGGCGCAGGCCACAATCGTGGCTCGCACGAAAACGGGGAATCGCCGGGGCGCAGCCCCAGCGGGAAGAAGGGGCAAACATCATGTGGGCAAGACGATTGATCATCGGTTCGGGCTTCGCAGTCGCATCGTTGACGATGCTGTCGGGCGTGGCCGGAGCCGCGGGGTGTGCATCGGCTGGTTCGATGACCCAGCCTGGCTGTGTGGTTCCGCCGACCGCCGCCGGGGGCTCCCAAGGAGTCGCACCCGCGAGCCTCCCCCGCGATCCGACGCCGGCCAAGGTGACGCCTGTTTCCACAGGGCCGACGAGTCTGCCCTTCACCGGTGCTGACATCGAAGAGTTGGCCGTCGTGGGCGCCGGTGCCGTGTTGGCGGGGGGGCTCCTCCTCCGTCGCCGCCCTCACACGCTCGCCTGAGCAACTGACCGCGGCCCTTCCGATGGGCGGCCGGGGGGTCGGCTGACGCGCCATCAGTAGCTGGCGGGCAGCAGCGGCGCCACGGCGTCGAAGAAGAAGAAGACCACTACCGACCAGCCCACCACGCCGATGGCTATCACCAGGGCGCGCCTCCCGCCCTGGGTCCTACGAGCAGCCAGCCACAGGACCGTGGTCAGTGCCGCCACCGCCACTCCCCACAGGATCGCAGCGCTCCAATTCTTGGAGGAAGCAGACGGGGGAGTCCGGTGAGTGACCGGTGCGGGCGTCGTGGGGGTGATCGGCGCGATGTTGGGGTGGGCGAGGGCGCTGGCCACCAATGCCGCGTGGACTACCAGCCGTTGGCTGGCGCTGAACCGCGGGTTGCACGTCGTCAAGGTCAGCTGCGGGGTCGACGTTGCCGCCACCACGGCAACGTCGCTCGGGTCGACCACCTCGCTTCCCGTCACGCTGTACACGAAATTCCCCTGCACGGTGGTCAACCCGATCTGGTCACCGGGCACGAGCGCATCCAGGTGGTAGAAGGGCGCCAGGTACGTGGTCCGGTGCCCGGCAATGGCGGCATTGCCGGCCTGGCCGGGTAGCGGGGTCCCGGGATAGTGGCCGGGGCCGGCTTGGAGCCGTATCTCATCCGTGCCTTCGACCACCATCATCGAAAGCCCGATCCTGGGGATGGAGATGATCCCCACCGGACCCCCGATGGCCGGGGGCGCGATCGTTGGGGCCACCTCAGGAGCCCCGGCGGCGGCACCCGGTATGGGGCGCTTGGTGGGTGCCGACCCGGCCAGGTGCTGATCGACGACGAACTGGCTGCGGAGGTCGGCCTGACTGCGCGCCGTCATCAACCCGGTACCCCACAGCAGGTAGGGAATGAACAGGAGCACCAGGATGCCGGTGACCAGTACGACCCGCCCGACGGCCATTCGTATGGTCGTGAACGACACGCAGGGATGCTAGCGGCACCAGTTGTCGGTGCCGGGGCGCGCCCTGGTGGGCGGATCCGTCGGTCTTGTCCCTCCCGACTGGCGTGCCCTATGACCCGTCGACGAGGGATGGCTCCAGTACCATCACGTGGTCAGATCCTTGTCCGTCATGTCGGCAATCCGTGGGCGTCCCAGGCACGGCGCGCCCGACGCCTGGAGTAGCGAGTTGCCGTGAGTGAACAAGGCGGTCAGAGACGGCGCAAGCGCCGCCGGTGGCCCATCGTTGCCGGTATCGTCGTCGTCCTGGCCCTCTGGGCTGCCATCCTCGGCGTGCGGATCCTGTCGGCCTACCACCACGACAAGAGCGGCCTGGCTGCCCTGCAACAGGTCAAGTCCAATCTGTCGCCCGGCCAGCTGACCTCTGCCGAGTCTGTGCGTCTGCTCGACGAGGCCCACGCCGAGTTCGCCAGCGCGCAGTCGGACCTGTCCTCGCCGCTGTTCGGCCCGATCACCATCGTGCCCGTGATCGGGCGACAGTTCAGAGCCGTCCAGGCCTTGAGCACTGCGGCTGGAACGGTCTCACATGTCGGCTCGACCTTCCTGACCCAGGTCCACGACCAGCTCGACCAGCCTCATGGCGCCGGCCCCGAACGGGTCACCTCGCTGCGGAGGTTGGCGGCCTACTCCGCCTCGGCCGGGTCGCAGCTCGCCCGCATCGACACGGGCCCGTCACAGGCGCTGGTGGGACCACTGGCCTCCAAGCACAACGAGTTCGTTTCCCAGCTCGACGACGCCCGCAGCCGGTTGATCAAGGCGGCCGGGGTGTCGGCGGCCGTGGCCACCATCCTGCAGGGCCCTCAGACCTATGTCGTTCTGGCGTCGAACAACGCCGAGATGCGGGCCGGCTCCGGTGCCTTCCTCGACGTCGGCGTGGCCACGACGTCCGACGGCACGGTGCATCTCGGTGACCTGGGCCCCTCCGGCGACCGGACCCTTCCGGTGGGTGCGGTCAATCCGACCGGAGACTTCTTGCGCAACTGGGGATGGCTGCACCCGGGCTTGGACATGCGGAACCTCGGGCTGACGCCCCAATTCGACGTCACCGCGCCGCTCGCCGCCCGCATGTGGACCGCGCTGACGGGACAGAAGGTGGACGGGGTCCTGTCGCTCGACGTGGCTGGGGTCCGACAACTGCTCACGGCCACGGGACCGGTGGATGTGAACGGGCAGACCATCAGCGCCGACAACGTGGAGCAGTACCTCCTCCATGACCAGTACAACGGGCTGACCGCCGACCAGGCCGGGGCGGCCCCGCGGCAAGACGGCCTCGGAGCGCTGACCAGCGCTGTCCTCCGCCAGCTGCAAGGAGAGACGACCGACCTGCGCACCCTCGGTTCCGCAGTGTCCGCCGCCGTCGCCGGCCGCCATCTGATGTTGTGGTCGAGCGATCCTGTCGCCCAGGCGGCCTGGGTGGTGAGCGGTGCGAGCGGAAGTCTCACGCCGAAGTCTGTGGATGTGTCGCTGATCAACCTCGGGGGGAACAAGCTCGATCAGTACATGGCGGTGCACGTCGCCGTGACCACGGCCCCCGCTGGATCCAACACGGCCATCACCCTGACCACCCGGTTCGACAACGGCACGCCGCCGGGCCAGTCGCAGTTCGTCGCCGGGCCCTTCCCGGGGGTGGGCGTCAGCTACGGGGGCTACAGCGGCCTCGTGGCCACCAATCTGCCGGCTGCGGCCACGTCCATGACGATGACCGGCGCGGGCCCGCTGGCCATCAAGAGCGCCGAGGGGCCCACGTGGCTGTTGGCGGCGCCGATCGTCATTCCCGCCGGATCCACCTCGACCGTCGTTGTCCACTTCGTGATGCCCGGCAGCCATGGCTCGATGCGACTGGTCCCCTCCGCTCGCATACCAACCCAACAGTGGACCTCCGACGGCAAGACCTTCGATGACAGCGTTCCCGCCACCATCTCGTGGTAGCCCGTTGGCCGGCGAGGCCCTCGCCCGCGTGTCCTAGGGTTGGCGGGTGACCACCACGAGCTCAGTCGGCGGTGGGGGCGAACGGCGAGGGGCGCCGAACGAATTCGGCCCCCTCCATCGGATCCGGGGCTCTCTGCGTCGTCGCCTCGGTCTGGCCGTCGCTCGCCTGCGCCACCCGCGAGTGAAGTTCGGGCGCCGGTGCGACGTGCGTCCCGGCGCTCGTTTTCTGGTGGCCAGGGGAGGCACCGTTCGCTTCGGCGAGGACTGCGTTCTCGACTATGGCCTGGTGGTCGAGAGCCGGGGGCGATTGGAGGTGGGGGAGCGAACCGTCTTCGGACATCACTGCACGGTCGCCTCCGACGAGAGCATCCGGATCGGGCAGAACTGCCTGATCGCCGAGATGGTGTCGATCCGCGATCACGATCACGCCTTCTCCTCCACCGACGTCTCCATTGTCGACCAGGGGAGGGAGACGGCTCCGATCCGAATCGGGGACAACGTCTGGATCGGCGGCAAGGCCACCATCACCAAGGGCGTGTCCATCGGGTCGAACTCGGTGATCGGCGCCCACGCCGTGGTGACCAGGGACCTGCCCGCCGACTGCGTGGCGGTGGGGATCCCGGCCCGTGTGATCCGCCACCGGGGATCGAAGGTCCCGTTGGTCGAGGAGTAGGGGCAATCCCCTACGGGCTGGACGGTCGCACGAGAGGACGTCCCGTCTCGGTTGGGTCTGCTGCCCCGATGCTGAGGGCACACGAGTCCCTCCGAGTACGATTCGGCGGGTGTCACGGCATCCGACGGTCTCCCCCGGGTCCCGGCGACGGGGAGAACTGCGGGTGCTCCGGATCTCACACAGTGGCGTGGTCACTGCCTGGCGGGAGCGTGAGCGCCAGCTCCGGAAGAACGGAGCGGATCTGACGCTGGTGGCTGCGACACGTTGGGAGGAAGGCGGGTCGATGGTGGACTTCGTCCCCGCGGGCGACGAGTTCGCCGTGCCGGTCCGGACCGTGGGCCGGCACCCGAATGCGTTCCTCTACGATCCGCGGCCTCTGTGGCGTCTGCTCGGATCCGATCGGTGGGATCTGATCGATTTGCACGAAGAGCCGTTCGGGCTGGCCGTGGCCGAGGTGCTGCTCCTCCGCTGGCTGCGCGCTCCGACCGTCCCGTTCATCGTCTCGTCAGCACAGAACATCGAGAAGCGCTACCCGCCGCCATTCCGTTGGTTCGAGCGCCGGGCGCTGCGGCGCGCCTCGGGTGCCTACACCTGCAGCGCGGAGGCCGGCGCCATCCTCCGGCGGAAGGGACTGGATGGCGAGCTGGCGCAGCTCCCGCTTGGAGTCGACGTCGAACGGTTCCGGCCCGTCGAGCATGCGACCCCGGCCGGCACCCTTCGTGTCGGCTTTGTGGGCCGCCTCATTCCTCACAAGGGGGTGGACGTGCTCCTCAACGCCGTCGCCCTCGACCATCGGTTCGCAGCGGAGGTCTTCGGTGCCGGACCGGAAGCGGACCGATTGGTCGCGCTGGCTGACCAACTCGGGATCCGTGACCGGGTGACCTTCCACGGTTACGTGGACGAGGAGAAGATGCCGGACACCTACCGGCAGTTCGATGTGCTGGCCGTGCCGTCGGTGCCGACGTCCGGCTGGATCGAACAGTTCGGCCGGGTCGTCGTGGAAGCGCAGGCGGCGGGCATCCCGGTGGTGGCCAGTTCCAGCGGGGCGCTCCCCGACGTCGTAGGCGATGTCGGGCTCCTCGTTCCTCCCGGGGACCCCCCGGCCCTCCGTTCGGCGTTAGGTCGGTTCCTCGATGAGCCCGGTCTCTGGGACCGCCTCCGGACCACCGGAATCGCGGGTGCCGACCGGTACTCCTGGAGGAGCGTCGCCGAGGCCCAGATGGCCCTCTACCGGACGAGTTCGAACGGGGGCCCCGACCCGCTGACGCCGAGGGATGGCAGCTGAGGCGAGGTCCCGCCTGATCGCCCCTGACGCCTGGGAGGACAAGCGCAGCCGGGCGCCCTGTCGCTCGATCCCTTTACCGGCAGCTTTCCCGGCCAGGATTACCGCCAGGTGTCCGGGGCCGGCCCGGTGCCACGTCCGTTCTCGACCACCTGGCGGTAGAGCTCCTCGAGACGGTCGACGTGCCGGGGCAAGGAGAACCTGGCCTGCTGGCGCTGGCGCAACCGGGCGCCGACACGGCGGCGCAGGCCGGCGTCCTGGCCGAGCCTCACCAGGGCCGTAGCCGCCTCGGTGGGATCGCCGGGGGCAAACAGCTCCCCGTCCTCGCCAACCGTCTCGACGTGAGCGCCTCCTCGGGCGGCGATGACCGGTATCCCGTGAGCCATCGCCTCGACCACTGACAGCCCGAAGGGCTCCGCCGGGGCGGGAGCCAACAGCAGCGACGATCCGGCCAGGAGCCGGTCGGTGTCGGCCACATGGCCGACGAAGTCCACGCAGCCGGCGACGTCGAGATCGTGGGCCAACCGGGCCAGCGCCGGTTGCCGTTCACCCTTGCCCGCGATGACCAGGCGCCAGCCCTGGCCCCCGAGCCCGCTCATCGCCCACGCCCGGACTCCAACCTCAGGTGCCTTCTCGGTGTCGAGCCGCTGCAGCATCACCACTCGGGTCGACTCCAGATCGGCCTGCGGGCGGTCGGAGACTCCGTTGGGGATGAGGACGGAGGGCCCGGTGATGCTGTCCGCCACGAACTGGCTGATGGCGATGTCGCACGAGAGGGCCCGGCTGGTGAGCCGCGCCAGCCACCGGGCCGTGGTGCTCGAGCCGCGGTCGCTGGCAAAGTGCCGGGTGGCCACGATGGGGGCCCGCTGCCGGGGCCGGGCCAGCCAGGCAGCCCCCTCTGCCGCCGTCATGTGGACATGGATCAGGTCGGCGCCCCGTTGACCCGCCACGGCCCGGGCCGCCCGCAGCAGCGTGGGCGCGGGCCGATTGTGGACGTCGCCGTCCAGTTCGGTCCGCATGCGCTGGGGGTCCCCCCCGATGGTGGTCACGTCATGACCGCGGGCGGCAAGCTGGTTGGCGACCTGGCAGATGTAGCGCTCGACGCCCGCGAACTCGTCGGTGACCACCACGTGGACGACGGACAGGCACGGCTCCGGACCGGGCATCACAGTTCAGATTCGACCCGGCACGGTCCCTGCCGGTAGAGCCGGAATCTGGCCGCGGCGCGGGCTCGGCGATCGCGGGGGAGGACGAGGGAGCGCATCAGCGCACCGACCATCACCCCGGTGCGGTAGACCAGCCATCCGGTTGTCGCGTGGTGCTTTCGTATGTAGCGCTCCTGAGAGGCGTGGAAGTGGACGTCGCGCTCGGACTCGTCCCCCCCCGTCCCGGCACCCACGTGGAGGGCGGTCACCTCCGGGCACAGGGCGGCGCCCCATCCGAGGTCACGGGCTCGGCGTTGCCAATCGGTCTCTTCGGCGTAGAGGAAGAAGCGCTCGTCGAACGGGCCGACCTCGGCGAGGGCGGCCGAACGCACGAGCAGCACCGAACCGATCATGAAGGCTTGGCGCCGACGCAGGCTCCCGAGCCCCACTGCCTCCACCCACGCTCCCCACGGGGTGGGAAACGGCCAGCCCACCCTGGCGGCCTGCCCGGACTGATCCACCTGGGCCGGCGCCACGCAGCCGAGCTCAGCCACCGCGTGGAGGCAGTGGCGCAACCGTTCGACGCCGGCCGACGTGATCTGCGCATCAGGATTCAACAGGAGGACGTCGGCCAGCGGGTGGGGGAGGTGGGCGACACCGACATTGACGCCGGCGCCAAATCCGAGGTTCCTCCCCGGATCGACGTACCTGGCGCCGTGACGCTCGGTCACGGCCCGCACCTCTGCGTCGGACGAGTTGTCCACGATGACCACGGGCAGCGTCCCGCCGAGCCGGGACAGACATTCCTCGAGGAGCTCGGGCGCCCCGAACGCCACGATCACGACGTCGACGTCCTCCGACATCAACGAACCCCTGCCCCCTCCGTCGCCCCCGTGGCGACCCGCCTCCAAAGCCATCGCTCCGACCGCCCCGACCGGGACTTCGTATGGGCAATCGGCCGGCGAGCCCGTACCGTCGCCCCACGCGTCATTGCTTGTAGGCGTAGGACTGATACGAGTCGGTGCTGGAGTGCCTCACCCGGTTGACAACGACGCCGAGAACTTGGCAATGGGTGGTCTCGAGGCGGTGAATGGTTCGTTCCAGATCGTCGCTCTCGGTCCGTCCTTCTGACGCCACCACCACGGCGCCATGGGCCGAGCTCCCAAGGATGGCGGTGTCGGGCACGGCCAGCACCGGGGGCGTGTCCAGAAGCACGACGTCGGCCAGCAGCGGGAGTTGGTCGAGGACCGGCTGCAGCCCCGGGCTACCGAACAGCTCGCTGGGGTTCTGGAGTTGGGTGCCGGCAGGAAGAATCTGGAGCCCGAAGATACCCGTGTCGATCAGGAGGGAGCTCACCGAGGCGCGGTCCGTATCCCGAGCGCCGAGCCCGGCGGGCGGGCTGGCACCGGGGGAGGACCGGCGCTCACCCGGCATGCCTGGCGATTGCTGGGCGTCGCGGGGCGCAAGTCGTCGCTCACCGTGTTCCGTGCTCTTCCAGTTGGACTTGATCAGGTCGGCCAAGCCGGGCAAACCGGAGGTCTGCAGCCCGAAGATGTCCTCGAGCCTCGGACGCCGGAAGTCGGCGGAGATGACGATCACCTTGCTGCCGCTCATCGCCCAGGCGGCGGCCAGATTGGCGGCGACGAAGGTCTTCCCGTCGCCCGGCTCCGGGCTGGTCACGATGATCAGGGGGCAAGGCGTGTCGTCGAGGATCACCCGCACGCTGGTCCGCAGCTCTCGGATCGACTCTGCCATCGGGGACTGCGGAGCCTGGACCATGGCGATCGATACCTTGCCTGTCCGCACATCGTGGTCCTGAGGGAGCTCCGCCAGGATCGGGGAGTCAGTGATGGCTTCGATGTCGGGGCTCGTTCGGAGGCGGGTGTCGAACTGGTCGCGGCCCAGGGCGATGCCGCAGCCGACCAGGAGCCCGGCGATGACGCCGATCCCCACGAGCTTGGATTTGCTCAGTCCCGACGGGGCGGTCGGCAGTTGGGCGGCGACCTGGATGGAAGCGTACGGCTCGCCGACCTGGATGTTGCTCAGCTCGGCCTGGAGCGTGCTGTAGGTGTTGGTCAGCCCCTGGATCTGCGCGGCAATGAGCGAGTTCGTGCTCGCACCGGGCTGCTTCTGGAGATCGGCGATCTTGGCGCTCAGTGTGTTTGCCGCGCTCGTGATCTTGTCGGTCTGTGCCTGGACGACCGCCTGGGTCTGGTCCACGTAGGCCTGCGAATAGGCCCGGGCGACCTCTTGGGCACGCGACGGGCTCGAATCGGTGGCCACGATGCTCAAGGCGCCAGTGGTGGCATCGACGGTCCCGGTCACCGATGAGGCGACGGAGGCCACGTTGGGATCGCCCAGGATCTTGGCCGCCCGCAGTTGGACCGCGGTGCTGCCCAATTGCTGGACCGGGTCCGGCAGCGTCACCGGTGCTGTGTTCGTCCCCGACGAGCTGGACGTCGTCGTTTGTTGGACCAGGGCTGTCGACTTGTACTTCGGGGTCTGGACCTTGGAGTAGGCGAGCGCGGCGGCGACCGCGACGACGATGCTGACGACAATGGTCAGCTTTCGGCGCCAAAGCGTGGAGAGAAACTCTTGGAAGGTCAGTGGACGCTCGCTTCGGGACGGAAAAGGCGTGGATACCGAGGATAGGACGTTCTGGGCGAAATGGGCAGCATCCTCGGGCATGGTCGAGTCGCCCGAGTCGCCCGAGTCGCCAAGCGCGGGCCCGCGGGGAGCAGGAGGTGAGCGGGTATCACCGTGTCGCCCCCTCGCGTTGCACCCGAAACATCAGCGACGCCATGGTCTCCGCTCTCTGTCGCCACGAAGGGATCGGGGTGCGTTCGAACTCCCTCGGGAGCCCGGGCGGCCCGGCGGCATCCAGAGTCTTGTCCACCGCGGCAGCGAACTGGTTGTGGTCGGCGACGACGATCGGGGGCCCGAGGTCGCGGAAGCCGGCCACCGGCGTGGCAATGGTCGGACGGCCGGCGGCCAGGCACTCGTACGCCTTGATGGGATCGAGGCTCTCAGTGAACGGATTGACCAGGTGGGGGACGATCATGACATCCGCATGTTGCATGAATGCCGGGATCTGGTCGTAGGGGAAGGCCCCGAGCAGACGGACGTTGGGCACCCGGTCCAGTCTTGCGGTCACTTCGGCGGGAAGATGGTTGGGCCCGAGCAGGACGATCTGGAGGTCCGTTCGCGAGCCTGCCAATTCGCGGATCAGCGGGATGTCGAGTCGCTCGACATGGAGGGTGCCGACGTAGAGGGCAACGGGCCCCCCGGGCAAGGACGGCGGTCGGGGCCGGGGAGTGCGGAACATCTCCACATCGACCCCGTTCGGAATGAGCTCGACGTGGCGGCCGCCCCCCCGCGAGCGCTCCAGATCGCGGGAGCAGACCACGACGGCCTCGCAATGATCGAGCAGGTGACGCTCATTGGCCATCAGTCGGCTCCGCTGCCTGGGCGCCAGGGGAGCGAGCAGCCAGTCGTCAGTGATGTCGTAGAGGCTCGGCCATCCGGTCCGCAGGGTGAACTGCGCGTAGGCGGCGTCATTGATCCAGAGGAAGCACTGATGGAGCCCCAGCTCCTCGACGGCGTTGTGAATCTGACGCTCGAGCCAACGATCGGCGAAGGGCCCCAAGGACCGCGGCAGCCACTTGTGGGGCCGCAGTACGTGGATCCGGGGATGGACCTTCTCCAACCGCGGCCCGAGAAGGCCTTGGACCTTTCCCCGTCGCAGCTGGTGCGGAATGTCGACCGCCGGGGCCACGTACAGCACCTGGACCGACGGGTAGAGGTCCACGATCTCGTCGACGAGGATCCTCATCCTTCTTCGAACCTCACACCAGGGCTCGAGCGAGCAGACAACCAGAGACATGGGGTCCGTACCCGGATCGGGGGCCGTCGCCATGCTGTCGCCGGAGCTCTGAGTTGCCATGTCCATTTCCTTGCTACCTGCTGTGAGCTCGGGTGTCCGGGTCCTTGTCGGTCGACCGTTGGCACCGGGAATCCCTGATACCGTCGACACCGCGCCGGTGGACCTTGAGATGCAA
>DASZGT010000156.1:0-3785 GCA_035938575.1 Acidimicrobiales bacterium
GGCGTGGTTCAACTCGCCGGGGCCGTCGTCGGGTCCGGTCGGGGGGTCACCGCCCAGCGCCATGAGGTTCTCCACTCCGGCCATCCGGTACGCCACCAGGATGTCGGCGAGCTCCAGCCGGGTGTGGGCCACACAGATCAGGTGCGCCATCGGGACCAGCGTCGTGGTACGCAACATGCCCGTGACCAGATCGAAGGTGCGCTGGCGTGACTCTGCCCCACCCCGATAGGTGACCGAGACGAATGAAGGGCCGAGGGGTTCGAGGTCGCGGAGCGTCCTCACCAGGGTGGCCTGCTCCGCGTCGGTCTTGGGGGGGAAGAACTCGAACGAGTAGGTCCTGCCCTTGGCCAGCAGATCGGCGATGCGGGTCATAACCGCTGGATCCTACCGCCAGGTCCCCGGCTCCACCCGTGGCCACGGCCTCGCCGGGGCCCGCACCACCGTGACGCGCCGGTGGGGCGTCGGGATCAGCGGGAGGGCTTCGAGCCGATCCTGGCGGAGAGGCGGGCCAGCGCGGTGCTCAACTCCGTGTTGCGGGCCCGTCGGGCCTCGTCCGCCTGCGCCAGCTGCAGCCCCGAGGGCGGCGACGCCCCGTGGTGGAGGAGCCGGTCTGCCTCGATGGCGAACGCCAGACCCCGCATGGCGGTGGCCGCCGAGGTGGCCAGGGCTGCAGCCTGGGGATCTGGGGCCGCCGACACGGTGTGTTCGAGGGCGGAAGCCGCCTTCTCCACTTGGACCTCCACCGCCCCCCGCAGTTGGGCGTCATCGGAGACGGCGTTGCCGGACAGCAGCGACTGCCGGGCCAGCTGAGCGTCGCTCAGGGCCGGAACCACGGCCGAATGCCAAGCCTCCTCGACGCCTCGTTTCTTCCGCGACCGCAGCAGGAGGGCCACCAGCACGATGGCGGCCACCAAGACGATGATGACGGCGATCAGTGCCCACGGGGTCTGGGTCGAGGTGTGCGTCGGGGCCAGGGTGGTGGTCGTGGTCGGCGCGGTCGACGTCGTGGTGGGCACGGTCGACGTCGTGGTCGGCACGGTCGACGTCGTGGTCGGCACGGTGGTGGTCGATGGTGGGATCGTGGTGGTCGACGGTGGGGTCGTGGTGGTCGTGACGGCGACCAGCACCCCCGGTGGCCTCCCCGGGCTCGCCGCGGCCGCCATCCCTCCGGCCGGTGCGACCGCGCCCAGTACGACCGCCATCGCCCCGAGGCCCACCGCCACCGGGGTGAGGACCCCGCGCCGGGTCATGCGGGATCGCTCCGGCCGACAACGAGCTCCGACCGCACGCCGTCGAGCGTGACCAGGGCGGTTCCGCGGACGATGAGCCAGTGCTCGGATCGGCGGCCATGACGCTGGTGGCTCAGGCGCCGGCTCGGAAGCACCACGATGCGCTCGACCTTGTGGGTGCCGTCGTCGTCGAGGACGGCGTAGCTCCCCCACGGCCTCGGGTCGGCCTCGAGCCCGCGCTGCGGGCTCATGATGCGCGCTCGGCGGCACGAACCGCGTTTCGCAGCAGCATCGCCCGGGTCATCGGCCCCACGCCGCCGATCCGCGGGGTGATCCAACCGGCGACCTCGGCCACTGACGCATCAACGTCTGACAGTAACCTCTTGCCCTCCCACGACGTGCCGGCCCCGACGACGGCGGCCCCGGGCTTGATCATGTCCGGCGTCACCAGACCGGCCCGCCCGGCCGCCGCCACCACCACGTCACCCTGGCTGACCAGACCGGCCAGATCGTCCACGCCGGTGTGCACCACGGTCACGGCGGCATTGCAGCCGGGTCGCTTCATGGCCAGCAACAGGGCCAAGGGGCGCCCGATGGTCAGGCCCCGCCCGATCACCACCACATGGCGGCCCTCGACGGGCACGTCGTTGGCCTGCAACAGCTCCACGATGCCGGCCGGCGTGCACGGGAGCGGTCCGTTCGCCCCCATGACCAGCCTCCCGAGGTTCACAGGATGCAGGCCGTCGACGTCCTTGTCGGGATCGACCGCCAACAGCACCCGCTCCTCGTCGAGACCGTCCGGCAACGGCAGCTGCACCAGGTAGGCGTGGATCGAGGGGTCGGCATTGAACCGGGCCACCACCGCCTCCAGTTCGGCTTGGGACACGTCGGCGGGCAGGTGCTCGTGGGCCGAATGGATCCCCACTTCGGCGCAGTCGGCGTGTTTCATGGCCACGTAGCGCGCACTCGGACCGTCCTCGCCGACCAGGATGGTCCCGAGGCCCACCGTCACCCCGGCCGACCGCAGCCGGGCCACCCGATCGGTGATCTCGGCCCTGATCTTGGCGGCCAGCAGCTCGCCATCGAGGAGGGCCGCCGTCATTGCGGTCGACCCCGGGGCCGGCAATGGCCCCGGGCGGCGGTCGTCAACATGGACAGCGCCACCTCCTCAGGGGCTCAGTGCCGGAAGTGGCGCTCGCCACCGGTCATGACCAAGGCAATCCCGGCCTCGTCGGCGGCCGCCACCACCTCGGCGTCCCGGATCGAACCCCCCGGTTGCACCACGGCAGCCACCCCGGCATCGGCCAGGACCTGGAGGCCGTCGGGGAAGGGGAAGAAGGCGTCGCTGGCCGCGGCCCCCCCGGTGGCCCGGGTCCCGGCCTTGGACACGGCGATCTCCGCCGCCACCACCCGTGACTGCTGGCCGGCCCCGATCCCCACGGCCTGACCGTCGGTGACCACGGCGATGGCGTTGGAGGTGGTGCGGGCACACACCTTCCAGGCCAGGTCCAGGTCCCGCCATTGGGCCTCCGTCGGTCGCGCCTCGGTGGCCACCTGCCAGGTCGAGGGATCGGCGAGGAACCGGTCGGCGTCCTGCACCAGCATGCTCGCCCCGAGCCCCCGGAACTGTCGGACCTGCGGCTCGGGCGACGGGGCGGACAGGAGCCGGGTCGCCTTGCGCTTGGAGGCGAGGGCCGCCAATGCCGCCTCGTCGTAGGAGGGGGCGATGATCACATCGGCCTGGGGGCCGGCGGCGACGGCCTCGGCCACGTCCGTCGTCACGGGACCTCCGATGGCCACGATGCCGCCGAACGCCGACTGCGGGTCGCAGTCGAGGGCCCGCTGGTAGGCCACGGCCAGATCCCCGTGCCGGGCCACCCCGCACGGGTTGGCGTGCTTGATGATGGCGACCACGACCTCGCCGCCACCCGACGGGGCGAGCTCGTGGACCAGACGCCAGGCCGCGTCGGTGTCGAAGATGTTGAGGTACGAGAGCTCCTTGCCCCCGTGCTGGACCACGTCGTCCCACCAGGAGTGCTGGCCGACGATGCGGTACCGCGCCCCGTGCTGGTGCGGATTCTCGCCGTACCGGAGCGATCCCGCCCGGTCCAGCACCAGGTGGATGGAGGGGGGAAGGAGGGCGGCGGCGTCGAACTCGAGCGCCCCCGAGGATGCGTCCGCCGCCTCCGTCAGGGGCTCCCGCCCGTCGAGCCACTCGACGATGGCGGCGTCGTAGCCGGCGGTGTGGGCGAACGCCTCGCGGGCCAGGCGCTGCCTGGTGTCGAGCGACAGCGAGCCGTCACGGCGCAGCTCGTCGAGGACGGCCCCGTACTCGCGGGGGTCCACGACCACGCCCACGTGATCGTGGTTCTTGGCCGCAGCCCGCACCATGGTCGGACCTCCGACATCGATCAACTCGACGGACGGATCGGAGGAGAAGGGGTAGAGGTTGCACACCACCAGGTCGATGAGCCCGATCCCCAGCCGGTCGAGGGCGTCGAGGTGCTCGGGCTGGGACCGATCGGCGAGGATGCCGCCGTGGATGGTGGGGTGCAG
>DASZGT010000157.1:0-19786 GCA_035938575.1 Acidimicrobiales bacterium
CCGGCCACCTACTACATCGGCTCCGCCGATCTCCGGCGCCGCAACCTCGACCGTCGGGTCGAAGCCATGATTCCGGTGGCCGACCCGGAGGCGGTGGTGCAGCTCGAGGAGATCCTCCGGCTCAATCTGGCCGACGACACCCAGGGGTGGTCGCTCGATCCCGGCGGCCGCTGGCACCGCATTCCGAAGGTGCAGGGGGTGAGCGCCCAGGACGCCCTCCGAGCGGCGGCCCTGGAGCGCAGTGTGCCGTTCGACGACCCGCTCCGACCTGTTCCCGCCCGCTAAGCCTGCCGTCCGATTTTCCGGATCCGGGTCCATCGGCGTGTGACCCTCCGCCGCTCGGGGAGCGATGGACGACAAGTGGGTGGGCCGGCGTGGCCCGTAGGCTTGGTTCCGTGACGGATGCCGGGCCCCCGGAGCCAGCTGCGGAAGAGGTCCCTCTCGAGACTCGCCCCGAGGTGGTGCGACGAGCACGCCGATGGGCGTGGCTCTACACGGCGGCGGCCGTCGCCCTCCTGCCCTGGATCGCCTACCTGGCCGTCAGCCTGCCCAAGCGCAACCTCGAGGTCCACTATCGCGCCGCATGGGTCGGGTTCGACTGCCTGCTGGTCTTCGTCATCGTGCGAACCGCCTACATGGCCTTCCGGGTGGATCCCAGGGTCACGTTCGCCGCCACCGCCACGGCCACCCTGCTGTTCGTGGACGCGTGGTTCGACATCACCACCTCCGACGGGCGCAGCGCCACACTCCTGGCCATCCTTCTGGCCTTGTTGGTCGAGATCCCGGCCGCGCTGTTCTCGCTGCACCTGGCCCGTCGGGTCAACCGACAGGTCCTGCACCTGGCCCATCTCGACCAGTTCACCTATGGCGCCGGCCCGCACCGGAGAGGCCACGAAGGCGGTGCGCACAACGACCCCGTGGGGTGATCCAAAGGTGGTCCTCAGGCTGTCACCTTCTCGATGCGGGCCATCACATCGTCGGTGAGCTTCGGGAGCACGTCGAGCGCGCCGAGGTTCTCACGGACCTGCTCGACGCGGCTCGCCCCGGTGATCACCGTGGACACCCGGGGGTTTTTGGCGCACCAGGCGATGGACAGCTGGGCCAGTGAGCAGTCGAGTTCCTCGGCAATCGATCCGAGCGAGCGCACCTTCTGGTTGCGGACGGGATCGGTCAACAGGTTGCGCAGCCACTCGTAGCCGGGAAGGGTGGCGCGCGATCCCTCCGGGACACCGTCGAGGTACTTGCCCGAAAGGAGACCCGAGCTCAGCGGACTCCACGTGGTCAACCCCAACCCGATGCCGTCGTAGAGGGGGGCGTACTCCTGTTCCACCCGATCACGCCACAACAGGTTGTACTGGGGTTGTTCCACCACCGGCTTGTGCAGATGGTGCCGGTCGGCGACGTCCCAGGCCTCCCGCAGCTCGGCCGCCGACCACTCCGACGTGCCCCAGTACAGGGCCTTCCCGCTGGAGATGAGCTCCGACATCGCCCACACCGTCTCCTCGATCGGCGTCTCGGGGTCGGCGCGATGGCAGTAGACCAGGTCGACGAAGTCGAGGCCGAACCGCTCCAGCGAGCCGTCCAACGCTTGCAGGAGGTACTTGCGATTGAGGGTGTTGCGCATGTTGACGCCCTGATGGATGCCCCAGAAGAGCTTGGTCGAGAGGACGTAGCTGTGCCTCGGCCACCCCAAGGAGGCGATGGCCTCACCCATGATCCTCTCGGACTCCCCGGCCGAGTAGGCCTCAGCGTTGTCGAAGAAGTTCACCCCGGCGTCATACGCCGCGGCCAGGCAGTCCTCGGCCAGGCTGCCGGCCAGCTGGGGACCGAACGTCACCCACGAGCCGAAGGACAGCACGCTCACCTTCAGACCGGTCTTGCCCAGGCGCCGATACTCCATCTCCATGGTGTCTCCTTCTCACTCGAGCTCCCGGCGATGCCGGGTCTTCTGAACGCGGACGGGTGCGTCTCGATGCCACTCGTGTGGCTGCCGTAGGCGCGGCCGAAACGGCTCGCCTCGCCCCTCGGGGGTCACCCTATCGGTCAGGTGGCGGGTCCGACCACGCTGACCAGGGTGCCGATGGGAGTGAGGGGCCACGCCTGGGCGGCGGACGAGATGGCCATCTCGACGCAGCCATTGCTCTGAGGCGAGCCGTAGGTCGCCCGCACGAATCCGTGCAGGGCATCTCCTCCGTTGAAGTAACTGGCCCAGGGGACGGCGGGGTCGTCGTAGGTGGAGCCGTCCGGATTGGTTCCCTGCATCCTCGAGCTGGTGACGTGTTCGAACACCGGGTAGGTGCCGTCGACCGTGTCGGCCCCCGGAGCACCGGTGTTGACCGGGACGTTGACCATCACGGGTGCGCCGTTGGCGAAGAGGGTGATCGCCTCCGGAAGTTGCTTGGACACGAGGGCGTAGGTGTAGGGGTTGGCGTTGACCCTGCCGGTGGCCACGTCGGAGAGGAGCGCCGACCACACCCTCCGTCCCACCAGACCGTCCACGGTGAGCCCGTGCTGGTTCTCGAAGTTCATCACCGCCCCTTTGGTGATGACATTCTCAGCCCCCTCGGTCCACAGCGATGCGAGGGAGGGCGGTGTCCCCGCCCAGCGCCAGGCGAAGCTCCCGGTCTGGGCGGTGAGCGCCTCAATCGGAGAGGTGAGCGGTGCGGCCGGGGTGAAGGAGACCGGAAGGTAGCCGAGTTGCGCCAACAGCTGTTGGAGTCGCTCCGTGCTGGCCTGGGTGACGGCGAAGGACGCCGTCACCGGGGCGGCGAGCAGCGCGCCGTGGGTGCCGCGCAGCCCGGACGCTCCGGCGGGGATGGTGAGGGTCTCGGTGACGGTCGGCACCAGCGGCGCGCTGGCTGCGAACGACAGGGTGGTCGGGTTGACCTTCGTCCACGTTCCGGGCACCGGCGGGTCGAGGGTCGGCATTCCCGAGCCGCCGTCGACGGGTGATGACAGTTGCACGGTGACCACCTGGTCTGAGGGGATGCCGGTGGCGCCTGGCGCCGGGGTGGTGGACACGACGGTCAGGGCCTTGGGGACCGTGGTGGCGGTGGCCCCGGCGGCATTGACACGCGGCCCGTGCCCACTGGCCTGCCGGTGCCTTCCGAGGGCAAAGGCCCCCACTGCGACAGCGGCCACGACGATGACGACCAGTGAGATCACGACCGGGCGGTGTCGACGTGGCGGGGGAGTGAGAATCGAGTATTCGACCATGGCTCCTGGTGCTGCGTGTCCGACGAAGGCTGGGGAGCACCGTTCCGACCGGACGGCCGTGTCGCTCCGGTATCGAGAGTAGCCACCGCGGGAGCCCCAGCCGGGTCACCCTGGACGGTTCCGATGACTCCCCCTCGCCGATGTGGGGGCCTGCCTGGGGTCCCGCCCGGATCGATCGCCCCTGTGCCGGGCGGCCTGCCGTCGGCTAGTGGTGGAAGATGCCCTTGTCGAAGTTCGAGGTCACCGTGGCCGCCTCGCCCAGGTGGGGCAGACCGAAGAGGTCCTCGATCGAGGCCAGCGAGGAGTAGTGGTTGAACGTCTTGCCCACCACGGTGCCCGGGGTGATGAACGGCGAGATGAGCACGGTGCCGACCTTGCCCCCTCCCGGCCCGGTGATGCCGTTTCCTCCACTGTCGGCAGCAGGTCCGGGGGTCTCGCCGCAGCAGGCGCTGGCGTCGGTCGCCGAGCCCACGGCCTCCGCCTCGTCGAAGGTGATCTCGAGCAGGCCATCCTGCTTGAAGGCAGGTGAGTTCTCGATGAGTGGGACCCACGTGCTGAGGAACGTATCGATGTTGGCGAGCGCGGAGGTTCCGGTCGGGTTCTTGCACGGGAAGTCGTGTCCGTCATTGCACAGATTGGGGCTGATGACACTGAAGTTGGGTGTGGTGGCAACCGATTGCAGGTCGGTGGCCAGCCCGGTCACTCCGGCGGGGGTCCCTGCCGGCAGGGCGCCGCCGGTGGTGCCGAGGGGGACGACCTGGGAGTTGCAGACGGCGGTGTTGTCGATGATCGAATGGAAGTAGACGAACGGGTTGTGGCGGGTGGCGTAGCCGTCGGTGGACGTGGCGAAGAAGCTCGGATCGGACGACCCGACCACCGGATGGCCGCAGGTGGCCGATTCGCGGCTGGGGTCGTTGCCCATGTCCTCCAGGTAGCCCTTCCAACTGAAGCCGGCCGAGGTGAGCTGGCTGGGCAGGCTGGGCACATTGGACGGGTAGATGCACCCGGCCCCTTGTTGGATCCCGTTGACCAGTCCGTCACCGGGGGGGAAATTGGCATACCCGAAGCAGTCGGACTGAGTGGACGAGTTGGGAGGCTGCCCCGAGATCAGCCCGATGTAGTTGTCGTTGGAGAAGTGGCCGATCCCGTAGTAGTTCTTCAACAGGGCGCCCTGGGAGGGGAGTGTGGAGGCGAGATAGGGATCGTTGGCCGGGGTTCCGAAGGTCTCGTTGTAGCCCTTGTTCTCCAACGTGATCACGAAGACGTGGCGGACGCCCGGCAGCCCCTTGACCACCACAGACAGAGTCTGTGGTGTCGACCCCTGGGTGTTGGTGGCCGTGAGGGAGATGGTTTGGGTCTCGGCAAAGGGGAACGTGCCGCTGAGTGTGGCCGTCCCGTTGCCGTTGTCGGCGAAGCTCAGCCCTGGGGGCAGGGGTCCGACGGCGATGGAGGCTGTCGGGTTCGCCTTGGTCTTCACCGTGAACGCAAACGGGGTGTGGGCCTTGGCCTTGGCCGCCGACTTGCTGGTGAAGATCGGAGCCGAGAGGGGTTTGGTACCCGATGCCTGGGCCGGCGACGGCAGCGTCGTGATCACCGAGACGGCCGCCACCACGGCGGCCAACGAGATCGAGATCTTGCGAAAGGTACGCATCATTCCCCCCTTAGTCCGATGACTCTGATCGAACCACCGGATGGCCGATCTGATCCCCAGCCGACCCCGAGGACGGCAGCATCTTCTATCACGAATCGGCCGGCGACACCCGACCGTGGAGGGCGTAGCGGCGCAGCCTGGCCTGGTCCTCGGCATTCAAAAGCTCGATGAGGTCGAACACCGGGTGGAGGGGCCCGCGCAGGACGGCCAGAGCTTTGTAACCGGCCGTTCCCTTTGCGGGGGCATCGGTGGTCAGGAGGACAAGGGGTAGTCCCGCCCCGCTCTCACGTAGGACCGCCGCCTTGCCCAGCGACTTCCAGAGCGTGTCGGTTCGCCTCAGACCGGCCCGGTTGGAGGTGAAGGCACCGGAGACATCGAAGGCCCAGTCCTCCCCGGACCGGTCCGTGGCCACGAAATTGAGCACGATGCCCAGGCCTCGCGGCTTCACGTCCGCTCGAATGGCTGTGAACCCGCAGGTCTCGAGCAGGACCCGCGCCAGGTCCTTCGGTTGCCGACCCTCCCGGACGGCCCTCGCTTGCGCGTCCTCTGAACCGGGTGCGGGCTGCACTGCCGGCAGCTCGACCCTGAACGGGAGGGAAACGGGACCGTTCTGCCCCTCGAGCCGCTCCCCCTCGAGTCGGGCTCTCTCGTCGGCGATCCGCTCTTCCGCCACCGCCACGTAGGCGCGGTCCGTGTCGAACCCGACGTAGCGTCGACGCGTGCGAAGGGCTGCGACGGCGGAGCTCCCCGAGCCCATGAACGGATCCAACACCACGTCCCCTTCGTAGGTGTAGAGCTCGATCAGCCGCCTCGGCAGCTCCACCGGGAACGGTGCCGGATGCCCGACCTTCGTCGCGCTTTCCGGAGCCATCTCCCAAAGATCGGTCGTGGCCTCCATGAATTCGTCCCGTGAGATGGTGGCGGTGGACGGGAGCCCTCTGGCCGCCCGCTCCAACGGAGAGACCGCTCGATCGAACCTTCCCTTGCTGGCGATGACGATCCGCTCGGTGACGTCGCGCAGGACGGGGTTGGCGGGCCGCTGGAAGCTGCCCCAGGCGCACGAGCCGCCCGCCGCTCTCCCCTTCCACCAGACCACCTCACCTCTCAGGAGCAGACCGAGTTCGGACAGCACCTCGGTCACGTCGCCGGACAGGGATCGATAGGGTCGCCGGCCCAGGTTGGCCACGTTGACGGCGATGCGCCCCCCCGGCTCCAGCACTCGCTTGCATTCGGCGAACACGTCGCGCAGGAGCTGGAGGTACTCGAAATAGGTAGCCGGCACACCGTCCACTCCCAGGCTCTCCTCGTAGCGCTTCCCGGCGAAGTAGGGAGGAGACGTGACCACGAGTGCGACCGAGTCCGACGGCACGCCCTCCATGTTGCGGGCATCACTGGCGTAGATGACGTCGGTATGGACCGGCGGGTTGATGGCCGAATCGGCCGAGATCTCGGGCGCCACGAACCGGTCATAGAACCCGGACGCGTCGTGCCCCTCGCGGCGACCCGAGCCAAAGTTCGCTGTCGACGTGGACGGGCGGCGCCCACCCTTGGTCACGCGCAACGGGGCGATGGTCATGATGGCGTCCGCTCTCGCCGTGGCCGGACCCGGCGCCCCGGCGTGCCGAGGATGGCGTCGGCGGTGGGCAAGCGATCGAGGAACTCGGCGATGGCCCTCGTGACCAGCAAGTTCGCCGAGATGTCGCGATCGAGCGCCGCCTGGTGCAACCGATGATGTATGGACTCGGGAAGACGCACCGCGGTGGCGATCCTCTTCTCCTCGTAGGTTCGGGGTCGGGCCATGGAGTCACGGTATCCGCAGGGTGTGACCAAGGCGCGGATTAACGCGCGCAGTCGCACGCGAAAACCACCCGACCATCCCGGCCCGCGTGGGCGAACGCACCATGGACCGCCACCGCGCCCCGCGGCTCTGCGTGCTTCAGCGTCGGTACTCGGAATTGGACCAGCCGAGCCACCCCCGTCCCGGGCGGGGCGTTGATTGCCATGCGCCGGTATCCCGGCCACTTGCTTGAGCACAGTGGCCAGATGCATGAGATTCCAGGTCATGAAGGCGGTGTTGCGGTCTGGCATCTCGTCTTTCCTCGGGGATCGCTTGCCGGGTGCGAAACACTCGGCGGGTGCCCCTTGGACCTGTTGATCCTGGCCGGCACCCGTCTCCGGGGGAGATTTCCGAGACCATCACCGCCGGTTGACGCGTTAGTAGGGGCTAACGTATGGTTCTGTGCGTGATCTCGTTGCCGTCATCGCCGAGCCGAACCGCCGCCGGCTTCTCGAGTTGCTGGTCGACGGAGAGCAGACGGTCACCCGCCTGGCGGCTCACTTCGAGAGCACGAGGTCGGCGATCTCGCAGCACCTCGCCGTCCTGGTCGACGCCGGACTCGTCGAGGCACGAAAGGAAGGTCGGTTTCGGTACTACCGGCTGATCCCGGAGGGGATGGCCGAGCTCCGTGCCTCGCTGGACAGTTTTTGGACTCAGGAGCTCGCGGACCTGGCAGCGGCCCGGCCGCCCAAACAAGGAGAACCAGCAATGCCGGTTGAAAAGTCGATCCTCGTACCCCTCGGACCCGATGAGACCTTCGCCCTGCTCACCGAGCCCGATCGGCTGAGGCGGTGGCATACGGTCAGCGCCCGCATCGACCTCCGGGCCGGCGGTGACTATCGCTGGACAGTGGTTCCCGGCCACACTGCGGCGGGAAAGGTCGTCGAGGTGGAGCCCGGACGGCGCCTGGTGCTGAGTTGGGGCTGGGAGGAAGCCGACGACCTCCCTCCGGGCGCGTCCACGGTGACCATCACCCTCGAACCGGCCGAGGGAGGAACGCAGGTTCACCTGGTGCACGAGGGGCTCACCGACGCTCAGGCCACCAGCCACGCGGAGGGGTGGAGCCACTATCTCGAACGGTTGCGGGTGGCTGCCGCCGAGGGCGATGCCGGAGCCGACGAATGGGCCGCATCCCCCGATCCCATGGACCGGCTGTCAGCCGCGGAGGCCTCGTTGGCCCAGTGCCAGCTGGTGCTCCGCGGGATCGGTGCGTCCGACGCGACGTCATCGACCCCTTGTGCCAAGTTCACGGTGGATGACCTGGTCGAGCATCTGCTCGGCTCGATCTCCAGCCTCGGGTCCATGGCCGGTGCGGAGGTCGTGGTTCCTTCGGATGTCCCGATGGAACCCCGGGTGGCCACCGCGGCGCAGCAGGCCCTCGAGGCGTGGCGGAGACGGGGAACGGAGGGCAATGTCACCTTCGGGTCGGGTGAGATGCCGGCCTCGCGGGCGGCCAACATCCTCTCGGTCGAATTTCTGGTGCACGCCTGGGATTTCGCCGCGGCCACCTCCCAGACCTTGACGCCCAGCGACGCCCTGAGCGACTACGTGCTCGATCGGGCCCGAGAGCTGATCGCGCCGTCCATGCGGGACGGCGAGCGGTTCGCTGTCGAGGCTGAGGTCGGACCGGACGCCGGCGCCCTGGAACGGCTCGTTGCCTTCACCGGTCGGTCCGGCTGAATTTCGCAATCCGGATGGGCCAGCACGAACAACGCGGCACCTGAACAAGGCCAGCACGAACAACGCGGCAACTGAACAACCCAGCACCAACAACACGGCAACTGAACAACCCAGCACCAACAACACGGCAACTGAACAACAACAACGAACTGACGACAACAAGGAGCGAAACAATGAGCAAGTACGTCCTCGTCTACAGCGGCGGCGCCATGAACGAGACACCCGAAGCCCAGGAGAAGGCCATGGAGGAGTGGATGAACTGGTTCGGGTCACTCGGAGGCTCGGTCGTCGATGCCGGCAGCCCGTTTGGTCCCGCGTCCACCGTGGCCTCCGACGGATCCGTCACCCAGGGCGGGTCCAACCAGTTGACCGGCTACTCGATCATCGAAGCCGACAGTCTGTCCGCCGCCGCGAAGAGCGCGAAGGGATGTCCGGTCCTCTCGGGCGGCGGGTCGATCGAGGTCTATGAGGCGCTGCCGATCGGATGAGCAGGGAAGGGAGGCTCGTCGACGTGGTCGTCGAGATAGACGTCGCTCGCCCCCGAGCGGAGGTTGCCGCCTATGCGTCCGACCCGGATCGAGCCATGTCGTGGTACAAGAACATCAAGTCGGTGGAGTGGAAGACGGAACGACCGGTCGCAGTGGGATCGAGGATTGCGTTCATGGCCCAGTTCCTCGGCCGCCGCCTCGCCTACACCTATCAGGTGACCGCCATCGAGCCAGGTGAACGATTCGTCATGAGCACCGTGGACGGACCGTTCCCGATGGAGACGACCTACCAATGGAGGGACTCCGGCGATGGCACGACCATGACGCTCCGCAATCGGGGCCGGGCATCCGGCTTCTCCCGACTGCTGGCGCCATTCCTTGGCCCCGCCATGAGACGGGCGAATCGCCAGGACCTGGCGCGCCTCCAGTCTGTCCTCGAGGCGTCAGGACCGCCAACGACGTTATGAATCGGCGTCACGACGAATGCGACGCCATCGCCCGAGGCCTTCCCTAGCCAGGCAAGGTCCGGGGGAGCCCGAAGCGGGGGAGCACACCGTTGTCGAACCGGGTCATGGTCCGGATCTGGTCGCCGGCCAGCGTGATCACCAGGAGCCCGTTGGCGTGCAGGACGTCGGCCAGCGGATCGCGGACGTAGATGCCGAACGCGGGCTGGCGGTTGGCCCGGGTGGCCACCAGTTTGAAGGTGCGGCCATCTCGGAAGGCCACCGTGCCGAAGAAGCGGGCCGCCAGGTCGCGCCCCTGGTACTCGAGCGGCACCGGCGGCATGGTTATGAGGACGTCGTCGGTGAGGAGGGCGACCAGACCGTCCAGGTCGCCGATCTCGTAGGCCGTGGTGAGGCGATCGACGATGTCCTGTTCGACGGAGGATCCGGGCGTCGGTGGTGCATCGTGCTCCCCGGATGCCGAAGCTCTGCGCTGGAGGTTGGCCCGGGCCCTCTTGAGCGCGCTGGTCACCGATTCCTCCGACGACTCGAGCATCTGCGCCACTTCATCGGCATGGAACCCGAGGACATCGCGCAGCACCAGGACGGCGCGTTGGCGGGGCGGGAGCAGTTGCAGTGCCGTCACGAAGGCCAGGGAGATGGCTTCCCTTGAGTCGAACCGGGCCTCCGGGCCGGGCTGGTCGTCGCTGACCCCGTCCAGGTAGGAGTCCGGGTAGGGCTCGAGCCAGACCACCTCACCCAGCCGAGTGGGCTCCGGTGGCTCAACGGCGAACACCGGAGGCTCCGTCCTCGGGCGCCGAGCGGCACTTCGAAGTGCGTTCAGGCAGCGGCTGGTGGCGATGCGGTACAGCCAGGTCCGCATCGAGGCCCGTCCCTCGAAACCATCGAGTCCCCGCCAGGCCGCCACCAGGGTGTCCTGCAGCGCGTCCTCGGCATCCTGGACCGAACCGAGGATCCGGTAGCAGTGCACCTGCAACTCGCGGCGGAAGGGATCGACGAGGAGCCCGAAGGCCTCGTCGTCTCCGGCCCGGGCCCGGGCGATCAGGTCGGCTACCACCGCTCCATCCTCGTAACACCTCTTCCTCTCGCGGTTGGGGATGCGCTCATCTGTACAGACACCGCGCCCATCGGAAATTGGGCGCCCACGGCCGCCCAGTCTCTCCCCTGTCCGGTGTCTGTACCACTGACCGATGGCGCCGGCACCGGGCCGGCCACCGAGAGGAGTGGACCATGACGAAGTTCCTGTACTCGTACCGCATGGCAGTGAACTACCAGCCGGGGCGGCCTCAAGCCGTGGAGGCTTGGCGGGCGTTCTTCGAAAGCTTGGGCGCCAACCTGGTCGACCCGGGCAATCCCGTCTTCGAGTCGGGTGCCCTGGGGATCACGGGGAACGGCTCCGTTCGCCTCGGCGGCTACTCGCTCCTCACCGCCGACGATCTGGATGCGGCCGTCGCCATGGCCAAGGGATGCCCCGCCCTCGGCGAAGGCGGAGGTGTCGAGGTGGGCGTGCTCACCGAGGTGTACCGGGACGGACGGCTGACGGCCCCGGCCTGACCTCGACCCCGGCGACGTCACCCGTCGGAACACAGACCCTTCGCACCCACGCAGGCACAAGAACGGAGACAGAAGATGAACAGTCAGAACGGACCAGCAGTCCCACGAGCCGGAGGGGCGGTGTCCGCGCCGTCAAGCCAGGTGCTCACGGTGTTGTTGACGTCGGTGGCGTACTTCATGGTGACGCTCGATGCCCTGGTGGTGGTCACGGCTCTTCCGTCCATCCACCGGAGTCTCGGCGGTGGCATCGGGACTCTCCAGTGGACCATCAGCGCCTACACCATCGTCTTCGGGGCCGGGATCCTCACGGCAGCCGCTTTGGGGGACCGGCTGGGCCGCCGCCGCGTCTACGTCTTTGGCCTCGCCCTCTTCACGATGGCATCAGCTGCCTGCGCCCTGGCGCCCAACGCAGAAGTGCTCGTCGCCTGTCGCGCCGTCCAGGGCATGGGTGCGGCGATCGTCATGCCGCTGGGGCTCACCCTGCTCACCTCCGCATTCCCACCGGAGCGGCGGGGTGCGGTGGTCGGGATCTGGGGTGGGATCGCCGGGCTGGCGGTGGCCAGTGGCCCCCTGATCGGGGGCGCCATCACCCAGGGACTGAATTGGCACTGGATCTTCTGGGTGAACGTGCCGATCGGGGCGGTCGCCGCCATCGGGGCCCGCCTCCGTCTGGAGGAGAGCTGGGGGCCGCGGGCACGACTCGACATCCCCGCCCTGGTCCTGGTGTCCGCGGGCGTGGGCGTCCTGATCTGGGGACTGGTGCAAGGGGGTCAGCAGGGGTGGGGCAGTGATCAGAACCTGACCGGGGTGATCCTCGGAACTCTCCTGCTGTTGGGATTCGTGCTGTGGGAGGCACGCGCCCCCGAGCCGATGATCCCGTTGGGCCTGTTCCGCCAACCCACCTTTGCGGCGGCCGTGGGCACCCAGTTCCTGATGGCGTCGGCGATCTTCTCCGCCGCTTTCCTCACCAGCCAGTTCTTCCAGTTCGCACTGGGAGACTCGCCGCTGGCAACGGGTCTCCGGTTCCTGCCCTGGACGGCCACGCCTCTGCTCATCGCACCGCTCGCCGGCGCCCTGTCGGACAAGATCGGTGCCCGCGTCCTGATCGTTCCCGGTCTGACCATGCAGGGGATCGGCTTCGCCTGGATCGTGCACCTGGCCGCCACGACGTCCAGCTACGGGAGCTATGTCGTCCCGTTCATCGTGGCCGGAGTGGGCATCTCCATGGCCCTCCCGTGCGTGACGGTCGCCGGATTGAATGCCGTCCCGCCGCCCCTACTGGGCAAAGCAGCCGGGACCTTGAACACGGTGCAGCAGTTCGGGGCGGCGTTCGGCGTCGCCATCGTCACGTCGGTGTTCAACTCGAAGGGGAGCCTGGCCAGTCCGCCGGCGGTGACGGACGGCTACCGGCCCGCCCTCCTCGTGGCGGCCGGTCTCTCTGTTCTGGGCGCGGCGGTGGCCCTGGGCATTCGGAGGACGGCCCACGAGGATGCGCCGGTCTCGACCCCTCCCGAGGCTCGTCGGGACCTCGACCTGGTCCCCGCCCTGGACGTCGACTGAGTCGACTGAGAGGTGTGAACGAAGGGATCGGGCTCGTGCCGACGGAAGACCGAGCGCTAGATCCCCGCTTGCGAACCTGTCTGACGGCGGGTGTCCATGTGTCCGCCGACGTTATGGATTTGGCCGCTTCCCTGATCCAGCTTGGCTGGACTCACTCACGCGCGTCATCGCTGGTGGAGGCCTGTCGCGCTCGGCGATCGACTCATGACCGACCGATTGGTATCGCCCGGTGACGGCATTCGTCAGGCCACCACCGTCGGGGTGGCCGCCCTCGAGCTGTCCGGTTCGTGCCTGGCCAAATCACCCTCGCTGGCGCCGATGCGGGCGGTGCGCGATCGTCGCCAGGCGGCCCAGACCCGACCCACGCCGTAGTCGAAGGCCGCGAGTGCGCCGACGAAGAAGCCGATGGGCCAGTTGGTCTGATACGAGCAGGCGATCGCCGTCCAGACCGTCATCAGAGCGATACCGACAGACGCGGCGATGGCGATGGGCGGCCGATCAGTGAACGAACGCGCCGCGGCTGGCGGTCCGATCATGAGCGAGAAGATGAGCAGGGCACCGACCACAGGAACGGTGAGTGCCGTGGCCCCCGCGAGCACGAGGAGGAACGCCAGTTCAATCCGGTACGTGCTCACGCCTTTCGCTTCAGCCACGTCGGGTACAGCCGACGACAGGAGCAGGGGCCGATACAACACGGCGACGGCAATGAGGCTGGCCGCCGCCAAGAGGGCCACGGGCAGAAGTTCGCTCGTCGAGACACCGAGCACCTCACCGAAGAGAAGCGCAAAGAGTTGAGGCTCGTACTCCCCTGAGCGGCTGAGGAAGATCGCCCCGATGGCGAGGCCCAATACGAGCGTAAGGGCGGTCACCGCATCTTGGCGCCCCCGCCGGCCCAGGGTGGCGATGCCGATGGCCGAGGCGGCGGCGAATCCGGCTAGGCCGAGGAGGGCACTGAAGGCGAACACGTTGGCCGCAGCGGCACCGGCAAACGCGCTGTTGGGGATGGCGTGGGCCGGGAAGGCTGCGCCGCGCAGCACTACGAAGAATCCAACAACGCCGGCAATCACGGCAATGATGGTGGCCACGATCCACGTGTTGGTCATGAAGCTGGAGAACATGACCCCTCCTGTCCTATGAGGACCCCGTATGCCCGACGGCGCTGGTGCGTCATGGTCGTTGGGCCGCTCCGGAGATCGCTCCCACGAGCTCAGTCCGTCGGCCGCTCAGTCGGCGGGCCCAGGGCAGCCCGGAGGTGAGGTAGCCGGCAAACGTGAGGAGGACGATGAACGAACTCACCGGAAGGCCCGCGTGGCCCGAACCCCAGTCAAAGCTGTCGTAGGCGAGCAGTACTCCGAGCCAGGTCTCGACCACCCCGATCAGGGCCGCGGCACCAATGGCCGCGCCGATCCTCTTGGTCAGACGGAGGGCGGTGGCCGCTGGGCCGATGAGGAGAGCGGTGGACAGGATGGCTCCGATAGCCAGGGCTGAGAGACCCACGGCGATGGCCATGGCGGCCATGAATCCCAGGCCCATAAGGCGGACAGGGACGCCACGGGAAGCTGCGATCTCGGCACTCGTCGAGGCCAGCAGCAAGGGTCGGTAGAGGAGACCGATCAGGCCGACCGCTACCAGACTGAAAGCGATGACGATGGGGATCGTGGAGCGATCGATGGTGAAGATGGACCCGAAGAGGATCGTTTGGGTCGCTCCCGTGGTGGCCCCCGAGGTGGTGTCCAGGTACAGGAACAACGCCGCCAGACCGGTGGCGGCGCCGAGGACTACGCCGGTGGCCAGGTCCCGGCCTCTCACGCGCTGCACCCCGATGGCGTCCATCGCCCCCGCGCCAAGGAGCCCGAACCCCACGAACCCGAGCAGCGGGCTCAAGCCGACCAGCAGCGCGCCCGAACCGCCGGCCGTCGACACATCGGTGAGCGCGTGGCCGGCAAAGGACTGCGCCCGCAGGACCGTGAAGACCCCGACGATGCCGGAGACCACCGCCACCACGCTCCCTAGGACCAGGGCGGTGTGCACGGGCTGGCTGGAGAAGAAGCCTGGTTCGATTACCCAGTGCACGCTCACCTCAAGTGGATGATGGGATCGCCGTCGACGACCGCCCCGAGCGGGTGAGGCGCTTGGTCCGGCGCCCCCCCGGCCACGACGATGACTCGGCCGTGGACGTGGAGGACGTCCACGTGATGCCCGTAGAGCCCGCTCAGCACTTCGGTGCAGATCACTTCGTCCGTCGTGCCCGAGGCCGCACGGCCTTCGGCGAGGTACACCACACGATCCATGACCGGCAGCAGGGGGTTCATCTCGTGGGCGGAGAGCAGGATTGCAATTTGGTGGTCAATGGCGATGCGGTGCAAGAGGGCGATGACCGCCTGGCCCGAACGCAGGTCGAGGTTGGCCAGTGGCTCGTCGAGCAGTAGCAGTCGAGGCCGAGCGATGAGCGCATGGGCGATCAGCACCCGTTGCTGCTCGCCGCCCGACAGCGTCCCCACCCTCGCATCTGCGAATCGCTCCGCGCCCACGGCGGCCAGCATCTCGTCGACCGCCGCCCGCCGTCGGGCCGACGGAAGGGGTATACCCAGGCGCTGACCATCGAGCCCGAGACCGACGATGTCCCTGGCGCGCATTGGCATGTCCGGATCGAGCAGGATCTTCTGGGGGACGTAGCCAATCGACGAGTTGCGCCGGCGTCGCGGCCGGCCCGCGAGAAGGACGCGGCCGCTTCCCGGGGCTTGTAGCCCCAGGATGACTCGAAGCAGGGTGGTCTTGCCAGCGCCGTTAGACCCAATCAGCCCCGTGAACTCACCGGGCTGCACACGAAAACCGACCGTGTCGAGGATCTGGCGTCCTCCGAGGGAGACGCTGATACCGTCGACTTCGAGCACCGCGGTACCGGGCGCCACGTCGCTGGATGTTCTCTCTTCCGCGCCGCGAAGAGAGGTGGTCACAGGTGCTCGGTCGAAGCACCAGTGGTGACGGCCTTTTCAATGGCGTTCACCTCGGTCAACATCCACGATTGGAAGTTGTAGCCCGGCGTGGGCATGGTCTCGTATACCCCCACGATCGGGACGTTGTTCTGCTGGGCGTTCTGGCGGATCGACGCCGTCAGGTTCGAGACGACCTGCTGGTTGTAGCAGAACACCTTGACCTGGTGTCGGGTGAAGAATCCGTCCTCCAACGTGATGTCTTGGGGGTTGGGGTCGACGCCGTTCATGATGTTCGCTTGGAACCTGAATGGGGTCATGTTGTTGATCCCCATTGCGGTGAGCAGGTAGTCGGCGACTGGCTCGGTCGTCGCCGCCGCCGCCCCGCCATACTGGGCTTTGAACGAGGCGATGGCAGTCAGCCACGGCTGCAGCGAGGTGTTGAACTTGGCCAGGTTCGCCTGGAAGTACGCCGCGTGGGACGGCTGGAGGGTGGAGAGGTTGGAGGCCATCACCCGGGCCACCGCCGGCATGGTCTTCGGGTCGTACCACAGGTGAGGGTTCGGGGTGTCCGTGGGAAGGCCGAGGACGTGCTGTACGACGATTACTTTGCGACTCGAGCTCGGCGAGGCCGACTCGATCTTGTTCATGAACGTGTCATAGCCCACTCCGTTCTGCACGATCAGTTGGGCAGCACTCACTTCTTGGGCCACGCTGGGGCTCGACTCGTAGGTGTGGGGATCGGTATTCGGATTGTTCAGGATCGACGAGACGTGTACGTACTGTCCCCCGATCTGGCTGAGGACGTCGGCGTACTCGTTCTCGGCACCGATGGCGTTGATCACACCGGACGCCGAGTTGCTCGCTGGGGTTGCGCCGCTGGATCCACACGCCGATACCACCAGACCCGTGAGCATCAGGGCGGCAACTGTCACAACAGCTGAGCGGCCCCGGAGATTTGGGCCACCGCTCTTGATTCGCTTGGTCGGCTGCATGCGCCAAACATATGCTCAGACTGAGTCTCAACACAAGTTGGTCACCCCGACCATTGCATAAGTACATCCGTATGTGTTTATATATCCACCGTGTCAGTGGTAACGAAGACGTACGAAGCGGCTGGCGAGTTGCTCAGGGTGCTGGCTGCGCCCGCCCGCTTGGCCATTCTGGTCGAGTTGGGGTTACGGCCCTGTCACGTCCACCAACTGGTTGAGCGGCTGGAGATGAGCCAGCCGCTGGTCTCCCAGCATCTTCGGGTGCTGAGGGGCGCCCGGCTGGTGAGCGTGGAGCGCCACGGTCGAGAGGCCGTCTACTCGCTGATCGACCACCATGTCGCACACATTGTCGCTGACGCCGTCAACCACGCAAAGGAGATCCCATGACTATGACCGAACACACGGTCCACGACGACCACCAACATGCCCACGGCCCCGACTGCGGACACGTCGCCGTCGACCACAGCGGGCACGTCGACTACATTCACGACGGCCATGCCCACAGTGAGCATGCCGGCCACTACGACGAGCACCCGCTGCCACACGTCGAACACGCCGGCCACAGCCACCTCCATGGAGCCAGCTGTGGGCACGAGACGGTAGAGCACGATGGGCACGTCGACTACGTCCACGACGGACACCGCCATGCTGCTCATGACGACCACTACGACGAGCACTGATTCGGGAACCAAATAGGCATGCTCGCCTTCGGCCTCGAAGATGGAAGGACATGATGACAGCAACGGCTCCCGAGGGTGACCTTCACGATGTCGTCGAAGACCGGCTTCGTCGCGCCGACCAGCGCTACACATCCGGCCGGCGGGCCATCATCGAGCTCCTCGTTGACGCCGGGTATCCCATCAGCATCGGGGACATCGCTGATCGCCTGCCTGATCTACCTCGCAGCTCCGCCTACCGCCACCTCGTCGACCTTCAGGTCGCCGGGGTGGTACGGCGGCTCGCGGCCAACGACGAGTTCGCTCGCTACGAGTTGGCCGAGGAGTTCACCGAGCACCATCACCACCTCCTGTGCACGCACTGCGGCAAGGTGATCGACGTCACGCCCTCCTCGGCCTTCGAACAGAGCGTGGCCGCCACCGTCGATCGACTGGCCGAAGCAGAAGGGTTCCAGCCCCACAGTCATCGTCTCGACATCCTGGGCCTGTGCCAGGACTGTCACCAGTAAGGACGACCTCGAAGGACCTGGGCGGCAAGGGCTTCCATGGACTATGTGGTCGGGCTGCCCGGATTTGAACCGGGGACCTCTGCGTCCCGAACGCAGCGCGC
Source organism: Acidimicrobiales bacterium (assembly GCA_035938575.1). GTDB lineage: Bacteria > Actinomycetota > Acidimicrobiia > Acidimicrobiales > RAAP-2 > Bog-756. The sequence goes on from DASZGT010000157.1 coordinate 17,663, forward strand.
TAACCAAGCTGCGCCACAGCCCGCTGAGCGGAACCCCTGAATAGGCGGCTCCGGATCAGGGCAGATGTTACCCGACGGTGGTTCGCTCGCTCCCCGCGCCGTCGCCCGGCGATCCTGTCTCGGCCACTGTCGGCGCCGGTTCGGGCCGCTTGGCCACCACTTTGCCGATCCGGCGCTTGTCCATCTCGGCCACCCGGAGCTCCCACCCGTCGACGTCGAGCGCCTCGCCCTCGGTCGGAATATGCCCGAACCCGTCGAACAGGAAGCCACCCAGGGTCACGTACTCCCCGTCGGGCAGGTTGATCTCGAGTTGATCCCTCACATCGTCCACGCTCATCCGGCCGTCCACCAGCCACCGGCTCCCGTCGACGCGGACGACGTCGGGCTCGTCGTCGGAGTCGAATTCATCGGGAAGGTCGCCGACCAGCGCCCCGAGCAGGTCCTTGACCGTCAGCACCCCCTCGACGCCCCCATGTTCATCGACGACCACGGCGAAGGCCCGGCGCTGTCGCCGCATCTCGGCCAGCACGTCGAGGACCAGGCGGGACTCGGGGACCAGAAACGGCTGGCGGAGCCGCCGGGAGATGTCGATGGGGTCCGGGGCCGGGCGGACCCCGGTGCCCGGCCCCCCGGAGGGACCTCCCCCGGGGATCCTCGCCTCCGGCCCCGCTTCCGCCCCGGTTCGGGTGGCGTTGTCGCCCCGGAACCCGCTGACCTGCCAACCGGCCCGGAAGAGGTCGTTGACGAACAGCACCCCGATGAGGTCGTCGAGGTTGTCGCCGATGACCGGAAAGCAGCTGTGGCCGGACTCCCGTACCGCCTGGGTCACTGCATCGACGGTCAGGGGAATGGACAGGGCGACGACGTCCACCCTCGGTGTCATGACCTCGCGCACGACGGTGTCGTGCAAGTCGTGGAGGGCGTCGATGATGAACTGCTCTTGCGCATCCGCCCCCCCGTCGGCCCCGGCCCGGCCCGCCCGGCCCTTGCCGTCAGGGGAGCGGCGGCGGCGTCCGGCCCGGCCTCCCCGGCCGTCGCTGGCCTCATCGTCTTCGTGGTGGCGGAACACGGACACGGTGGCGACGCTGTCTGTTCGATCGGCGCCGTCAGGCGCCGGAAATTGCGGGCGTGGACACGACGGAAAGCGGTTGGTAGGACTCGTCGTAGTAGGTGCCCCCGTCGAGAAGCGAGCTCACCGCTCGGCGCAGCCGAATGGGGTCGAGAGGCTTGACCAGCCACCCTTCTGCCCCGGACCTCCGAGCCAGAAACACGTCAGGACGGCGGTCGAGGAGCATGAGCACGGGCACGTCGCCGAGACTCCCGTACGAAGCTTCGAGCCGGAGCTCGAGGCAGACCGCCATGCCGCCCATGTTCCCCATCTGCAGGTCGACGACGACCAGATCGGGGAGCGACTCGGCCACCTCGCGCATCACGGCCGGTCCCGACCGGGCCTCCCGGATCGTGATATCCGGGCGGGCCGCGCTGGCGGCCACCTCGGCCCGCACCGACGGGGCGTCGCTGGCCACGATGATGGTCCGCACGAGCGTCAGGTTAGCGCTGTTGGGGAGGCGCACCCACGGGGCCACCCGAGGTTGCCTCTCGGGGGTGGCCACCGGTGAACAGCAGGTCGGCAACTGAGCCCAGCCCGCTCAGATCGTGGACATCGGTGTTGAGGAGGGGGACCCGGTAGACCCGGGCGGGGGCCACCTTCGACACCAGATCGGCGTAGGCCCGCTCCTCGCGATCGGAGGCCAAGGTATAGCCGCGGAGGTTCTCCACCAGTTGGTCCAGCGAGTGGTCGGCTGCGTGTCGGGCCTGCTCGGTCAGGGTGGCCAGTTGGGCATCCTCGGCAAACCGGGGCTGCACCCGGTTGACAATCAGGGCGGTGACCGACATCTCCGACTCCGCCAGCTTGCCGGCGAAGTGAACCGCCTCGTCGACGGAGTCGGGCCGGGGCGAGGCCACCACGATGAAGGCGGTGTCGGCCTGGACCAGCAGCTCGCGCACCCGGGCCGCCCGGGCCCGGAATCCCTCCTCCATCCCCTCGAAGGCCTGGAAGAAGGCCACCGCATCGGCAACGATGTCGGCCCCGGCCACCTTGGAGATGGTCCGCAGCAAGGCCTG
>DASZGT010000158.1:0-3733 GCA_035938575.1 Acidimicrobiales bacterium
TGTCGGAGGGGGGACTTGAACCCCCACGCCCTTTCGGGCACTAGCCCCTCAAGCTAGCGCGTCTGCCTATTCCGCCACTCCGACGAAGTGGCTCCGATATCGCGATCGGGGCGACTGGCATGGTAGCGCGACCTCGGCTCCCCCACGGACGTACGCGAGGTCATGTCTGTTGGCTCGGAGGACCCGGTTTGAGCGTGGTCCAGAGAGGCAGGTTCCACAAGATGCCGTCGGTTGAGGCGTTGAACTGCACATTCTGGATCTGGACCCCGTTGCCCAGGAAGGCCGGCTCCCCGAACAGGGGCAGACCGACCATCTGATCCCATAGTTGGTCATCGATCTGCGCATAGATGGCGGCGCCGCTGACAGGGTTGAGCGCTTGCGATGCCAAGGTGAAGTCCTGGTCCACCTGCGGGTCGTCGAAGTTGCTCCAGTCCTGGCTGCCGGTCGAACCTCCGGCTCCCGACCCATCGGAGTACCAGTCCGCGGTGGCGGTCTGAAACGGGCTCGAGACCCGCGTCACCAGGGCCATGTCGTACCGGTCGGCAGTCGGAGCAGTGGTCAGGCCCGCAGTCCCATCGACCGGTGAGGTCACCACGGAGATGCCCGCGCTGTGAAGCTGCTCGCTTATCTGGGCCGCCACGGCACCGATCCAAGGGTCACCCGTCTGAACCGCCATGCGAACGGTCAACGGTGCTCCGTCGACGTTCACATAGTTGCCCAGAGCGTCTTGATGGAAGCCCACGCTCTTGAGCAGTTGGCCGGTGGTGACGAGGTCGCGGGAGCTGTAACCCGCCGAAGCCGACGAAGGGTTGTAGGAGGCCTGGGTCGCCGTGGCCAGGTGGTCCTGATTGACCACCAGGTCTGGGTCGACGGAGCCGAACGTATGGGCCAGCAGACCGGTGCGATCGATGGCGTGGGCGATGGCCTGGCGCGTGGCCAGCCGGGACGTCACGGCTGACTTCACATTGAACTCGAGGGCAAGAAGGCTCAGGGTCGGCTTGAGGACGCTCTGGGTATTGGGCATCGATGACACCACCCCCAGCGCCCTGAGATTGAATCGCGTCGGCTGGGCCACGGCCAGGTTGCTGGCGGCCAAGGTGCCCGTCCACGCCGGCTCGTTGGGTGCGACGTTCACCGTGGCCCGGTCCAGGAGGGCGGGTGTCCCCCACCATTTGGGATTGCGAACTAGCTCGGCGCTTCCCCCTGACGAGACGGATCGAACGATGAACGGTCCCGCCGAGAGGTCCGTTGAGGGGTTGAACGTGTCGAACCCGTGGGTCCAGCCCACCCGGCGGGCCACATGGGCGGGCACCATGTGGTTGAACATGACCCGCCAGTCCGTGAACGGCGTGGCGAACTTGACCGTCACCGTCTTCCCCCCGTTGCTGGGAAGGACGGAGGCCACGTCGCGATAACCGAGGGTCGAGGCCACCCTGTCGGGCTGCCCGTTGACATCGACGCCGTCGCCGCGTTGCGATTCAAATGCGTAGATGAAGTCGTCGGCGCTCACGGGCACCCCGTCGGACCACACGGCCTTGGGGTTGATCGTGTACTGGATGATGAGGGGCGATGTGGAGGTGACCTCCACGCTCAGGAGGAGATCGCTGTTGACCTGGGGGACGAGCTTGGGGTTGATGATGTAGGCGCTGGGAAGCACCGATGTGAGCAGGGTCGGGGTCGACGACGCCGCTCCAGCCGGCGTATTCGGGTTGAAACCGTTCCACGCACGGTCCAGATCGACGATGGCCGTTCCCCCGGTGGCGGCGACCAGCGGAGACGGCGTCGGCTTGACCACCTGGCTGATCCGGTGGGACCCCAGGTGGTCGATGATGGCGACGAGGCCGATGATCAGGATGATGACGAGCGGCAGCGTCCACCGGGCGCGGTGCTTCCGCCACAGCACCGCAATGCGCGGACGGCGCTCGACGGCATCGGCGCCGTTCTGGCTCACTGCAGACGCAGGATGAGGATCAGATTGGTGAAGGCGAAGATCACCGCGACCGTGACGGTGATCCGGTCGAGGTTCTTCTCGACCACCGTGGATCCGGCCGCCGCCGAGCCCATCGAACCCCCGAACATGTCGGAGAGGCCACCGCCCTTTCCGCTGTGCATGAGGATCAGAAAGATGAGCGCGAGGCTGGCCAGGACCTGTAACACGACCATCACTGCGGTCAACACGCGAACGCTCTCCTCTGGCTCGGGACCGGTGGAGACGCTACCAAACTCAACCCACGACCCGTGCCGCGGCCCGGATGATGCCCACGAATGCCGCCGTATCGAGGCTGGCCCCTCCGACCAGGAGGCCGTCGATATCCGGGCATCGGACCACCGACTCGGTGTTCTCCTCGCTCACGGATCCTCCGTACTGGATCCGCACCTGGCCGGCCGCTTCCGTGTTGGCGCATTTTCCGACCACCTCACGGATCAACTGGGCCGCCTGCTGGATGTCCTCGGGCGTGGCCGCTTGCCCGGCGCCGATGGCCCACACGGGCTCGTAGGCGATGACCATGGCACCGACGGACTCGGGTGGCAGGCTTCCGAGCGCGGACTGCAGCTGGCTGGTCAGTCGGTCCCTGGTCAGCCCGCCGTCCCGCTCCTCCGCCGTCTCGCCCACACAGCAGATGGGGGTCATGCCGTTTCGCAACACGGCCTTCAGTTTCTCCACCACGAGTTCATCGGTCTCGCCGAACAGCGTTCGCCGCTCGGAATGACCGACGATCACGTACTCGACGTGCAATTTGGCCAGCATCAGGGCACTGACTTCCCCCGTGTAGGCCCCCGAGTCCGCCACGGCGCAATTCTGCGCTCCGAGGGCCACGGGTATGCCCTCGGGTTCGATGACCGACTGCACCGTACGGAGGTCGGTGAAGGGAGGATGCACGGAGACGTCGACGGGTCCGACATCCGAGGGCTGCAGGCGCAGGCCGAGGTCCCGCACGGCATGGAGGGCCTGGTGGTGGTCGAAGTTCATCTTCCAGTTGCCGCTGATCAGCGGCCGCCGACGCACGCGACCGTCGGTCACCGCCGCCGCCGGCCCGGGTGGGATCCGTTCGACCGGGCCGGGCGGTCAGAGGATGCCGGGGCGTTCGGTGCGCCCCGGAGCGCCGCCAGTCCCGGGAGATCACCGTGCTCGAGCAGCTCGAGGGAGGCGCCGCCGCCGGTGGAGATGAAGCTGATCTGGTCGCCCAGTCCGAGCTCGTCCACTGCCGCGGCGCTGTCGCCCCCACCTACCACGGTGAAGCCGGCGCAGCCGGCGACGGCGCGGGCCACCCCTGCCGTTCCCGAGCCGAACCGCGCGTCCTCGAAGACGCCCATGGGGCCGTTCCACAGGACGGTGCCGGCAGGCTCGATCTCGCGGCGGTACGCCTCGATGGTGTCCGGGCCGATATCCAGGCCCTGCCACCCGTCCGGAATGTCTTCGCCGACGGTGCGGACCTCGCCTCCCGAGCAGTCGCACCCGAACTCGGCGCCCGGTTCGAGGGCCACGATGTCCGTGGGCAGGAGAATCCGCTTGCCCGACTGCAACAGGGCGGCGCAGTCGGCGACCCGATCACCGTCCACCATGGAGCCACCCACATCATGGCCGGCGGCGGCCAGGAAGGTGAAGGCCATGCCTCCCCCGACCACCAGGGCATCCACCCGATCGAGGAGGGCCTCGAGAACACCGAGCTTGTCGGCGACCTTGGCTCCCCCCACCACGGCCACGAACGGGTGGGCGGGAGCGCCGAGAAGC
>DASZGT010000159.1:0-4435 GCA_035938575.1 Acidimicrobiales bacterium
GTTGGGGATGAAGTCCTCCAACAGGGCGGGCAGGAGCCGGAACAGTCGTGGGGAGTTCAACAGGTCGGTACTGAAATGGCGTCCCCAGTCCCACACCGGGCGCTCCACCATGGTGCGGACCTCGTTGGGGAACAGTGCCCAGGTGGGGCTGCCGATGGCGTTGGCCAACAACAGGGCCGAGGCCCGCCAGGGCTGTTCGTAGACGAAGGCGGTGGCCACACCGCCGCCGAACGAGTGCCCGGCGACCAGGGCGACCTTGTCCTCGCCCACGGCGTCGAGGAACCTCCCGACCCAGGTGGCGTAGCCCGAGAAGGTGCGGTGTTCCGCCGCCAGCTCGCGCGTTCCGCCGAACCCCGGCAGTGCCGGCGCGTAGACGCGGCATCCGGCGCGGCTCATGGCCTCGATGGGCCTCCGGTAGGCGTTGGGCCGGAGCCCCCATCCGTGGAGGAAGAGGGCGGGCGGGCCGGTGCCGGTGACCCCGTACCGGACCCGATGTCCGTCGACGACGACCGCATCCCAGTCGATCCCCGCCGCCACATCCGACCGATCCGGTTGGTCCGCCGGCTCCCGGTCGTCCTGCCCCATGGTCGCTTCCGACATGGCCGCTCAGTGTAGGCCCGAACTCCTCGGTCGAGGCGGTTCATCCACGGCGCGCGGCCAACCGAACACCGAGGGTGCCCCACCCGTTCGGCCGAGGTCCCCGGTCGTCCCGGTCGACCGACCCCAGACCCCCTGGCCGACCAGTTACGCTCACAGCGATCAGTTAGCGAATCGGGGACTGCGGAACCATGGCTCAGGACCAGAACAAGACCCAGACCGGGGGGAACAAACCCAAGCCCGCCAACGGCCCCGGCGGGTCTGCCGGCCAGAGTGCCAAGGACCGCAGCCGGGCCCAGAGTCGGTCGGTGACCGGCAAGACGGCGACCGGGAAGGCCCCGACGGCGAAGGCCGGCAAGCCCGGTGGTCCCGGTGGGGGCAAGGGAGGCAACACCCCGCGGCCCGGCGGTCGGCCCGCCCCGGTCCCCCAGCCGCGTCGACTGTCCGGCGCCATGATGGCGTGGGGCGCGGTCGGCCTGGTCATCGTGATCGTGGCCGTGTTGGTGATCGTGAAGCTGGCCAGCGGCAACTCGGCGTCGGCGGGTGACTTCACCGCGGTGACACCGGCCCCGGCGTCGGTGGTGCAGGACGTCACCAACATCCCGGCCTCCGTCTACAACAAGGTCGGCGTCACCTCTCCGCAGGTGCAGGTGACGGCGCCGGTGGTCCTGAGCAACCAGCCACCCCTCACCCTCCAGGGCAAGACGCCGGCCATGCTCTACTACGGGGCCGAGTACTGCCCCTTCTGTGCCGCGGAGCGCTGGGCCATCACGGCGGCGCTGTCCCGGTTCGGCACCTGGTCCGACCTCAAGACCACAGCCTCGTCCCATTCGGACGTCTACCCGGCCACCCACACCTTCAGCTACCACGGGGTCACCTTCACCAGCCAGTACCTCACCTTCAGTGGCGTGGAGCAGTACAGCAACGTGCCCCTGGCCGGTGCGTCACCCCCCTACACGACGCTGCAGAACCCCACCAAAGAAGAGGCAGCCGTACTCACCAAGTACAGCAGCTCGAAATTCCTCCCCAACGCCAGTACCAGCGGGGGGATCTCCTTCCCGTTCATCGACATCGGCAACGTGGCCCTCTTCTCCGGGGCCAGCTTCAGCCCCGCCGTCCTGGCCAACCTGTCGTGGACCGACATCGCCGGTGGTCTCAGCGATCCCACCAACCCCGCCACCCAGGCCATCGTCGCCACGGCCAACTACATGACGGCGGCCATCTGCGCCAGCACCAAGGGGGCGCCGGCCTCGGTCTGCACCAGCCCGGGAGTCCAGGCCGCCGCCAAAGCCCTGAAGTTGGGCTGATCCCGGTACCCGGGGAGTTCGACCATGCCCTCGCTGCGGTGGCAGCCCATCGCCACCCTGCTGCTGTGCGCGGCCGGGCTCGGCGTGTCCATCTATCTGACCATCACCCACTTCGACACCCATCTGACCCTGGCCTGCCCCAAGACGAGCACGTTCAACTGCGAAACCGTCACCACCAGTGCCCAGTCGCACATCGCCGGTATCCCGGTGGCAGTGCTCGGCCTGGCCTTCTTCATCCCGATGATCGCCCTCTGCCTGCCGGTGGCCTGGCGGTCCGAGGACCGGCGGGTCCATCTGGCCCGGCTGTTGCTGTCGGTCACCGGGGTCGCGATGATCCTCTACCTGATCATCGCCGAGCTCTTTCTCATCAAGGCCATCTGCCTGTGGTGCTCGTCGGTGCACGTGATCACCTTCATCCTCTTCGTGATCATCGTGACGGCATCACCGGTGGTGCTCGCTCCCGGGTACCTCCAGCCGACCGTGGCCGGGGATGACCCATCACGAGACGGGGAGTAGTTGCACCCCGAGGCGGACGGCGATGTGAGCGATCCGGGATCCGGCGCATCGACGCCTGGCCCTTTGGCGAGTAACGGTGGACCGTTGGACAGCAGCGAACCGGAGCATCACGATCCGTCGAGGCGCACGGCCCGGTTCGTCTGGGTTGCCGTGATGGTCATCCTGGTCGGTGTCATCGCTCTGGTGATCTATGCCCTGGCCGGGTCGCCGTCCACACCGCAGACGGTCCAGCGCACGATGACCGCGGACGACGTCGTCTCGGCGCTGACAAATGTTCCCCCGTCCGTGTTCGATTCCGTCGGGGTCAACTCGCCCGAGGCTCAGCTGGTACCTCCGACCGTGCTCACCGGGCAACCGTCGCTGGTCTCGATGGGCAAGCCCCAGGTCCTGTTCGTCGGGGCCGAGTTCTGCCCGTTCTGCGGATCGGAGCGGTGGCCGCTCATCGTGGCCCTGTCCCGCTTCGGGCACTTCTCCACCCTCCGCAACATGCAGTCTGCGCAAACCTCCGTCTTTCCCGGCATCCAGACCTTTAGCTTCGTGGGCACGTCCTACTCCAGCCCGTACCTCACCCTGACCTGCGTCGAGCTGTTCTCCGACGCCGTCAACGCCCACGGCGCCTTCACCCGAATCGCCAGGCTGAGCCCGGCCCAGTCCGCTCTGGTCAACCGGTACGGCGCCACGGGGACCACCACCGGGTCGCTTCCCTTCGTGGACATCGGCAATCAGATGGTGGCCTCCACGTCCGGGTACAGCCCCGCCGTCATCGTGCGCCAGTCCCAGGCGGCCATCGCCGGCGAGCTCAGCCAGACCCACTCCAGGACCGGGCAGGCCATCGTGGCGTCGGCCAACTACCTGACGGCGGGGATCTGCGCGGCCACCTCGCAACAACCGGGTCCCGTCTGTGCCAGCAAGGGCGTGCGGCTGGCGGCACAGGCCCTCGGACCGGGCTGACCGACTCGGGCCGGGTTCAGACCGGACTCGGGGTCAGGCGTCACCCTTCACGCACTGGGAGGCGTGTGCCAGTCGACGACTTCAGCCCACTCGCCGATCCGCCATTTGCTTGCGCTCCATCTCGTTCAGGCCACCCCAGATGCCGTGAGGCTCGTGGATCCGGATGGCGTAATCGAGGCACTCGGCTCGCACCGCACACGTTCGACAGATCGACTTGGCCCGGTCCTCCCGCTGCAGTTTCTCGTCCTTGCGCTCGGCGTGCGCAGGCGGAAAGAAAATCTCAGCCTGCGGTCCACGGCACGACGCCTTCAGTTGCCAAGCATCGACTGCTGCTTGCTCCACTTGCCCAACTCCCCCTGTCACACCCATCGGGTTCCTCTCCCGCAACGGAAGGTACTCCCACCGGTGACCGGAAACAAGGGGTCTGACCAGGATTTCTAAGCACTCACCCTCGGTGCGTGGACAAAGGACCACTCACAGTCGGGATCGCCTGGCCAAGGGCGCAGTGCAGCGGCGGCACCGGACCCGGACACTACGCTCCACTAGGTCATGGACATCAGTGCTTTCCTGGGCCAGAGCCGGGTCCTCATCGTGGCTGGCAAGGGTGGCGTGGGGAAGACGACCATGGTGGCGGCACTTGCCCATCTGGCCGCCCGAGCCGGATTGTCGGTGCTGGTGGTCGAGCTCGAAGGCCGACAGGGCGTCGCCGCTGCCTTCGGGAGCGGCGACCCCCTCGACTACACCGGTTCCGTGCTCAAGGCGGCCGGGGTGGAGTCGATCGACGAGGCCGACGCGGGCAGCACCACCGCCATCCCGCCCGGGACGGTGCGGGCCCGGACCATCACTCCCGACGACGCCCTGCTCGAGTACCTGGCCGATCACGGCCTGCGCCGGGTGTCCAAGCGACTGATGTCCTCGGGGATCATCGACCTGGTGGCCGGGGCCATCCCCGGCATCCGGGACATCCTGGTGCTGGGGAAGGTCAAGCAGATCGAGCGCAGCGGCATCGCCGACCTGGTGCTGGTGGACGCACCGGCCACCGGTCACACCATGACCTTCCTGTC
>DASZGT010000160.1:0-3544 GCA_035938575.1 Acidimicrobiales bacterium
AGACGCCCGATGGCCCGCCCCATGAGTGACGATGAACTGCTCACGTTCCTCACCGGCGAGCCGAAGCACACCGCCAAGCTGGCCACTGTCCGGGCCGACGGACGGCCGCACGTGGCACCGGTCTGGTTCGTCGTGGACGGGACGACCAAAAGCGACGACTCCCGCATCGGTGACATCGTCTTCAACACCGGCACAGACACGCTCAAGGGAAAGAGCCTGCGCCGCGACCCTCGGGTGGCGATGTGCATCGATGATGAACGCCCACCCCATTCGTTCGTCATCATCGATGGGGTCGCCACCCTCAGCGAGGACCTCGGCGATCTTCGTCACTGGGCCGCCGTCATCGGTGGCCGCTACATGGGCCAGGAGCGAGCCGAGGAATTCGGGGCCCGCAACGGCGTCCCCGGCGAGCTCGTGGTCAGGGTGCGGCCCACCAGCATCGTGGCCGTGGTCGACCTGGCCGACTGATCGTTACGGCCCGGCCGGGACCGACCAGGATCGGAGCTGTATCGACCCGAAGGCAGGCGCCACTCTGGGAACGTGGCGGGACCCCGCCCCGGGCTGGTATCACTGTCGCCGACAAAGGAGACCTGCCGGATGATCCTCGACCGCTTCGCCATGACCGACAAGGTCGCCATCGTGACCGGCGCCGGACGCGGCATCGGTGCCGCCACCGCCGTGAGCTTGGCCGAGGCCGGCGCCGACGTGGTCATCTCGGCCCGCACCGCCGACCAACTCGGCGGGGTGGGCCGCCAGATCGAAGCCGTCGGGCGCAGGGCGGTCGTCGTCCCGGCCGACCTGAGCGACCTGGAGGCGGTCGCCGCCCTGGTGGAGCACGCCCGCGACGCCTTCGGCCGCCTCGACCTGGTGGTCAACAACGTGGGAGGGGCCATGCCCCGGCCGTTCATGGACACCTCCCCTGGCCGCCTTGAGCAGGCGTTCCAGTTCAACGTGGCCACCGCGCATGCCCTGCTGCGCCCGGCCGTGCCGCTGATGCTCGAGGGAGGCGGCGGGTCGGCGGTCAACATCTCGTCGGCCATGGGGCGGCTCTCCGGGCGCGGCTACCTGGCCTACGGGACGGCCAAAGGGGCACTGGCCCACTACACCCGACTGGCGGCGGCCGACCTGTCGCCGCAGATCCGGGTCAACGCCATCGCCGTCGGATCAGTGGCCACCTCGGCGCTGGACATCGTGATGCAGACCGACGAGCTGCGGATGGCGCTCGAGGCCGGCACACCGCTCAAGCGGATCGGCGATCCGAATGACATCGCCGCCGCGGTGGTCTATCTGGCCTCGGACGCCGGCTCCTACATCACTGGCAAGGTGCTCGAGGTCGACGGGGGGATCGAGAGCCCCAACCTCGACATGGGCCTTCCCGACCTCTGAGGACCACCGCAAACGCCATGCCCTCAGCCACGCCCACAGCCGTCCCGTCCCGACCGAGGAGCACCACATGAGCAGAACTTTCCGCGTCGTCGCCTGGAGCACCGGGAACGTCGGCGTGCACGTCATCGCCGGTGTCGACGCCCGACCCGACCTCGAGCTGGTCGGGCTGTGGGTGTCCAATCCCGCCAAGGTGGGCAAGGATGCGGGCCAGTTGGCGGGCCTCGGCCGCAACCTCGGAGTGGCCGCCACCAATGACGTCGATGCGGTGCTCGACCTCAGGCCGGACGTGGTGGTGCACACGGCCATGGCCGACGATCGCCTCATGGAGGCGCTCGGGGACATCGAGCGCATCCTCCGATCCGGGATCAACGTCCTCTCCAGCGGTCCCGTGTTCCTTCAGTATCCCTTCGGCGTGGTCGACGACTCGATGATCACCCCCGTGCAGGAGGCCGCCGTGGCGGGCGGTGTGTCCCTCTTCGTCAACGGCGTCGATCCCGGGTTCGCCAATGACGCCCTGCCGCTGGTGCTGACCGGGGTGAGCGAGCGCATCGACGAGGTGCGCTGCTCTGAGATCCTCAACTACAACACCTACAACCAGCCCATGGTGCTCTTCGACATCATGGGGTTCGGGCGACCCCTCGACCAGATCCCCATGATCCTCCAGCCCGGGGTCCTGACCATGGCGTGGGGCAGCGTGGTGCGGCAACTGGCCGCAGGCCTGGAAGTCCAGTTGGACTCGGTGGAGGAGTGGTACGAGCGGCGCCCCGCGACCGAGACCTTCGAGGTCGACGCCGGCACCATCGAGAAGGGCAGCGCCGCCGCGCTCCACTTCGAGGTGCGAGGGATCCGCAACGGCAAGGCGGTGATCGTGCTGGAGCACGTGACCCGCCTCCACGACGACCTGGCCCCGGAATGGCCGCAGCCCGCCGGTCACGGGTGCTATCGGGTGGAGGTCAGCGGGGAGCCCAACTACACCCTCGACCTCCAGCTGCTGGGCAGCGACGGCGACCACAACACGGCCGGGCTCAAGGCCACGGCCATGCGCCTGGTCAATGCCATCCCCGCCGTGGTGGATGGATCCCCCGGGCTGCTCACCGCCCTCGACCTCCCGCCGATCACCGGTCGGGGGCTCGTCACCTGAACGGCCGGCAGCACCGGCCCCGGGCCTGTCATGGGGATGGACCGGACCCCGCGAACAGTAGGGTCCGAGACATGACTCGTGCTCCCAATGGAGGACCGTGACGGCAGCGCACGGCGGCATGGGCGGCCACGGAGGCGGCCAGTTCGGATCGGTGATGCGCTCCATGCGTCGCGACGACTCGGTCACCCAGCAGCAGGTGACCAAGGGGACCGCCAAGCGGATGGTCCAATTCGCCCGCCCCTACCGGAGGATCCTGGGTTGGTTTCTGGTCCTGGTGGTCATCGAGGCGGTGGTCGGGGTCATCAACCCGCTGCTGTTCGCCTCGATCATCGACAACGGGATCAAACACAACGACAAGGGCCTGGTCATCGGACTGGCCCTGGTGGCCGCGGGACTGGCCGTCGCCGACACCGGCCTCTCCATCGGCATCCGCTATGTCTCGGCCAAGGTCGGTGAGGGGCTCATCTTCGACATGCGGTCCAAGGTGTTCGGTCACATCCAGAAGATGCCCATCGCCTTCTTCACCCGCACCCAGACCGGGGCGCTGATCAGCCGGCTCAACAACGACGTGATCGGGGCCCAGCAGGCATTCACCGACACCCTGTCGTCGGTGGTGTCCAACCTGATCAGCGTGACGCTGGTCCTCATCGTGATGTTCCTGTTGTCGTGGCAGATCACCCTGATCAGCCTCATCATCCTCCCGGTGTTCGTGCTCCCGGCCAAGCGGGTGGGTCGGCGGCTGTCCTCCATCACCCGGGAGTCCTACGCGCTCAATGCGCAGATGAACAACACGATGACCGAGCGCTTCAACGTGTCGGGGGCTCTGCTGGTCAAGCTGTTCGGCCGTCCCTCCGAGGAACGGGGGGCATTCGAGAGCAAGGCCGGCCGGGTCCGCGACATCGGGGTGACCCAGGCCATGTACGCCCGCATCTTCATCGCCGCCCTGACCCTCACCGCGGCACTGGCCACGGCCGTGGTCTACGGCTGGGGAGGGATCCAGGTCATCGACAAGTCCCT
>DASZGT010000161.1:0-10002 GCA_035938575.1 Acidimicrobiales bacterium
TCTCCCGGGGTTCCATGCTCAGCCGGTGGCCCGGTGGATGGAGACGGCGTAGTCCCCGCCCGCTGCGAAGGGTGCCCGCGACCAGGTGGACCACCGGCCTGTGCACTCGAGGCCGACGAGCCGGCAGTGCTCGTCGTAGGCGGCGAGCGGGTACCGCTCGTCGAGTTGGAAGCCGGCGACGAGTGATCCGTCCGCGGCCAGATGCGATGCGCAACCCGCGACCAGCGCGCCGTGGGTGCCCGGGGGCGTGAAGATCGGAACATTTCCGGCCATCAGCACCACATCGAAGGATCGGCCGAGGTCGAACCCGGTGAGATCCCGGACCACCCAGGTCAGTTCGGGCGCCAACCGGCGGGCGGTGGCGATCATCGACGCATCCCGGTCGACTCCCACGACGTCGACGCCCCTCGTGGCCAGCTCCCTGGCCACCCGACCGGTCCCGCAACCGGCATCGAGGACGGAGGACGGGTGCAGCTGGGCGACGAAATCGGCTTCTCCGTGGACGTCCGCCCCATCCGCAGCGAGCGCATCGAACCGCTGTTGGTACGACTCTCCGTCCCACGTCACCTTTCGATCATGGCCCATCCCGCCCGTGTGGTGAGACGGTGCTCCACAGGGTCGGTTGCGAGCGAACGAGCGGCTCGAGGGGGTGATAGCCCGGAAGGTCTGCCATCGGCGTGTCGAGATAGACCTTGGCCTCCGGAGGTTGGGCGAAGCGGCCGTGGCTCCACCGAATCTCGACATGGCCGGCCACCTTCTGCGACCCGCCGTCCCGTCGGGTCCGGTAGGTGCCGGTCCAATCGACTCGTGGCTGGCCGGCGACAACCGGGGTCACGACGAACGCGTCCAGGATGAACTGGTCCCGCCAGTCCCACGGGTCGGCGATGCGAAAGCGAGCGGGTGCACCGGTCCGGCGATCGATCCCGAGGACGAAATAGGGGGCGTTGCCGATGCGCAACAGGCGCCACAGCATGGTCTCGGGTGCAACGCCCGACGACTCGATCCGCTCTGACCACCGACGGGCCGAGGCGGCGCTCACCGCCCGGCACAGCGCGTCATAGGCCGATCGCGACGGGGCATCGGGATAGGCCCGCTTGGCCAGGGCCTTCTTCAGGGCGACGAGCTGGTCCCGACTGCATCCCGACGGCGCCGGCGGAAAGCCGGTCAGGCCGGTGGCCGAGACGCAGGCCCGGTACAGCGCCGTGAACTCGACGGGCGCCACGGATTCGTACCAGTCGGTCCGATCCCAGTCCCCGCTGGTGGCCAGGAGCCCATCGAACAACCGGCCCGGCGAGGCGTTGGCCAGAATGTCCGATTGGTATTTGCAGCTGACCAGGTAGACGTGGTCGATGCGGAGGTCGACGGGCGCCACCTCGTCCCCGGGAGGCCGTCGCCCCCCGGTCCACTCGATGGTCAGGGGAGTTCGGCCGCGGAGCCCGTCCCGGGCGTCGAGCAGCGCCCGGCCGTTGGCGAACGAAAGAGCCAACTCCGCCGCGAACCGGCCGGACCTGCTGATGGCTTCGAGGTGGTCCCAGCCGCCGTCTGCGATGCGCAGCTGATCCGGGCGACGGGCCAGGGCAGAGGCGAGGGTGGGGAACGGAAGGGTCCCGAGAGCCGTCCCGAGCTCGGTGGCCGTGGTCCGGTCATCGGGCACGTGGCCGGCCACCCACTCCGGTGGTCATCCCGGGTGCCGATCGCCCTTCCCGCCCGGGCGCACCCGTTCTCGGAGCTCCGGGTGGCGACGTGCCGCCATGGCGGAGCCCGGAAGCCCTCGCCATCGGGACGGATGCCCTGCCATGGCCAGCGAGGCTAGTTGGTGGGGTCGCGATGCCCGGTGGATGGCCGGGCCGCGCCCTCAGTCCCCGACCAGATGCTCGCTGGTCGACTCCCCGACCACGACGCAGCGGGAGTTGGAGTCGCAGCTCACCGCCGACAGGGGTTGGGCCGATCCGACCACCGCCGCGTTCTTCCAGGGATGATCGGTCGATCCGGTGAAGATCGCCACCCCGGCCTGGGTGGCGGTGGCTACCGAGCTCCCCACCGCGACGCAGGAGTCCATGGCCGGACAGGACACGTCCGTGAGGGCAGCAGCGGAGGCGACCACCGGTTGGTTCGTCCAGTGGGCGCCGCCATTGGTCGAGGTGAGGATGAGTCCGTGACCGGTCCGAGCAGCGCCAGGGCTGCGGGCCGTGGTCCCGACCACGGTGCAGCGAGCTCCGGCCACTCCGACCCGGGCGCTGGTGGCGGTGGGGCCGGACCCGTTCGTCGTCGTCGTGGGTGCAGTCGTCGGGGTGGCCGGCGCCACCGGTGTGCTGGACGGGGTCGTCGTCGGTGACGGAAGGGGCAGGGCCCCACTGCCAGCGACAGGCCCGCTCAGGCAGGACACACCGGTGAGGTATCCGAGGCCCGTCGGCATGGTGAGCGTGGTCCAGGTCCGCCCCCCGTTGGTCGTCACGACGACAACGCCGGCAACGTGATCCACATCGACCGAGGTGTGAGCGGTCACCCAACAGTGCTGGTCGTCCGAGCAGGAGATGTGGGTGGCGCCGGTCACACCCGCGGGCAGTGCCCCGACTTGCATCCATCCTGAGGCCGGCGACACCGACACGAGAGCTATCGTGCCAAGCGCTGCCGTCCCCATGGCCATGCACCGGCGGTCGGGGCGACAGGACACCGCAGTGACGTCGAGAATGCCCGGCGGCGGCGGTGACGATGTCCATGTGGTTCCGCCATTCGACGTGGTGATCATGGCTCCCTGCCCAATGGGCGCCTGGCCCGCCTGACCTACAGCCGCGCAGTGGCGTTGGTCGGAACAGGAGATTCCGGACAGGTAGCCCACGGTGGCGGGGATGACCTGAACCTTCCACATGGACCCACCGTCCGTGGTGGCGATCACCGCGGCACCGTTTGACGCACCGGCTCCCCCGACGGTGGAGCCGACGGCCCAGCACGAGGCGGCGGTTGGGCAGTCCAACGCGCTGAGGGCGTTGACCGGCGCCGGAAGTGTGACGGGGGTCAGCGCGCCGAACCAAGGCGAGCCGTTGGCGACGGGGGCCCCGGATGGCGGGCCGGACGGCGATGTGCTGGTACCGCAGGCTCCTGTGGCGGCCATCACGAACAGCAGCGAGGTCACGAGACCGAGGCGGTGAAGCATGGATCTGGACACGGTCTTCCCCGGCGCCATGACCGTTCCCCGATCAGATGGCAGCGGATCCGGCGCCGCTGGAGCGGCCGATCCGGGCAGGCGGCGCGTGGAGTCTTCGGTGACGGGACTCAGCGGACCTCGATGACGTCGGTGTCGATCTCGCCGGCTGCAGCCACAGGATGCGGGCTCCACCCCCAACGGGTTGATGGCTGGAGCGCTAGCGCTCGGACGCCCCGGGAGGGCGGTGTCTGGCCGTTCACGATGAACCCGCTCGCTCCTTGTGGGTGCCCTCGTCCGGCCCTTGGCGACCGATCGTGCGATTGCGCCAGAGATCTTGCCACGCCGACACCGGTCGGGGTGGTGATGACGTCCAGCCGGGGAGGAAGTCCGTCTACCGTAGGCCGGTGGTGTTGGTCCATCGGTTCTTCGTCAACTCAGACTCGACGAACGACACACGGCCATCGCCATGAACCTGGTCGATCTCATCGTGGTGGTCGTGGTGGCGTTGGCGGCGATCCAGGGCCTGCGACTGGGTGCAATCGTCCAGGTGCTCTCCTTCGGGGGGTTCTGGATCGGGCTGTACCTCGGTGCCATGCTCGCCTCGGTCACCGTGAGACAGGTGCACGCCCAGTCGGCCCGGACCTCAGTGGCGTTGGTCACCATGCTGGGTGTCGCCGTCCTGTGCGGCGTCGTCGGGCGCATCGCCGGCAACCTGGCCTTCCGGCGCGTGCACCGGGGGATCGCCGGCTCCGTGGACTCGGCCCTCGGCGTGGTGGTGGCGGTGGTCGCCTCGCTGCTGGCGGCCTGGCTGCTCGCCAATACCCTGGTGAACAGCTCCTCGCTGAGCCTCAACGCATCGATTGACCAGTCGAAGATCATCCGCTCCCTCGACTCTCTGCTTCCTGCCCCTCCCTCGGTGTTCTCGCGGGTCCAGGGCTTTCTCTCCGCCGAAGGGTTCCCACCGGTGTTTGCCCAACTGGCGCCGGCGTCAGCCGGCCCGGTGTCGCTTCCCGGAGATGCCCTCCTCCGACAGGCAGTGATCCGCGCCGGGGTGTCGACGGTCAAGATCGTCGGCGAGGGGTGCGGGCAGATCCAGGAGGGCTCGGGCTTTGTCGTCGGTCCTGGCCTCGTGGTCACCAACGCCCATGTGGTCGCCGGGATCGCCCATCCTGTGGTCCAGGACAGTTCCGGTCTTCCGCACCCGACGGTCGTCGTGCTCTTCGATCCTTCCTACGACCTCGCCATCATGCGGGTGAGCGGCCTCAACGAGCCGTCACTGCAACTCGATCCCGACCAGGTCTCACGGGGGGTCGAGGCCGCAGTGCTCGGCTACCCGGGGGGCGGTCCGTTCACGGCGGCGCCGGCCGGCGTCATGGCGGTGTTCCAAGCCCAGGGTCGCGACATCTACGGCCAGGGTCTCACGGTGCGCAACGTGTACGAGGTGCAGGCGGTGGTCCGACCGGGCAACTCGGGCGGCCCCTTGGTCCAGCCGGACGGCGAGGTGATCGGCGTGGTCTTCTCACGCTCCACCACCAACGGGGACATCGGATACGCACTCACCTCGCCGGGGGTGTTGTCCCGGGTGGTGCAGGCGGAGTCCGGTTCGGCGGCGATCGGCACCGGTGCCTGCGCCCCCGGCTGACCCGGAGGAACCCAGTCGGGAGGTCACCCGGGGCCCCCCCGGGATGCCCCCGACTAGACATGGGGACATGACGCTTTGCATCGAGGACTACGGGATCATCGGCGATCTGCATACGGCAGCACTGGTGGGCCGGGACGGTTCGATCGACTGGTTGTGCCTGCCCCGTTTCGATTCGGCCGCATGCTTTGCCAAGCTCTTGGGCAACGAGGACCACGGATCGTGGAAGCTGGCTCCCAAGGGCTCCCACCTCGCCGCCCACCGCCACTACCGGGGCGACACCCTAGTGCTCGAGTCGGAGTTCGTGACCGACGAGGGCACGGTCCGGGTGGTGGACTGCATGCCTATCCGGCAGCAGCACCCCGAGGTAGTGCGCCTGGTCGAGGGCGTGCGGGGCAAGGTGACCATGACGATGGAGCTGACCATCCGATTCGGGTACGGCCAGATCGTCCCGTGGGTGCGCCGGATGGACGGCACCCTGCAGGCCATCGCCGGTCCCGACGGCCTTTCGCTCTGGACCCCCATCGAATGCAAAGGTCGAGACTTCTCCACGGTCGGGGAGTTCACGGTGACCGAAGGCCAGCGGGTCCCCTTCTCGCTCACCTGGTTCCCGGCCAGCGAAGAGCCTCCCCGCCCGGTGGATGCCGGATATGCGATCCAGGACACCGAGCTGTGGTGGACCGATTGGTCGTCGCAGTGCACCTATGTCGGCGATCATCGGGATGCCGTGATGCGCTCGCTCATCACGCTCAAAGCCCTCACCTACGAGCCGACGGGTGGCATTGTCGCCGCCGCCACCACCTCGCTGCCCGAGACGTTGGGAGGCAGCCGCAACTGGGATTATCGGTTCTGCTGGCTGCGCGACGCCACACTGACCCTCGAGTCCCTCATGCGAGGAGGCTTCTATCAGGAGGCCATGGCGTGGCGAAACTGGCTCCTGCGGGCTACGGCCGGTGATCCGGCCCAGCTGCAGATCATGTACGGGGCCGCCGGCGAGCGCCGGCTGGACGAGTGGGAGATCGACTGGCTCCCCGGCTATCAGGACTCCGCACCGGTGCGCATCGGCAATGCCGCAGCCGGCCAGTTTCAGCTGGACGTCTTCGGCGAGGTGATGTCAGCGCTGTACGAATCGCAGACCCACGAACGTGCCGAGGACCGAACGTGGGAGTTCCAACTGGCCCTCATGGACTTCCTGAAGGACGGCTGGCGCGAGCCGGACGACGGCATCTGGGAGGTCCGGGGCCCGCGGCGCCACTTCACCCACTCCAAGGTCATGGCCTGGGTGGCGATTGATCGCGCCATCAAGACCGCCGAGGAGTACGGCATGGAGGGACCTGTCGACGAGTGGAAGGAGATTCGCGCGGAGATCCACGACCAGGTCTGCGGCGAGGGCTTCAACGCCGGCAAGGGTTCGTTCACCCAGTACTACGGCTCCGACGAGCTCGACGCCAGCCTGCTGATGATTCCTCTGGTGGGCTTCCTCCCTGCACACGACCCACGGGTTCGGGGCACCATCGAGGCCGTGGAGCGCGAACTGGTGGAGGGCGGGTTCGTCCTCCGCTACCGGACGGCGGACACGGGTGACGTTGATGGCCTGACGGGACGTGAGGGGGCCTTTCTGGCCTGCTCGTTCTGGTTGGCCGACTGTCTCTCTCTGCTCGGTCGCGACCGCGACGCCCGTCAACTCCTCGACCGGTTGTTGGGCCTGCGCAACGACCTGGGACTGCTCTCCGAGGAGTACGACCCGGTGGTCGGGCGCCTGGTAGGCAACTTCCCGCAGGCCTTCTCGCATGTGTCGCTGGTCAACTCGGCCTCGAAGATCGCGGGGCACGAGAAGCCCACCGCGAACCATGTCATGCTCGGTCTCGCCCGAAGGTCGTTGACCCGGAGCACGAGAACGGGCGGGACTCTCCAATCGGGTGGCTTCTCGGCCCGGGACGCGATCCACGCGGTGGTCCAGAACGTCGACCCCAATACTCCCGGCAGTGCGGCCCGTGCCCTCAAAGCGGTCGTCTCGGGTCCCGCCGGTGGAGCGCGCGACGCGAGGGCCACGGCCGCGTCGAAGGCCCCGGCGAGGCGTGCGCGCACTGCGATCCAACACGCTCCGGCCACGGCGCCGGCCGACAAGAAGACGACGACGGACCGCCGGGATCCGAAGGGGGCCACCAGGGCCAAGGCAGCGAGGACGGCCAGGGGGGCCGGGACGGCAGCAAAGAGGGCCAAGGGTGCAAAGGCCGTAGCGAGCAGGACGGCAACCGCAAAGCGGTCGTCCAAGAGAGCGGGCGACGCCGAGACGATCAGGTCCGCCGATTCGACTCGTGGCAACGGCACGACCGCGGAGACGGCCCCGGGAGCGACCAAGAAGAACGCCAGGGCGAAGGCCATGGGAGCACGAGCCACCGGAGCACGAAAGAGTCCGACCCAACGGTCCTAGGACGTGGCTGTACTCGGACAACTCGGACCGGAGGGAGACGTCGGCATGAAGAGGACCCAGGACCACCGGTCGATCGCCGGGCACCCAGCATGAGCCAGGGACACTCGCATCCGTTCGATCCGGATGATCCCACCATCCCAGCCGCGGGGATTACCGTGGCCGACGGTGTCATCGAGCTCGACACGCTTCTCGGCGGATGGGAGCACGTCACCGCGGGCTATCTGATCGAGGGCGATGCCCCGGTGTTGGTGGAGACCGGGAGCCAGAGCTCGGTCCCCGCCCTGCTGGACCTGCTGGCCAGAGTCGGTCTGGGTGCCTCGGATCTGGCTGGGGTGGTGGTAACCCACATCCATCTCGATCATGCCGGTGGGGTCGGCGACGTCGCCCGAGCGTTTCCCGGGGCCACCATCTATGTCCACCAAAAGGGTGCGCGCCATCTGGCGGACCCGACCAAGCTCATCGATTCGGCGTCTCGGGTCTACGGCCCGCTCCTCGACTCGCTCTATGGCCGACTCGACCCCACCCCGCCGGAGCGGATCCACGTTCTCGAGGACGGCGAGGCAATCCGAGTCAGCCCGACGCGATCGTTGACGGCCGTGGACTCGCCGGGTCACGCCAAGCACCACCTGGCGCTGCACGACTCGCTGAGTGGCGTGCTGTTCGCCGGTGACGCCGTGGGTGTGAAGCTGCCCGACGGCGGGGTGCTCCGGCCCTCGACGCCTCCGCCGGACTTTGATCTCGGGTCGGCCCTCCATTCGCTGCAGCGCTTCGCCGAGCGGCGCCCGACGGGCCTGGCCCTGGCCCACTACGGGCTCCTGGCCGACCCGATGGGCGTTCTCGATGAGGCCGATGGGACCTTGCGGAGGTGGGCGGAGGTGGCGGAGGCGGCATTTCAGAATGGAGAGGACATTGCCGCCGCGCTGTCGGCCGCATTCCAGTCAGACCTTGACGGTGTTCCTGAGCAGCATCGCGAGAAGCTCGAGGTCATGAACGGCGTGCACTCCAATGCTGCGGGGCTCCACCGCTGGCTGTCCACCCGCCCGGGCACCCCTGACCGGAGCAGTGGCGCCAGCTGAGCGACGGGTCGATCGAGGAGCGAGCGGATGGTGCCCCGATGGGGCTCCAGCAGAGGAGTCCGACCGCGAGGATCCACGCGTGCACTGTCCGAAAAGTGGCCCTGGACGATGGGCCGATGCAGAGGGTCTTCGGGGCAAATGCCCAGGTCACCGGCGTGTCACCCACAACCAGGTCGCTCGAGGCGCATCGTCAGTGACGTCAACCACGGATTGTGCAAACCTGATGGGGGTCGCACGGCGTGCGGAGGAGACGAATTCTGCCTGCGAGAGGAGGTGCTCACATCAACAAGCAACCCAACAGCCCGATGCCAGAAGACGAGAAGTTCTGGCGCTGGGTGATGAGCGTTTCCGGAGCCATCATCATCGGCGCACTGGTCACGGTGTTCTTTGTGGGCGGCACCGGCACAAAGGTGCTTTCCTCTGTCGGGGTGATCGCCCCGACGGGAGACTCCCCGCCGATCATCACCAACGGGAGCGCTCCCAGCCCGCCGCCCGCTCCGAAGCCACAGGCTCCCGCGCCCGCCGGCAAGGCGTCGGCGACAGCCGCTTCCCCCTTCCTGCTTCCGTTCACGGCGCCGGCCGCACCGGGCCATGCGGCCACGGCGCCAGTGAGCCTCCCGTCGTTCCTGCCGGCATTCCCGGTCTTCGGACCGCTGCCACCGCCGACGGCGACCCCGACGGGCGGGGGCCTACCACCCACGACCACCACGACGAAGCCGCTACCGCCGCCCACCACCACGACCACCACCGTCATCATCGTTCCGCCCACAACCACCACCACGACCACCACCATCATCATCGTTCCGCCCACGACCACGACCACCACCACTAGTGTGCCGCCGACGACCACGACCACCACCACTAGTGTGCCGCCGACGACGACCACGACCGTGCCGGTTACGACGACGACGAAGATCTGTCCTCTGCCTCCTTTGATCTGCTGAGACCGAGGTCGCGCTGCCAGGTTTGAATGCGAATGGCGGGTACCCCGTCGGCTGCCCGTGGCACCGCATCCGTGGCCAGCCGAAACGAGGTCTCGAAGGGCGGAAAGAACTTGGTGCAGCCGAAGTCACCTTGGACGCGAGTCAACGAGAGCTCCTGAACAAACGGGAGGGTGCTCGCGTAGACCATGGCACCGCCGATTACCCAGATGTCACCAACAAGACCGTCGGAGAGGAATGACCCCAAGTCGTCCACCCCTACAAATCCAGTTCTCAATGCTTCGCCACGCCTCGTGGCGACGTAGTTGATCCGTTCCGGCATGGGACGCTCGAACTCCGCGTACGTGGCATATCCCATCAGAACGTTGGACGATGCTGTCATCGCTCGGAAGTGCGCGACATCTGCCGGCACATTCCACGGGATCCCCGTGTCGGTGGCCAGCCCCAGGCGGTCATCGATCGCTGCTATGGCACGAATCATTTCAACTCACTGAGTGCGATCGCCGGCGTCTTGACCGCCACCAGAGTCTGGCTCCAGGCCGGTGTCGGGTTGCACACTAGCAACGCGTGGCCCCGGCACTCTCGGTGCCCGACGTCAGGTGGACCCAGGGAACGTAGCGAGCCCGATCACGGAACTGTCGCCGACCCGGTGCGCCCCGGGGGACTCGAACCACCCAACCTGCGGATTAAGAATCCGCTGCTCTACCGTTGAGCTAGGGGCGCCGCGGCAGCATAAGACCTGATCAGCGGGGGCGCCAACGCGAACA